>CAMLMI010000119.1 GCA_946480965.1 uncultured Verrucomicrobiales bacterium | reverse complement strand
CACCGGCTCTCCGGCCAGCGTGGTCAGGGCAAAGATCGACCGGAGGTCGGAAAACCGTTCCCTGAGATCCTCCGGGCTGCCGAAGCCGTGCAGCGCGATGGCCGCGCGGTTCCAGCTCAGCAGGTTTCCATCCACCGAGGCGATGACGAGTCCCTCGGTCAGGTGCTCGAAGACGGTCTCCAGCTTGGCCCGGCTTTCGCGCAGCTCCTCCTCGGCCCGCTTGCGTTCGGTGATGTCCGTCAGGCACCCGTGCCAGCTCGTGCCGCCGTCGGGATCGGCCACGGGCAGGGAATGGCCCTCGATCCACCGCTCGCCCCGCACAGGATGGAGGATGCGATATTCCACGCGCCAAGCGCCGCCCCGGCCCTTCGACTCCCCAATGGCGGCGAGCACGCGTTCCCGGTCGTCGGGATGGATGCGCTCCATGATCCCGGAGGCGTTGATGGAAACCGCCCCGACCGGCAACCCGTAGAGCTCGGCCACGCGCACCTGGCCCCCGGTGAAGCTCGCGGTGCCGTCCGGTCCCAGGCGGAAGGTGTGCAGAACGGACGGCGCGGCCTCGGCCAGGCGCGCCAAACGGTCGCGCTCCTCCACGAGGCTTTGGCGGAGGTTCTGCAGGTCGGTGAACTCCGTCGCGATGCCCGCCACGCCGATGATCTCGCCCGAGGTGTCGCGCAGCGGCGCGACCGAGCAGCGGTAATGGCGCGGGCCGGACACGAAGTCGTAGGAAGCGGACCGGCCCGCCAGCGCCTCCCGATGGCCGGCCACGGCCGGATGGTCGTCGCCCAGGCCGCCCATCACGCTCTGCAACGGCAGGCCGAGCAGCGACATCCCCTCGGGCAACTGGCTGAAGCCGGTGAGGGAGTTGAACCGCAGCTCCCGGTCGGTGGTCCACACGCCGGTCAACTGCTCCACCGCCAGCCGCAGCCGTTGCTCCCGGTCGGCCAGCGCGGCCGTCGCCGTCTTCATCTCGTCGATGTCCGTGCTGGTGCCGAACCACCGGACCGTCCGCCCGTCCGCGTCTTTCAACGGCACGCCCCGGACCTTGAACCAGCGGTGCGTGCCGTCGTAGCGCCGCAGACGCATCTCCACGTCGTAGGGTTCCCCGGCGGCCACCGAGTCGTTCCACGCGCCGACGACCCGGTCGCGGTCGTCCGGATGGACCTGATGCGCCCAGCCCTTGCCGAGCTGGCGCCGCTCCGGCACGCCGGTGTAGGCCACCCATTGCGGGCTGAGGTAGTCGCAGGCCCCGTCGGCGCCGCAGGTCCAGACCAGTTGCGGCAGGCTCTCGATGAGCTGGAGGAACTGCCGCTGCTTCTGGTCCAGAGCGCCCTCGGCCATCTTCCGCGACGTGATGTCCTCGGCCACGCCCGTCACGCGGTAGATCCGGCCCTCGGCGTTCCGGCAGATCCGGCCCGCGTCGTGGATCCACCGGATCTCCCCGTCGGGCCGGACAACGCGGTATTCCTCGTCGAACCCGAGCCGGTCGGGTGTCCGGAGCCAGTTCTCGAAAGCGCGGGCCACTTTGGGCCGGTCCTGTGGATGGATGCACTCCATCCAGAGCGCGCTGTTGGCCAGGATTTCGTCGGCGGGCCGTCCCCAGATCCTCTCGAAGGCCGGGCTGACATACGAGACCCGGGGCGTCGGCTCCAGCTCCTCCACCCAGAAGACATGGTTGATCGAATCGGCGATCTGCCGGAACCGCTCCTCGCTCTCCCGCAGCGCCAGCTCCGACCGCTTCCGCGCGGTGATGTCCTCGGCGATGCCCGTGACCCGCACCGGCCGCCCCGAGGCGTCCATCACCAGGCGACCCTGGTCATGGACCCAGCGGATCTCGCCGTCGGGCCGCACGATGCGGAACTCCGCGTCGTAGCTGCGCTCCGAGGGCGCGGCCAGCCAGTGCTCGAAAGCGGCGATCACCTTGGGCCGGTCCTCGTCGTGCACGCAGTCCAACCAGAGCCGGGCGCTCGCGTAGAAGGCTTCCGGCGGCCGTCCCCAGATGCGAAGGACGGAGGGGCTGACGTAGGCGATGCGTTCCAGCGGCGCCAGGTCCGTCACCCAGAAGACATGGTGGATGGACTCGGCGATCTGCCGGAAGCGTTCCTCGCTCTCGCGCAGCGCCGACTCCAGACCGTCATTCGGGGTCCGGGAGGCCATGCAGGGTTTCGGGAAAACCGGAACCGAACGACTGCCGCCACGGGCGGCTGGTTCCGGGCATTGGACACTCCCGGCGCGCGCGACGGCACGGGCCGTGCGCGGGTTGGGGGAGGTTCTGCCCGGAGGGTGTCAGCTCCCCGTCGGCGCGTCAAATCCCGAGGCCTTTCAGGCCAATCCGGACGCTCGAATGGCAGCAACGGCCTTCGTGGGGTGAGGGGAGACGGCGTTGCACCGGCCTCACGGCTTTCCGGCCAAGGGAAAGACGAACTCCACGCGGGTGCCGTGGCCGGTGTCGAGGATCTTGGCGCGGCCGCCGCATTCGGCGAGGCGCATGGCCATGTTGCCGAGGCCGTGGCCGGTGCGGCCCATCGGGGCGGCGGATGCGGAGGGCAGTCCGCGCCCGTTGTCCTCGACCTCGATCCGCACGGAGTCCCGGGCGAGGGCCAGCCGGAGCCAGGCTTCGGTGGCGCCGGAATGTTTGAGCACGTTGTGGATGGCTTCCTTCACGGCGAGGAAGACGTTGTGCCGGACATCGGCGCGCAGCGGGAGGTTGGGCAGGTCGGTGGGGACTTCCTGCCAGCAACGGATGGGCGAGCTCTCGAACCATTCGTCGGCGAACCGGCAGACGTATTCGGCGAAGCGCGGGAGGTTGTCGTTCTTCGGATTTGTGGCCCAGATGATCTCGTCCATGCCCTGGACGGCGGCGCGGGTCTGGTGGCCGATGCGCTCGAAGACGGTCTTGGTCTCGTGGTGCGCGTCGGCCTCGGTGCGGCCGAGTTCGCTGAGCAGCGTGACCTGCGTGAGGATGCCGCCGATGTCATCGTGCATGTCCTGGGAGATGCGGAGGCGCTCGCGTTCGACGGCGTTCTGGGTTTCCAGCAAGGCGAGCCGCCGCAGATAACGGCGGCGCTCGACGAGCCGCGCGACGCCGACCAGGAGGCCGACTCCGGCGAGGGTGCCCGCGACCTGGAACCACGGTTCCTCCCAAAGGCGTGGCTCGATGGTCAGGGCCAGCGAATAACCGACGGGGTCCCACACGTTGTCGGCGTTGGCGGCGGTGACGCGGAAGGTGAAGCGCCCGGGCGGCAGGCTGTGGTAGAAGGCGGTGCGGCGGGTGCCGGCTTCGATCCAGTCGCGGTCGAGGCCTTCGAGGCGGTAGCGGAAGCGGACCTTCTCCGGGGCCGCGAAGCTGATGCCGGTGAAGCGCAGCTCCAATTCGCGTCCGCCCGCCGGGACGACGAGCGAAGCCTGGCGCGGGCGGCGGCCTTCCACAGCGCGCTCGGTTTCGACCGATTGGACCGCGCCGTTGACGGTGATCTCCTCCAGCCAGACCTGCGGCGGCGGGGCGTTGGTCTCCTCGCGCGAGGGATCGACGATGACCAGCCCTTTCACGGTGGAGAAGCAGAGGTCGCCGGAGCGCAGGCGCAGCCCGGCGGGGGAGAACCCGGTGGAACATTCCTCCACCGGCATCCCGTCGGTGCGGCCGAAGACGCGCGGATGCACGAAGGCGAGGCGGCCTTCGGCCAGGGCGGCGAGGTCGGTCTTGCGGACGCGCCAGATGCCGCGATTGGAGCCGAGCCAGAGGCTGCCCATCGTGTCGTCCACGATCTGCGAAACGGTCTCCGCGCCGAGGCCCTGCTTCTCGGTGAAGGCGGTGACACGGCCGTCGCGCCAGAGGTTGAGGCCGCCGCCGCCGGTGCCGATCCAGAGGTTGCCGTCGCCGTCCAGGCGGAGCGCGCGGATGATGGGGCTGGAGAGGCCGTTGGTGACTCCGAGGATGGGGTCGTCCGCGCCCCGGATGCGGCGCAGGCCGCCGGCTTCGGAGCCGATCCAGAGCGCGCCGTCGGGCTGGAGCGCGAGCGCGGTGATGGCGCCGCGTCCGGTGCGGTGGGGAAATTCCTCGAAGCGGCCTTCCGCATGGTGCACGAGCTGGCCCTCGGAGGTGCCGATCCACAGGCCGCCGCGTCCGTCCTCGCTCAACGCGGTGACGGCGGCGGAGCGGAACCAGGGGAGGTTGTTCGTGTGGAGGGCGAGCATCTGTCCATCCCGCGTGGCGAAGAGCGCGCGGGCCGCGCCCCACCAGAGCGTGTCGTCGGGAGTGGCCAGCACGGCGTCGAGGAAGACGTAGGCGTCCGCCGGGGGCGGCGGGACGAAGCGGGTGAAGCCGTCCGGGCCGCCGCGATGGAGCCCGCCGCCGGTGGTGCCGACCCAGAGCGTGCCGTCGCGGGTCTGCGCCACGCCCCGGATGAAGTCGTTGGTCAGCCCCTGTTCCACGCCCAGGGCCAGCACGGTGCGGCGGCTCACGCGGTTCAGCCCGGAGGTGCGGGTGCCGACCCAGAGGTTGCCCTCGCCGTCGTAGCAGAGCGCACGGATGGCGTCGCCCGAGAGGCCGTCGTCCCGGCCGAAGGACTCGAAGCGGTCGCCCTTCAGCCGATAGAGCCCGGCGTCGAGCGATCCGGCCCAGATGGAACCGTCCGGCCCTTCGGCCATACAGGAGATGTAGGCCAGGGGCAGGCCGTTGGTCATGGTGTAGCGGCCCCATTCGCCGTTCTCGCGGCAGAGGACGATGCCGTTGCCGACGGCGGCCCAAAGGCGGCCCTGGCGATCGTCCAGCACGCAGTAGGCGGAGATGCGCTCCAGGTCGTCCGGCCCCCGGTCCTGGCGCAGGCGGTTCTCGGAGAACTCGAAGAGACCGCGCGTGGCCGTGGCGATCCAGACGGAGCCCCGGCGGTCGCAGTGGAGGTTCGAGACCGGTGCCCCCTCCAGTTCGGCCAGTTCCGAGGCGTCGGCGAAACGCCCGTCGCGCCAGAGGCAGACCCCGGCGCGGGTGCCGATCCAGATCCGCCCTTCACGATCCTCCTCCAGCGCGGTGATCGTGTCGCTGCCCAATCCCTGCAGGGGCAGGTTCAGCGGCTCGATGCGCCCGTGGATGAGGCGGCAGAGCCCGCCGCTGGTGCCGATCCACAGGAAGCCGCGCCGGTCCTCGCGCAGGGCGCGCACCTCGAGCGCGGGCAGCCCGTCCCCCAGCCCGAAAGCGGTGAAGCGCACGCCGTCGAAGCGCGCCAGCCCGTCGCGCGTGCCGAGCCAGAGATAGCCGTCGCGCGTCTGGGCGATGGCGTTGACCGTGTTCTGCGGCAGGCCCTCCTCGGTGCCCCAGGAGCGCACCACCAACTCGTGCCGCAGCGTGTCGGCCGAGCGCACGGATGCGGCGAACGCGAGCAGAAGAACCGCCGCCGCGAGGCGCAGCGTTCTCGGGAGCCGCAGGGTTGGGAGGAGGCGGTGCATGGATGGAGCCGGGGAATCCGGTCTCCGGCACAGCAGCTTCCGCGCTGGAAGCCCGGGAGCAAGCCCCCCGCTTCGGTCCCCGGCGGCGTCTCGATTCGACGTTCGGCGGAATTGAGCGCTCAAAGTCCGGAGTTTTCGGGAATGCCGAACGCTCAACGCTCAACGTCGAACGAACCCACCCCTGACCCCTCCCAGGAGGGGAACCGGGCACGCGCGTCCGGCGGTCGGATGGCGTTCTGCCTTATCCCCTCCTGGGAGGGGTCAGGGGTGGGTTCCCCAAGAACGCCCTCAAAAACAAAAAGCCCGGATCGGGATTCGATCCGGGCCTCTGCAATTTGGGAGGAACGGTTACTTCACCTCGGAGGCGGGCACGATCTTCACGCTCTCCACGCCCATGCGGCTGACTGGACGATCTCCGGGACGCGTGGCGGTGGTGGCGATCTTCTCCAACACCTCGTCGCCTTTGGTCAGCTTGCCGAAGGCGGTGTATTGGCCGTCGAGGAACTTCGGATCGCCGTGGCAGATGAAGAACTGGCTGCCGGCGGAGTTCGGGTCCTGCGAACGCGCCATGGAGAGCACGCCCCGGGTGTGGGACTTCTTGTTGAACTCGGCCTTGATCTGGTAGCCGGGGCCGCCGGTGCCCCAACGGGCTTCCATCTTGGCGTCCTTGGTCAGCGGATCGCCGCCCTGGATCATGAAGCCCTTGATGACGCGGTGGAACGCCGTGCCGTCGTAGAAGCCCTGGCGGGCCAGCTTCTTGAAGTTCTCGACGTGGCCGGGGGCGACGTCGGGCCAGAATTCGAGGACCATCACGCCTTCGGTGGTGGTCAGGACGGCGACTTCGGCCGTGGATGTGTTGCTCATGAGATTATTTGGCGGCGGGAGCCGGGGCCACGATGGAAGCCGACTTGATGTAGTCGAGGTTCGGGAAATCCTTCTTCAGGTAGGTGTTGCCTTCCTTCTGGATGCGGCCTTGGTCGGGGCCGCGGCCGCGCGGAGCGCCTTCACCGTATTCGCCGTTGATCTTGTCCACCACGTCCATGCCTTCGACTACCTTGCCGAAGGAGGAGAAACCCAATCCGTCGAGGCGGTTGTTGTCGGCGAAGTTGATGAAGAGCTGGGTGGTCCGCGTGTTCGGTCCGCCCATCGCGAAGGTGATCGCGCCGCGCTTGTTGCCGCTCTTCACCGGCTCGTCCTGGATGGTGGCCGGACGCCACTTCTCCGAAACCTTCGGGTCGCCGTGGATGCCGAACTGGCACATGAAGCCTGGGATCACGCGGAAGAACGCGACATCCGTGAAATAGCCCGAGCGGACGAGGTTGTAGAACCGGTCCGCGCCGAGCGGCGACTGTTCGCGCACGACCTCGATGACGAACTTGCCCTTGGTGGTCTCGAACTGCGCCTTGAACGTGTCCGGTGCCTTCTCCGTCAGCTTCGACGGATCGGCGAACGACGGGGCCGCCGCCGGAGCGGCCGGGGCGGCGGGAGCGGTGTTGGTCTCGGCGGCGAGCAACGGCAGGGCGAGGCCCGCCATCAGGGAGAAGAGGATGGTTTTCATGGGAAAGATTCGGACGGTTCGACGGCGGCGTGAGGGCCGTCGTTCAACGCTCGCGGAAGACGATGCGGGCCTTGGCCAGGTCGTAGGGCGACATCTCCACCTGCACCACGTCGCCGACGCTGATGCGGATGAAGTGCTTGCGCATCTTGCCCGAGATGTGGGCGAGCACCTCGTGCCCATTGGGCAGTTTGACGCGGAACATCGTCCCGGGCAGGACCTGGGACACGGTTCCAGTGAGCTGGATGTGGTCTTCCTTCGGCACAGCGGCTGTAAAAATGTTCTTTTCCGCCCCGGTTCCCCGGGAATGGAGGCGCTACGCTGCCAACGCGGCCTTTGAAATCAAGGGAAAGTTCCGGCGCGAGGAGCGTGCTCCGCCAGCGGTGGCGAAGGCCGGGGCGCGGCGAAAAAAGAAGCGGCCGGGATCGCTCCCGGCCGCTCGTGGGTGCGTGTGTGGGGGGACCGGGAATCAGGGGACCCGGGCGCGGAAGAACAATCCGGAGCCGCCGGCTTCCGGGAGGAAGCTATAGGGCGAGGTCGCCGCGGGGACGGGCTGCCAGTTGGCCTCGGTTCCGAGGGCGGGCGTGCTCTGGAGCGTGCCGTAGTCCCACTGGAGGCTCTTGCCGAAGGCGGCGTTGTCGAAGTCCAGCCGGAGCTTCAACGCGCCGGTGTCCACCAGGGCGTCGCTGGCGAAGACCTGGCCGACCTCGGCCTCGGTCAGGGCGCGGTTGTAGAACCGGAAGTCGTCCATCCGGCCCTCGAACTTCTTCCAGTAGCCGTCGTGCGAGCGGCCGAGTTCGATGGGCCGTTCCGTGGGCCAGCTCCAAGCGATGGTGTTCGGGTTGTCGATGACCAGCGCGCCGTCGAGATACACCTTGATCGAGCCGGTGGCCGACTGGTCATAGACGTAGGCGACATGGTGCCACAGATCGTCCGGCAGGTAGCCGGCGGAGGTGCTGTTGGCGAGGCCGCCGGTGCCCCGGGCCTGGACGAAGAGCGATCCGGCGTCGGTCATCACGATCACGTCGCCGGTGGCACCGCGGCGGTCGAAGAGGATCGCGCCTTCGCTGCCGGTTCCGGGGAGCGGCGCGGTGGCCTGCATCCAGAAGGTGATGGTGCCGACGGTGGAGTCGAAGTCCGGACTGGCGGGCACGGTGACCTGCGCGCCGGGCGTGGCGGTGAAGGCGCGAACCCCGTTGCGGGTCCTGGGGGCCGCGTCGGTGAAGGCGGCCTCCCAGGTGGAGCCGAGGCTGGTGCCGTGGTGCGGCGTGCCGACGGGCTTCACGTCCTGGATGATGCCGCCGTTGACGAGCCGGAGCTGGACCTGTTCACCCGAGGCGGCGAGGGCGAGGAGCGAGATCTCGCCGGCGGTGAGCGAGCGGTTGAAGACCGCGACCTCGTCGATGGCTCCCGCGAGGAAGCGCGCGCCGTTGTCCAGGCCGATCAGGATCGGGCTGGTGAAGGGCACGACGGCGTGGGTCGCGGTGTTCACGGCGGTGACGATGCCATCGCCCGCGTCCATGTAGATCGTAGCGCGGGTCGGCTCGACGACGAGGGCGACGAAGGCCCATTCCTCCTCGGGCGCGATGAGGCCCGAGGCCCAGCTCCATTGCCCGCCGTTCCAGTGGTAGCGCAGTTCGCCGTTGGGCATCATGTGCAGGCCGGAGGCCTCGGCGGAGGACCGCTCGAAGACGAGGCCGGTGATGTCGCCAGGCTGGGTGGCGGAACGCTTGAGCCAGCAGGTGAAGGTCACGGCGTTCGTGTTCAGCGCGATGACGCCGAGGTCCACGTAGCCGTTGGTCATGCCGAGGGCGTTGTTGCCCGCCTCGAAACCGGGGATGGCCGGAGGGCGCGGACCGACGACGCCGGGGTAGATGCCGAGATCGCCGGTGAGGTTGGCGTTGGCCGAGAGGTAGGCGCCGTCGAAGGCGGAGCCGAGGGTGCCGAGGTTCTGCGCTTTCTTCCCGGTGAACGCGCCTTCGTCGAGCTTCAGATACACGACGGGCGAATCCGCCAGCACGGTGGCCGAGTAGGCGGTGGCGGGCGCGGGGTTCGTCCCGGCCTGGTAGTGGGCGAGGATGCGGGCCGGGCTCAGGGCGGCGGAGTAGAAGGCCGCTTCATCGGCGACGCCGGGCCAGTAAAACGCGCGGTCGGCGCGCATCCCGAGGGCGAAACCGCCCGCCGTTCCGGCCACATAGGCGGTCGGGGCGCCGGAAGCGACCGGTTGGCCGTCCACGTAGAGCGTGGCGGTGGTGCCGTCATAGGTGCCGGCGAGGTGATACCATGTCCCGGCCTGCGGCACGGGGCCGCCGGTGATGTTCAGAGAGGCGTTCAACCCGTCCTGGTAGAACATGCGCAGATTCCAGCCCGTGGCGGACTGGTAGATGAGCCAGCCGGCGCGCGGATCACCGAAATCGCCGCTGGAGATGGGTGTTTTCAGCGTGCCGCCGGTCATGGTCTCGGCCGGCTTGACCCAGACCTCGAAGGTGAAGGCCGAGCTCGGATGGAGCTCCGCCGCGTAGGGCACCAGCACGTGCGAGCTGGTGCCGTTGAACTGCGCGGCCGTGCCGGTGCCCGAGGCAAGAGCACCCATGACCGGATGCGCCGCACCGGAGCGATAGACGCCGTTGCCCGTCGCGCCGAGCGAACCGGCATTGGCGGCGATGTCGATCGGCAGGGCTCCGGTTTCGTTCAGGCGCACGTAGGAAAGCGGCTTGAGGCTGGCCATCGCGCCGTCGTAGGCACCGGGCACCAGCACCGTGAGCGCGGCGCTGGCTTCCACGGAGCCGACCGGGTTGCTCACCGTCACGGTGTAGCTGCCCGCGTCGGCGGCGGAGACGTTCGAGACCACGAGCGTCGAGGCGGTCGCGCCGGGGATTGTCTGCGCGCCCTTCTTCCACTGGTAGGCGAGCTGGCCGCCGGTGCCGGCGACCTTGAAGGCCACGTCGTAGCCGGGATAGGCCGTGGTGGGCACCGGAGCGGAGGTGATCACGGGCTGCACCACGTCGATCACCGCCACGGCCGCCACCGTGCTGGTGGCGGCGCCGTGGAGGTTGGTCACGACCACGTCGTAGTTGCCGGAATCGGCCACCTGCGCGCTGAGGTTCGTGTAGGCCGCGTTGGTCGCGCCGGGGATCGGAGTTCCCGCGCGCCGCCACTGGTAGGCGAGCGGCGCGGTGCCGGAAGCGGCGGAGGTGAGGACGAAGGAGCCGTCCTTGAAGATCGTCCCCACCGGTGTCGTCGGCTGCGTCTCGACCAGCGGCGCGTTCACCCCGGCGGTGTATTCCAGAACGAGGCCAGCGAGCGTGGAGCGGGTGCTGCCGTTGCGCGCGACGCCGGCGATGGTGACGGAGTCGTTGGCCGAGAGCGTGGTGAAGGCGGAGGAAACCGTGCTGGTGGCCCAGCCGCCGCCGCCCACGGGGACGAAGGGCGCGAGCTCCGTGTAGTTCAGCGTGTTGGTTGCGGTCTGAGCGCGCACCGTCACGTCGCTGAAGCCCACCCCGCCATCCGTCGCGGCGATGGTCAGCAGCTTGTAGTTCGCGCTGACGCCGCGCAGGCCGGAGATGGTCACGCTGTAGCCGGAGCCGCCGTCGTCGAGGTAGCCCCAGAGCACCTCGTCGTCGCCGGGCGTGAGGGTCTGCCCGCCGAGATCGTTGATGCCGCTATACCAGGCGTTGGCGGCGCGCCAGGAAACGGTGAGCGAGCCACCGCCGGGCAGGACGACGGTCTGGTTCGTGGAGACCGCGTCGGGCATCAGGGCGAGGTTGAACCAGTTGACCAGCGGCACGCCGAAGGCATCGGCCGTGACGGGCTTTCCGGTGTAGGTCGATTCGCCGAAATCGACCTGGAAGTTCAGGCCGACGGTGGTGGCGGCGTGCGCCGTGCCGAGCATCAGCGCGGCCACGGGCAAGGCAAGGGCCGCGGGCCGGAACAGGCTGCTTCTGGGTGGTGTTCTTTTCATGGTTTTGGGATCGGAGGAGGCGGTGCGACGGATGCGGCGGCGGGGTTCCGGCTCTCTTCACGGGGCGAAGGGAGGCGTCGGGAATCCATCCCGGGAGGAGGAAGTCTGGCCGGTGGCGCGGGTGCGCCTGGCTGGACTGGGCGCAACGCGGGTGGGGTTACGACAGGAACGTGCCACTGCGCATGTCATCATCCAGCGAGCGGCTTGCGGCACCATACCACATTAGGGGGACCGGATGACGGGGACCCCGTGAAACAAGGCGTTTTCCGGGCTCCGCGAGCGGCCTCACCCTTATTGCGTATTCACCCGGAGCGCCGCCCGCACCTATACACGCCGGAAAGTCCGGAACCGGTCCGGGCCCGTTGAACGGATCGGATTCCGCCGCCCAAAAACGATTCCACCAAACCCGCCCATGTCCGAGATGAACCCTCTTCGCCTTTCATCCGCCGCTGTTGCGCCGAGTGCCCGGCGCGGCTTCACGCTGATCGAGCTGCTCGTCGTCATCGCCATCATCGCGATCCTCGCCGCCATGCTGCTGCCCGCGCTGGCCCGCGCGAAGGAGCACGCCCAGCGCACCGCCTGCATCAACAACAACAAACAGCTCGGCCTCGCCTCCCACATGTATGCGACCGACAACAACGACGTGATGGCGCACCCGAACTGGAACCCGCCTTCCGCCAAAGGCTGGCTCTACGACGCCACCGCGTCACCCGACGGTTTGGCTCCCGACCTCGCCGTTGCCCCCTACAGCGTCAACCCGACCCGGGCCTACGAGACCGGGCTCTACTGGAACTTCCTCAAGAAGATGGAGGTTTACCGCTGCCCGTTGGATCGCACGGACACCGCCGAGTTCAAGTCCCGCAGAAACAAGATGTCCACCTACATCCAGAACGGCGCGATCGTCGGCTACAGCACCACGCGGCTGACGGCCTACAAGCTCTCCGACTTCCGGCCCGACGCCTTCATGTCCTGGGAACCGGACGAAAAATCCTCCACCACCTACCGCGACGCCTCCGCCTATCCTTCCGGCGACCAGGACCTCGGCAAACGCCACGGCAAAAAGGGCGGCGTCATGCTCGGCTTTGGCGGCCACGTGGAATTCCTCCGCTACGACGTGTTTCGCGAAGAGCAGAACAACGCGCAGAAGAACCGCCTCTGGTGCAGCCCGGCCACCACCAACGGCCGTTGAGATTCTCCGTTCCAATCCGTTCCGGACCGCTCCAGCTTTCGCGCAACCAGCCCGTTCTCCCATGATGCCCTTGACCCGTTCGTTGGCGGCTTTGACCGCCCTGTTTCCCCTGCTCCATCCGTTGATCGCGGCCGAACCCGCCACGCTGCGCGTGCCGGCGGCCACGGCCTACGTCGATCCCGATCCCCGG
>CAMLMI010000118.1 GCA_946480965.1 uncultured Verrucomicrobiales bacterium | reverse complement strand
GGAAGGCGCGGGCGTAGTTGCCGGGCGTGACGTGGCCCTGGAAGTAGATCTGGTCGCCGGGGAAATCCTCGGTCGGGGCGCGGAAGAAGTGGTTGTAGGCCACCTCGTAGATCGTGGCGGCGGAGGCGTAGCTGGAGATGTGGCCGCCCACGCCGATGCCCTTGGCGTCGGAGTTCGCGTTCACGACCATCGCCATCGCGTTCCAGCGGGCGTAGGACTTGATCTTCTTTTCCAGCTCACGGTCGCCGGGATACTCGGGCTCCTGGTCGGCCGGGATCGTGTTGCAATAGGGCGTCTGCGTGGTGGCGGGGGCCTGCACGCCGGCCTGGCGGAGACGCTGGAGGAAGCCGTCGAGGAAGCGGCCCGCGTTCTCCGGCTCCTGGTGGAGCAGCATGGATTCGAGCGCGTTTTCCAGCGAATCGATCCACGCCTGCGAGGGATCGCCATTGCCCCGGCCGTTCTGGGCGGCGGCGCTCTTGCTGGCGGACTTGCGGGCTTGGGTTTCAGACAAACTCATAGATCAATGGACGACAATCTGGGCTTTGGGGGAAAGCCGGGCAAAGGTTTTTCTGGGCCACGCCTCGCGCGTGAGCCCGCCTAACCCTCGGCATTAGCCACGCCGGAAAATCCGACAGGTCCCCTCAACGTCCCACCCCGAAACACACCAACCGCTCGTGGTAACGCAGATACAGCCGTCCTTGGTGGATCACCGGATGGGCCCACGCGTCGTTTTGGCCCGCTTCGGCGAAGCGGAACTCGCCCCGCACCTCGAACTTCTCCGCCGTGGGTTCGAGCAAGCGCATCCAGCCGTTCTCGGAATAGGCATAGAGCCGTCCATCGGCCCAAAGGCCCGCGCCCTTCACGAAGTCCGGCGCGTCGTAGAGTTGCCGACCATCGGTCGCGTCGAGCGCCGCCCAGCCTTTGCGGCCCGGATAAAAAGAGCCGTAGATGCGCCCGTCCACATGGATCACGCCGCCCTGGCAGGTGTCGAGCCGCGTGGTCCAGCCATCTTCCACGCCCGGATCGCCACCCGGTTCGGTTGGCGGAACAAATCGGTAGAATTTCCCCGGTGGCCCGTGCGGTGCGGTCATGAAAATACCGTCGCCGACCAGGGCCGGCATCATGGCCAGCACCGAATAGTTCGTGGGAATGCGCCGCTTCCAAAGGATCTTGCCCGTGGCGGCATCCGCGCAGACGAGGTGCTTGAGCGAACAGCCGATCCAGAGCCGACGTCCCGCGTAGTCCACGAGGATGGGCGACACGTAGCTGGCGTTTTCCACCGGCTGGCCCGGACCGGAATCCAGCAAGGGCGCGCTCTTCCAACGCACGTTGCCCGTGTTCCGGTCCAGCGCGACCAGCAGGGCCTCGCTGCCTCCGGCCTCCGCATAGACCGAGGTGTCATCGACCAGCAGGCATTCGCTCAGGCCCCAGGTGATGTTCTTTCCGCCGAACTTCGCCAGCAGATCGACCGCCCAGAGCTCCTTGCCGTTGGCGGCGTCGAAACACGTCACGCGACCGTGCGCGTTCTGGAGGTAGAGCTTGCCCGCCGCGTAGGCCGCCGTGGCGCGCGCGCCCGGATAGGGATTCATCCAGGCGAGGCCGTTGGTCGCGGTCCAGAGACGTTGCCCATCCATCCCGAGCGCGAAGACATGCAGCTCCTCGCCCACGTCGCCCGAGAGGTAGATGCGGCCCCCGGCGATGATCGGGGAAGAAAAGCCCCGGCCTAGATTCGTCGTGCTCCAGAGCGCCTTGGGCCCGCCCTCCGGCCATTTCTGGAGCAACCCGCGTTCGTCGCTGATGCCGTCGCGGCGTGGACCGCGGAACTGCGGCCAGTCGGGCTCGGAGGTGGCGACCAATCTGGGCTGCGGACGTTGGGTCTCAGCCGCGACCAATGGACTCGCCTGCGACCCGGCCCACCACGCCGCCGCCAAACCCAGGAGGAAGAAAGCTCTCTTCATGTGCGCAACACCCGACGCTGCCCGTCGGCTATGGCTTCAACCTGAATCAGCCCCAGCAGAAGCTCCAGCCCCTGATTCCAGCCGCAGGGGTCGTGGGGTGGACGACGGACGACTGATCTCTGGTTACTGAATACTGAGGACTGAACACTCGCCGCACAGTGGTCAGTGGTCAGTGGTCAGTGGTCAGTGGTCAGTGGTCAGTGGTCAGTGGCAGATGCCGGACAACCCACAACCCGCGAACAACACCATTCCCATTGCCCTTCCCCCGCTGCTTCGCGAACGCTCCCGGCGTGACTTTGCTGGACCTGTCCCTGCCCACGCCCGCCGAGAACCTCGCGCTCGACGAGGCGCTGCTCGATCGGTGCGACGCCGGCGGGCCTGAGAGCCTGCGCTTCTGGGAATCACCCGTGCCGTTCGTCGTCGTCGGCTACGGCAACCGCATCGCCACCGAGGTCAATCTCGCCGCCTGCGCCGAAACCGGCGTCCCGGTCCTGCGGCGCTGCAGCGGCGGCGGCACCGTCGTCCAAGGTCTTGGCTGCCTGAACTACAACTTGGTTCTCCGTCTCCCGACGGACGGACCGCTCGCCACCGTCACGGGCACCAACCGCTTCATCATGGAACGGATGCGCGACGCCCTCCAGCCGCTGCTCCGGGACCGTGTCGTGGTCGAAGGCCACACGGACCTGGGCGTGGAGTGCTGGAGTGCTGGAGCAACGGGAGAAACGGACTCACTCCACCACTCCACCACCCCACCCCACTGCTCCCCGGTCATCCGCAAGTTCTCCGGCAACGCCCAGCGCCGTCGCCGTCACGCGCTCGTCTTCCACGGCACGTTGCTGCTGGGCTTCGACCTCGCGCAGATCGCGCGTTTGTTGAACCATCCTTCGACCGAGCCCGACTACCGCACGGGCCGCAGCCATCTCGACTTCGTGACCAATCTCCCGCTCTCCGGTTCCGCCGTGCGCCAAGCCGTGGCCCAGGCATGGTCCGCCCACGAACCAACCGGTCCCCTGCCCGATCTCTCCGAGTTGGTCACAAAGTATCGTTCCCCGGAATGGAACGAGCGGCTGTGAACCGGCTCAGACGGTAGGGTGACGGCTCCTGCCACGTCACCCCTTCCGCGACCACCGCTCCAACTGCCCGTTCCACGCCCCGGGAAACGGCAATCGCCAGAGCGAGCCCCAGAGGATCGCCTTCACCTCCGCCCGCGACACTTTGATCCGCACGGCGGGATCGAGCACCGGTCCGGTTTGCAGCTTGGCCAAGGTGCGGACGCCGATCAGCACCGGCCACGCGCAGGCCAGGCGCACGCGGCGCTGGTTCATCGGCAGCGTCGTCGTGTAGGCCCACCCGGCGGCCAAGTGGCTCTCCGCATCGGCCAGCAAACGGTCATGGACAGGGCGGAAGCGCGGTTCGTTCTCCGGTCGCAGCAGGTCTTCGGGCACTAGGCCCGCTTCGGACAAGGATTGTCGGGGCACGTAGCAACGGCCCTGGCGGAGGTCGCGCGGCAGGTCGCGCAGGATGTTGACCAGTTGCAGGCCCTGGCCGAAGCGGACGCCGTTTTCGAGGAACCGGTCGAAGTTGCCAAACGGGTGGGCGGGGAACAGATATCTTCGGCAAACATGGGTCCAGAATTCTCCCACACATCCCGCCACGCGGTAGGTGTAGTCGTCCAGTTCCGCCGCCGTGGCCAGGGCGCGCGGCGCATCGCCGCCGGTCCGGCCGACCTCGAACCGCCTCAGGTCCAGTTCCTGGCCGGAGGTGATGGTGTCGAGCACCTGCCGGACAAGGCGCTGGTCTTCCGGGGCCATCCGCGCCAGGACGGCGACGCCTTCTTCGATCCGCTCCAGCAAGACGCGTTCGGCCGCCGAGCCGCCTCCGGGCACGGCGGGTTGTGCGGCGGCCAGATCGTCGAAGCGCACCGCTTCGGACGATTCGCCGAGCAACCGGGCGCGAAGCTGGGCCAGCGCGGCCAAGCGCCGTTCCACCGGAACCAGTTCCGTATCGGCGATCGTGTCCGTGGCCCGCGCCAACAGGTAGGCCAAGCCGATGGGACGCCGCACGCCCCGGGGCAGGACCCGGAGCGTCAGGTAGAACGAGCGCGACACGTCGCGCAGCAGACTGGTCAGAAGATCGGCGGAGGCCATGCGGCGCGGCGACTGAACCAGTTCGACGCAGGCGCGCCAACAGGTTTGGCGACCGGCGGATGTTCCGGGCGGGCATCAAGTCTTCGTCCGCCGTGCCGTTGTCTGGAGGATGCGCGTGGACGGAACCATCGCCAAACCAGCGGGTCCCGAGCCGAATGCCGGGTTGAATGTCGCCTTCGAGTGTCGTTCACTGCCGGGCGTCCCCGCCGTCCCGGACGCCATCCGATGAACCCTTTGCCCCGAAACTTTTCCGCCCGATGACGGCCCAGGCATCAGCACACCCTGCCACTCCCAAAACCTCCGCGCGCCGCCGCCTGTCCGGCGCGCTGGTGTCCATTCTGGGATTGGCCCTGTCGCTGGCGGCGTTCGTCGTCTCCCGGAACTTCGAGAACCGGCGGGTCGAGAATGAATTCCGCATCCTCTCCGACCGCAACGCGACGAAGATCCAGAACGGGGTGAACGGTTTCGCCGAGATCCAGAACCTCCTGCGGCTCTACTTCGAGCATTCCGAAAACGTCACCCGCGCCGAGTTCCACAGCCTGAGCACGAACCTGTTGCGCGACACCGAAGCCATCCAGGCGCTGCAATGGGTCTCCATCGTCCCCCACGCGGAGCGCGCCGGCTTCGAGGCGCGGATCGCGGCCGAGGGCCGGCCCGGCTTCGCCATCCGCAACCGGGGGGCCGACGGCCGTTTCTTCGTCGCGCCCCAGGCGGAGGATTATTGGCCCATCACCTACTGCGAACCGATGGCGGGCAACGAGACGGTGCTGGGCTACAACCTCCAGTCCGCCCCCACCCTGCCCCTGCTCCGCCGCGCGGCGGAGACGGGCCGGACCCTGGGCACCCACGCCTTCCCGCTGGCGCAGATGGACAACACGCTCGGCTGGATACTCACCGCGCCCGTTTTCGGCCCCTTCTCCGAAGCTCCCGGCCCGGAGCGACACCTGCTCGGCTTCGTGCAGGTGGTCTTCCGCATCGAGACCATGCTTGAGGCCATCGTCGGCAGCGTGCCGGACGACTCGACCCAATGGATCATCCAGGACGTGTCGGCCGACGCGCAGAGCCGCATCCTCTACTCCCGCTTCGCCGATTCCTCCCGGGGCCGCGTCACCTCCGGAAACCTGCTGCAATCGTCCAGCTTCGCCATCGAGCATCCCTTCTCCTTCCTCGGCCGCGATTGGACGATGACGGTCAGCCCGTCGCCCGACTGGCTCAACCGGCAGAAGACCGCCTTCCCCTACATCATCCTCCTGCTCGGCCTCTGCCTGACCGGCGCGCTCCAGCTCCACCTGCTCGGCCTGATCCGCCGCAACGAGCACATCGAGCGCGAAGTCACCGAGAAGACCGCGCGCCTCTCCGAATCCAACCGCCTGCTCACCGAGGAGGCCGCCGCCCGCCGCAAGGTCCAGGACCACTTGGAACTGGTCCTGCGCGGGGCCGATCTCGGCACCTGGGAGTCGAACCTCGCCACCGGCACCCTCACGTTCAGCGCGCGCCTCGCCACGATGCTCGGCTTCGATCCGGCGGAAGCCGAACCCACCCGCGCCTGGTGGCAGGGCCGCATCCACCCGGACGACCTCAAGGATTCGCTCCAGGCCGTCGCGGACCACGTCGCGGGCCGCACCGACCAGATCGAGGTCGTCCAGCGGGTGCGGAAGAAGGACGGCTCCTACATCTGGGTCATCGACCTCAGCTCCATCGTCGAGCGCGACGCCGCCGGCCAGCCACTACGTATCGCCGGGACCCGGGCCGACATCCATGACCGCACCCTGGCCGAACTGCGCGCCCTGCGCCTCGCCACCGCCGTCGAACAGGCCACCGAATCCATCGTGCTGCTCGACATGCAGGGCCGGGTGGAGTTCGCCAACCACGCCTTCGCCGCCCGGCTCCAGGCCTCCGAAGCGGAGCTGCTCGGCCGAGAGTTCGACGCCGTCTGGCCGCCGGATTCGGAGGAGGGTTCACCGAAGTTCGCCGCCATCGCCGAAGAGATCGGCCGCACCGGCGTCTGGCGCGGCACCCGGCGCGACCTCCACCGGTCGGGCCAACCCGCCGCCGAACAGCTCATCGCCTCCGCCGTCAAAGATCCGCGTGGCCAGCCGCTCGGCTACGTCGTCGTCGCCCGCGACATCACCCGCGAGACCGCGCTGGAGGAACAGGTCCGGCAATCCCAGAAGATGGAGGCCGTGGGCCTGCTCGCCGGCGGCGTCGCCCACGACTTCAACAACCTGCTCCAGATCATCCGGGGCTACGCCGCGCTCGCGGCCGAATCCGACACCCTGGCCGAGCAAAAAGGCCACCTCGGCCTCGTGCTCGACGCCGTGGACCGCGCCAGCCAGCTCACCCGGCAGCTCCTCGCCTTCGGCCGGCGCCAGGCCCTCCAGCGCACCTCCATCGACCTCAACACCATGACCGGCGAGATGCTCCGCATGATCCGCCGCATCATCCCGGAGAACATCGAGATCACGGCCGAGGTCGCCTCCGAACCCCTCCACGTCCGCGGCGATCGCGGCCAGATCGAACAGGTCCTGCTCAACCTCTGCGTCAACGCCCGCGACGCCATGCCGAACGGCGGCCGGCTCCGCATCCGCCTCGACGCCGTCGATGTCGGCCCCGCGCAGGCCGCGCTCCACGACGCCACGCCCCCCGGCCGCTACGCCCGCCTCCAGGTGGAGGACAACGGCACCGGCATGGACCCCGCCACCCTCGCCCGCATCTTCGAGCCCTTCTTCTCCACCAAACCCAAGGACCGCGGCACCGGCCTCGGCCTCTCCGTCGTCTATGGCATCATCCGCCAGCACGAAGGCTTCGTGGATGTGGTGAGCCAACCGGGCAAAGGAACCACCTTCAGCATCCAGTTCCCGCTCGCGGCTGAGACCGAGGAACCGGCCCCCGCTCCGGCCCCGGTCGCCCCCGCCGTCATCCAGCCCGGCGACGGCACCGTGCTCCTCGTGGAGGACGAGCCGCCCGTCCGTGCCCTCGCTACCCGCGTCCTCAAACGCGCCGGCTACAACGTCGTCACCGCCGACGACGGCGTCGCCGCCTGCGAACTCTTCGCGCAGAACCCCGAGGCCATCGACCTCGTGGTGATGGACATGGTCATGCCCAAGATGGGCGGCCGCGAGGCCTTCCAGCGCATCAACGCCCTCAAGCCCGGCATCCCCGTCCTCTTTTGCACCGGCTACAGCAGCGAAGGGCAGGACGGCACCTTCGACCTGCCGCCCGGCACCTCGCTCTTGGCCAAGCCCTACCTCCCCAGCGAATTCTCAGCCATCATCGCCCGGATGATCCAGGACGCCCGCGCCCGCTCCGCCGCGACGTGAAGGAACGGCGGCGCCGTTCGCGAATCCTCCGGATCGGCTTAAACCCGTCTGGCCAGCCCTTCACGCCTACGCTCCCTTTGCCCAATCCGGCACCGGCGCTTGGTATTCCGTCCGCTGGCCGGTGATCGGGTGGCTCAGGCTGATTTTCCAGGAGTGCAGGCAGAGGGGGGAATCGTCGGGGCGGAGCGTCTGAACGTCGCCCAGCACGCCGCCGGGGCGATACGCCGGATCACCGACCACCGGGAAACCGAGGTGCCAGAGATGAACCCGGATCTGGTTGGTGCGGCCGGTGAAGGGGCGGGCGTCGAGCAAGGCCGTGCCGTCGGCAAAGCGCTGGAGCACTTTGAAGCCGGTCTTCGATTCCAAGCCGCCTTCTTCATCCACTTCGCGCGAGCCGATCTCCCCGGCTTCGGCGCTGATGGGCGCTTCGCAGACGTGTTCGTCCCAAGCGGGCTGGCCTTGGACGCGGACCAGATAGTGTTTCTCCACCCGGCCTTCGGCGAACTGCGGCTGGACCTTGGAGGCGTGGGTCCGGGTTTTGGTGAAGACGACCAGACCGGTCGTGTTGGCGTCGAGGCGATGGGCGGGCCGCAACTTTTCCGGATGGAAGGCCGCATCGAGGATGAAGTGCAGCGTGTTCTTGTTGAACCGGCCCCCGGCGTGCATCGGCAACGGCGCGGGCTTGTTCAGGACCACCAGCGCCTTGTCCTCATGCAGGATGCGGACATCGGCCTTCACCTCGGGTTCCACCACGGCGGGGAACTTGTGCCAATAGCGTTCTCCGGCGCGGACCGCCTGGGTCGGCCCCACCGACTTCCGCTGTTCGTCCACCAGCAGGCCCTTGGCGCACTCCTCGGCCCAATACACCGACGGCACGTGCTTCACCACGCGGCTGAAGGCCTCGACGACCGTTTGTCCGTCGCAATCCTCCGGCACGGTGATCGGACGGAAATTGTCGTAGGGAATGCTGCCGGGCAGCGGCGTGGCGACTTTGCGGATGGCGGCCTGCCGTCGCTCGATGGTCTGGGCCATCGTTTCTTCCGGCGACTTGAAGCAATGCGGGCAGGACACGCCGGGGACGAAACGTTCGTCGCGCTGTTCGGAGAAGGTCAGCGGCGTGAGGCAGACGAAGCACTGCTCCGCCACCGTCTCGCGCAGCGCGGGATCGACGCCGACGCGCTGGTCGAAGACGAAGCATTCGCCGTCGTAGTGTTCGCCGCCGCATTCCTCGAAGTATTTCAGAATGCCGCCTTCGAGTTGGTAGATCTGCTGGAAGCCTTCGCGCTCCATGAACGGCCCCGCCTTTTCGCAGCGGATGCCGCCGGTGCAGAACATGACGATGGGCGTGGTCTTCAACCGCTCCGGCAAGCGCCGCACCGCGTCGGGGAAGGCGCGGAAGGTATCCACGCCGATGGGCAGGGCGTTCTTGAACGTGCCGAGCTTCACCTCGTAGTCGTTCCGCGTGTCGAGCAGCACGACCTCGCGCCCCTCATCCAACCACTGCTTGAGTTCCTTCGCCGGGAGCTTGGGCGAGGTGCGCGTGGCGGGATCGATGCCCTCGACGCCGAAGGCGATGATCTCCTTCTTGATGCGGACGAGCATCCGGTTGAACGGCTGGTGCTCGCTCTCGGAAACCTTCACCTCCAGATCGCCCAGGCCGGGCAAGGCGCGCAGCTCGGCCAGCAGCCGTTCCACGCCTTCGGCCCCGCCGGCGATGAACAGATTGATGCCCTCGGTGCTGAGGAGAATGGTGCCCTTCAAGCCCGCGTCGCGGCACAGCGCGGTGAGGCGCTCGCGCAGCGGCTTGAGATCGGTCATCCGGACAAACCGGTAGGCGGCGATGTTGCGGAACGTCGTCATCGAAAGGCGGGGAGCGTGCCCGGAAGGCATCCGCCCGCCAACTCCGGTTTTCAACCGGCCGGCCGGCCGTCCCGGTTTCCGATTCGGGACAAACTTGTCCCGGTTCAAAGAATTCCGTTCAGGCCGTCTCGCCGTCTTCCGATGGGAACGAAAGGCTGACATGAGCGCAGTTACGTTGATCGACGAAGCAGCATCCGCCGCCGGCACAACCGATTCCTTCGGCGCCGAACTGCGGACCTTCGTCTCCGTCGGCCTGGAGAGCGCCCTGCCCCAGCGCCGGGACAAGGACTACGCCGCGCTGGCGCAGCAGACGCTCGAAGGCATCCGCAAGGGCCTCCAGTCGCGGGAGACCGCCTTCATCGTCAAGATCATCGAGCTCGTCCGCGAGGTCAGCGCCAAGATCGAGACCCTTTCCGTCCACCAGATGGCCGAGATCATCGGCCGCGACCTGACCACGATGGCGCGGCTGATGAAGACCGCCTGCACCGTGGGCTACAATCCCGAGGGCGTGGAGATCGGCTCGCTGAACGAGGCCATCCAGGTCATCGGCTACAACCGCATCCGCAACATGGCGGTCTCGCTCCTCCTGCTCCAGCACGCGAACCGGAAGTGGAGCCACGACGAGTTCGACGACGTCTCCAGCGTCATGCTCGCCAGCTCGCTCCTCGCGGAGACCGTCGCCGCGAACAGCGGCCGGCGGATGGACGCCGACCATGTGTTCCTGTGCGCCGCGCTGCGCAACTACGGCAAGCTCCTGGCCGCGTCCTTCTTCCCCGACCAGTTCCGCGACGCGCTGAAGCTCGTGCCGGAACGCGGCGAGGATTCCGCCTTCCGCGAGGAGTTCGGCCTGAACAGCCTGGAGATCGCCCGCGAGGTGCTGGAGGCCGCCAAGCTCCCGCCCTCCCTGCTCCGCTGCCTGGACCGCGTGAACCCCGCCCTCTACGAGTCCGACGAGCCGGTTTCCCGCCAGGACGAGCAGCTCGTGGCCATCGACTTCAGCGTGAAGTTCTGCGAGCTGCTGGCCCAGTTGAAGACCCCGGAGGACTTCACCGACGGCTATGCGCGGCTGCTGCGGAACCAGGGCCGCGTGCTCGGCATCGGCAAGGAGGAGATGAAGCGCCTCCTGCAGGACACGCAGGAGAAGATCGACACCTTCCGCCGCTCCGCGCCCAGCCCCATCTTCGCCAACCGCGTCGTCCAAAACATCCGCTCCCTCCTCGACGAGCAGCCCCTCGCCTTCAAGCCCGACTCCCAGCGCCCGCGCCGCGAAGCCGCGGAGGACACCGCCGGCGGCTACACCCACAGCCCCGAACGCACGCTGCGCCTGGGACTGCGCGATCTGGAACGGCTCTTCCAGCAGGACACGGTCGAGGAAGGCGTCGCCTGGGCGCTCGCCACCCGGCTGCTCTGGCGCAGCCTGGAGCTGGAAAATTCCCTCCTGCTCCTCCGCCAGAAAGATCCCGGCGAATTCCAGATGGAATGCGGCTTCGGCAGCGCGGACCACGCCTTCAAGGACAACGGCCGCCTGTTGGTGCGCGACAAGACGATCTTCTCCGTCAGTCTGGCCAACGCCCGCGACGTCATCATCCAGCGGCCGCAGGACCCGGCCATCCAGCCGTTCATTCCAGGCTGGCTCAAACCGCTGGCCGACGGTGCTCTGCTCATCCTGCCCATCGCCGACGCCTCCGGCACCTTTGCCCTGCTGCTCGGCATCGCCCGCCGGGACAAAACCTTTCTGCTCAGCCCGAAAACGATGGAGCATCTCACGCTCCTGCGCCGCGAGTTATCCAAGGTGCGCCAACCTCCGCCCAAGGCAAGTGCGCCCCTCACCACCGAAGCCGGACGACGCCACTAGCCTGCGCCCCAAAGACCGCTTCGGGGGACGGACAAACCCGGGAAGGCGCTGGGGAGCACGGTGGCTCGAAACTGCTTTGGTCAAGCCGCTCCGGGCTTTGTCGCTTCACCGAAGCGCCGTCGAGCCGGCGCACTCCCCGGTGCCGTGCGGTTCGGGAGATTTTCCAGGCTGCCTGGATTTTCAAACGTCTCTGGAACGGCCCGCTGCATATTTTAAGCAACGCTAACTTGTTCTCATCCGCCCGGTTTCCGTTGCCGGGGCGGTGACGGACCACTTCGCGCGTTCAGGAAGGCGATCTCCCGGCCGATGGATTAGGCATTGGAACTCCATGCCTGAAGCCCTGCTTATAGCGAACAGTCCGGCGGAGCCCGGGGCCGCGATCGCTCCGGGCCCGGTCCACGGCGCGCTTTCCGGAGACAGCTACCGGGCCGACCAGACCTTGGAGCGGGTTCGCCAGGCCTTGGCCCAATCGGAAACGGCCTGCGTCGTCCAGGTCATCGAGCTCATCCGCGCGATCACGCTCGAAGCCGACCAGATCTCCGTCCAGGACATGGCCGACATCATCGGCCGCGACCTGACCACGATGAACCACCTCCTGCGGACCGCCTGTTCCGTGGGCTACAACCCCGACGGCGTGGAGATCACCACGCTGCCCCAGGCGGTCCAGTTCGTCGGCTACGACCGCATCCGCAACATCGCCGTCTCCCTCCTCCTGCTCCAGAACGCCGACCGTCCCTGGAGCGACGACGACTTCGAGGAGATCGCCACCTTGATGCTCACGGGCGCGCTGCTCGCCGAAGCCCTCGCCGATTCCCGGCCCAAGTCCGATTCCGGCCTCTGCTTCCTCTCCGCCGCGCTGCGCAGCTACGGCCGTCTGCTGCTCGCGTCGTTCGTGCCCGAGGACTATCGCGAAGCCCTCCAGCTCTCCGCCGATATCGGCGAAGCCCCGGCCTTCGCCGAAGTCTTCGGCCTGCAGCCCGCCGCGCTGGGCAACCGCCTGCTCGATCAAAGCGGTTTCCCCGCCTCCCTGATGCGCAACCTCGATCCCGCGCCGCTGGTCCTGCCCGAAGGCCGCCCGTTGAGCCCCGCCGAGGAATCGCGCCTCATCGTGGACTACGCCGTGGGCCTCGCGGAACTCTTCGCCAGCTCCGCTTCCAAGGACCACTTCGAGGAACAGTTCAACGTCCGCCTCGCCAAGATCGGCCGGGCGCTGAA
>CAMLMI010000117.1 GCA_946480965.1 uncultured Verrucomicrobiales bacterium | reverse complement strand
CCGCCGGGTGCCCCGTTTTTTGGCAGTGGGGGGCCGGGGGTTTTTTGGGTGCGTCCCCGCGGGTGCGGCCCCGCCCCCGCTCCTCGTCTTACAGAGACTTCAACGCCGAGATCACCGGCAGGCGCGCCGCGCGCAGCGCGGGCAGGAAACTTCCGGCCAGGCCGATCACGACGGAGAAGGCGATGCCCGTTAGCACCAGGTCGGGTGTGATGCGGAAGGCGAAGACCGTTTCCGCGAAGGACTGGAAGTCCAGCGTGCCGGTGGTCTTGCCGTGCATGAAGAAGGCGAGTCCGCAGCCGATCACGCCGCCGATGGCCGCGAGCAGCGCGCCTTCGATCAGGAAGCTCGCCACGATGGCGCGGCGCGAATAGCCCAGCACGCGCAAGGTGCCGATCTCGCGCGTCCGCGCGGCCACGCTCGCATACATCGTGTTCATCGCCGCGAAGACCGCGCCGACCGACATCGCGGTGCCGAGGATGCCTGCGAGGATCTTGATCGGCATGGCGGTCATCGTCTGCTTGGCGTAGTAGGCGGTCTCGGGCTCGGCGCGCAGGGCGAGGCGTTTGTCGGCCTCCACCCGGGCGATGAGGTTCGTGGCCGCCGCCGCGTCCTTCGGCCGGATGAGGAAGCTGGAATACATGTCGCGGTCGAAGATGGAGCGGGCTTCGTCCGCATCCATCCAGGCTTCGGAATCGTAGGCGCTGCGCTGGCCGTCGAAGTGGCCGACAACGGTCAGGCGGTCAGGGCCGGCCTTGACCGTGCCGCCGATCTCCAGTCCGGCGAAGCGTCCGGCCAAGCTGCGGGAAACGGTGATCTCGCGCTGGCCGGGACGGAACCAACGGCCTTCGACCAGCGTGACCTGCGGCCGCAGCTCCATGCCGCGCGGCGTGATGCCGCGGATGAGGGTGTTGGCCTCGTTGGTGGTGCCGATGCGGGGGACGCTGATGATGAGGACGACCTCGGCGGAGATGAGCGGTTCTCCGGCATCGTTGCGGGCGATCTCCTCGAAGTAGCGGATGGTCTGGAAATTCTCCCGCGAGACGAGGCTGCCGGACTCGGCCTGCGAGCCCTTGCGGACGACGAGGACGTTGCGCGGATCGCCGGTGTTCGCGCTGCTGGCCTCGATGCCCCGGGCCAACGACTGGAGCAGCACGAAGACCGCGACGACGGCCGCGATGCCGAGCACGGTGAAGCCCGTAGTCTTCCAACGAACGACGACGTTGCGGAGGTTGTATTTCAGGGGGAGGGCCATTTTGAGTCCGAAGTCCGGGGTCCAAAGTCCAAGGTCAGGAGCGGTCGCGGAGTTTGCTGCCTTTGAGCTCGGAGTTCCGCAGGTAGTCCATGAAACCTGCCAAGAGCCGACTGATTTCGTTGGAAGCAGCATGGCAGAGACGGAACTGCTCCTCGGTGAGGTATCCTTGGTCCTTGGCCACGTAGAGCTGCGAACGCACTTCGCCAGCCGAGCCTTTGGCGATGGAGAGAAACTGGATGAACTCCTTGTCGCCGCCGCGCTCAAAACCTTCGGCGATGTTCGACATGATCGAGACCGAGGCGCGGCGGATCTGGTCGCGCAGGCCGAAGTCCCGGGCGAACGCCCCGGTGTTGGAAAATTCGTAGAGGTAATTCGTCAGCTCGCGAGCCTTTTGCCAGCTTGTGATGTCCTCGAAGCGTTCGATCTTGGCCATGACGTGTTTGGTTTCGTGGTTTCCTGGCTGCACCGACTTTGAACCTCGGACTCGGGACTTTGGACTTTGGCCTAGCGCAGCGTCTGCTGGATCAGCTGCCAAGCCGCCGCGTCGGCTCCCTTCTCCGCTCGGTCGCCGCCGAGGTTGGTCGCGACGACCACGGCGAAGTCCTTCTCCGGCGCGATCCAGATCACGGTAAAGAACATGGTGTTCGAGCCCGTGTGGGTGAGCACCTTGCCGCCGCCCCAGGAACGTTCCGTCACCACCCAGCCCATCGCGTAGTCCTGGCCCGCGAGCGCGGTGTGGAGCTTGCGGAAGGTCTCGGGCTTCAACAGTTGGCCTTGGCCGCGCGCGCCTTGGAGATGGAATGCGGCGTAACGGGCGAGATCGCCGATGGTGCAATGGACGGTGCCGCCGGGACCGATGGCGGCGGGATTGTCCGCGCGGTAGCCGGGCGGAACCGGCGTGTCTTCGCCCGCCTTTTTGCCGGGCGCATGGCCCCAAGGCTGGGTGACGGCGGCGTTTTTTTCGGCGGCGGACAAGGCGGCCAGCTCGACGGCGGTGCGATAGGGCGACGCCGGGGCGCCGAAGCCGGCACTGCTCAAGCCGAGCGGCACGAAGAGTCGCCGGTGCAGCAGCTCTTCCCAAGGTTGATTGGCGCGGACTTCCAGCAGATGGCCGACCAGGGAGAAGCCGGCGTTGGAATACTGATACTTGGTTCCCGGCGCGGAGGCGGGGCTGCCAACGGTCAGTTCGGTGGCCAGGTAGGCGCGTTGGTCCTGCGGCGGTTTGGTCGCGCGCATCCAGAGCCGGCTCCAGAGGCCGTCGGCATCGAGGCTGCCGGGCACGCACGCGCGATAGGCGAGCAGCAGCTCCAACGGCATGGCGCGATACTGCGCGTTCATCTTTGCCGCGAGGTCGGGCAGGAGATCGCCGAGCGTGTTGGTCCAGGCGATGGAGCCGTCCTCGACCAACAACGCGGCGAGCGTCGCGGTCATGGACTTGGTGCAGGAACCGATGTGGAATTTGTCTTCCACCGTGACCTTCTCCGGGCTGCCCAGCTTGCGCACGCCGACGGCTCCGAGGGAGACGACATTCGTGCCGCGCACGACGGCGGCGGCCAAGGCGGGGAGCTTGTGCTCGGCGCGGATCTTCTCCAGCGCGGAGCCGAGGTCGGCGGGGGCGGCTTGGGTGATGGTGGTGACGAAGAAGGTGGCGATCAGGAGGCAGCGACGGACCCACCCCTGGCCCCTCCGAGGAGGGGAACTGGAGACGTGCGTCCGGCAGTCGAACGACATCCTGCCTTCTCCCCTCCTCCGAGGGGTCAGGGGCGGGTTAGCCACACAGAAGTTGGCTGCAATCATTCTCATGGTTCAGTCCAAGGTTTTCAGTCCTTCCACCACGCTCATGCGCGCCACGGCCAAGGACGGGCCGATGGCCGCGAGGATGCCCAGCAGCGCCGCGACGATGCCTCCGGTGGCCATGATGCGCGGCGTCACCTCGAAATAGACGAGGAAGCCGTTGGTCAAGGTCTGGAGGTCGATGAAGGTCCAGAACGCCCATGCTCCGCCGATGCCAAGCAACGCCCCGGCGGTGGCCAGACCGAAGCTCTCCGCCAGGATGAAGGCGAAGATCTCGCGCCGCTTGAAGCCGAGCGCCTTCAGCACCGCCAGTTCGCGGAAACGTTCGCGGATGGCCATGCTCATGGTGCTGACCGCGACAAGCACGAGCGTGAAGACCACCACGGTGCTGATGGAGCCGATGAGCACCTTCACATTGCCCCACATGCTGACGAAGCCCATCTGGAAGGCGCGTTCGGTCTCGGCGCGGACCTCGGCCGAACTGTTCTCGAAGGCTTTGTTCACCTGGGCGATGACGTCGTTCACCACTTCGGCCGAAGCGGCGCGGAGATACCAGGTGCCGACTGTGCCGGGATCGCCCATCAGCTCGTCGAGCAGCTTGTGGTGGAAGAAGACGTTCCGGTCATCGACCGTGCCCTGATAGACGCCGGCCACGCGGAGATCGAGATCGACGGGATAGAACGTGCCGGTGAAGCGCATCTTGTCGCCGATCTTCAGCCCGTAGCGCTTCATCGTGTCGGCCCCCACCAGGCAGGAGTTTCGGTCCTTGGCGAATTCTTCGTAGCTGCCCTCCACGATCTTGCCCTCGACGATGATGCCGGTGAACCGCAGCGGATCGACCGCGAACTGGGCGAAGCTGGTGACGGTCTCCTCGCGGAAGTTTCCGCCGAAGAAGCTGAAGGGCGACACGGTCACGACGCCGGGGATCTTGTCGATGATCGGGAGCTGCTTGGCCGGGAGCGGCTGGGCGAGCGAGACCTTGTTGCGGACGATGATGCGCAGCGAAGCGGCTTCCGACTCGGGCGGAATGGTCAGCTCGCGCATCAGCGTCAGCAGCGTGACCAGCAACCCGCAGCTCACGGCGACGCTGACGATGGTCAACAGGGCGCGGCGACGGTTGCGCAGGGCGTTCTTCAGGATGAAGGAAGCGGTCGTCATGCGACGATCTGTCCCTTCTCCAGATGGAGGCTTCGTGTCCCGAACTCTGCCGCCTTGGGATCGTGCGTGACCATGACGATCGTCTTGCCCGCGCTGCGGCTCAGGGATTGGAGGATGCCCAAGGCATCGGCGGCGGACTTGGCGTCGAGGTTGCCGGTCGGTTCGTCGGCCACGATCAGCGCGGGATCGGTCACGAGGGCGCGGGCGATGGCGACGCGCTGCTGTTGGCCGCCGGACATCTGGTCGGGCCGATGATGGCCGCGGTCGCCGAGACCGACGAGTTCCAGCGCGGTCATCGCCTGTTGGCGGCGTTCCTTGCGCGAGAGGTTCGTGAGGAGCAAGGGCAGCTCGACGTTCTCCAGCGCGGTCAGCACGGGGATGAGGTTGAAGCTCTGGAAGACGAAGCCGACGTTCTGGTTCCGCCACTCGGCCAGCTCGGATTCGTTGAGGTTGGCCACGTTGATGCCCTGCACGAGGACGGAGCCGCGCGTGGCGCGGTCGATGCCGGCGATGATGTGGAGCAGGGTGGACTTGCCCGAACCGGAAGGGCCCATCAGCACGACGAACTCGCCCGGCTGGATGGCCAGATCGATGTCGTCCAGGGCGGTGACGTTGATGTCCCCTTGCCGGTAGATTTTGGAGAGCCCGTGGATCTGGACAATCGGTTCCGTCGCCATGACGGCGTGAGAGATAGGGCAGGGGCGGAGAATAGGCAAACCGGAGTCGGCCCGGGTAAACGGTGTGGTTCCGAGTGGGTCCTCGGTCTTAATCTCATTTGTGATCTCAATCGCTGCGACGGACGGAGATTGAGAGGGAGAGCAAGATTGAGATTAAGACCGGGGAATCCAGGTCAGGCGCGGCGCACGTCGGCCACGCATTCCACGTGCTGGGTGTGCGGGAACATGTCCAGCGGGGTGATGCCGTGGAGGCGGAAGGCGCCTTCGGAGCAGAGGAGCTTGAGGTCGCGAGCCAGCGTTGCTGGATGGCACGAGACGTAGATGATCTGGGACGGACGGGTGCTGCGGAGCAGGTCGATGGCCGAGGGCGCGCAGCCGACGCGGGGCGGGTCGAGAATGACGGTGGTCTTCTCCGGGGAATACCGCGACACGAGCTGCGGCAAGAGCACTTCGGCCGGGCCGCTGTGGTAGTCGCCATTTTTCAAGCCGCGCGCGGCGGCGTTCTTGCGGGCGGCCTGGATGGCACGGGCGTCGATCTCCACTCCGGCGAACTCGTCGCACAGGTCGCCCATTTCCACGCTGAAGAAACCGACGCCGCAGTAGGCGTCGATCAAGAAGCGGTTGCCGCTCTCGACGAAATGGTTCCGGACCGTTTCCACCAGGCCGGGCAGGAGCTGGAAGTTGTTCTGGAAAAACGAATCGTTCGGCAGTTCCCAGCCTTCGGGCGGGATGCGCAGGACGGCCTTCATGCCGCTCTTGGGCGGCGGGTTCTCGCGGAGGCGCTGGAGCTCGGCGTTCAACGCGGGCTCGGTGATGGGGCATTGCGCGATGTCCACCGCGAGGTTGGTCTCGCCTTCGAGGAAGCCGACGACCATGCGGTTCAGCTCCTTGCTCCATTGGGAGCGGACCATGATGCGGTTGCGGTAGCCGTAGGGCGACGGGCAGGGGACGACCTCGCGGACGAGCGTGCCGTCGAAACCGCCGATGCGCTGCATGAGATCGGCGATCTGCTTGCGCTTCATCGGGAGCTGCGCGGCGTAGGCGATGTGCTGGTATTGGCAGCCGCCGCAACGGCCGAAGTAGCCGCAGACGGGATCGACGCGGGCGGGCGAGGGCTGGACGATGCGGACCAGCTTGGCCCGGCCGAAGTTCTTCTTCAGCTCGGTCAGCTCGACCTCGACCGTCTCGCCCAGAGCGACGTAGGGGACGAAGATCGCCATGCCGTCCAAGCGCCCCACGCCGTCGCCGCCGAAGGCGATGTCGGAGACGGTGAGCTGGACGCGGGAGCCGGAGTGGAGCGGGGGGTGGGAATCAGGACCGGTCATTTCAATGCGTGAAGGAATCTAAAGAAAGGGTGAGCAGGAGCTGAATGGTTCGACGAAAGCCCCTCACCCCGGCCCTCTCCCCATCGGATGGGGAGAGGGTGGCCGCAGGCCGGGTGAGGGGAATCGGGCGTTTTACTGATCGGTCTTGTTCGTGGCTCTGAGGAACTTCATCTGGCGGAGATCGAATGGCTGCGAACTCCCGCTCGCAGCTGCGGGATCATTTCTCGGGATGCGGCGTCTGCTCGTAGTGGCGGCGCAGGGCGTCGCCGCCGAAGTCGTTCTCCAGGTCGCGCCAGACGGCGTGGACGTGGTTCGCGTTGTTCTGGGTGTTGTCGTATTCGATCAGGAAGGTTTTCCCCTGCACGCGGTAGTAATGGCCCTTGCCCGGCTCGGTCGGGCCGGCCCAGGCGAAGAGCACGTTGTCCAGGCCCGCCTTCATGATGCGGCCGATGTCTTCGCGGGTCATCTCGGGGCGGAGCCTGCCGGCGTATTCGGAGACGAGGGCGCGGAGCATGGCCTGCTGGTTTTCGGTCAGGTCCTTGTAGGCGATGCCCACGGGGTCGAGCGCCTTGGCCTGGCGCTGGCTGCCGGTGATGATGTCGGCCGGGGCCTTTTCGTTGAAGATCGCGGTCTTGCGCTGTTCGTCGGTCAGGGCGAGGACGAGCTGGCGACCGAGATCCTCCTCGGCGGCCAAGGCGCGCAGGCCTTTGCGCGGTCCTTGTTTCACCTCGGCCGGATTGGAGCCGAGGAACGACGGGCCGCCGAAGACGTCGTGGCCTTCGACAACGGTGAAGTTGACCGAGAGATGATGGCCTTCGAAACGCCAGGCCCAAGTGTTCGTCTCGCCGGGCGTGCCGAAGACGGTCAGGTAATACAACTCGGGATCGCGCGGGAAGGTGCGGTTCGGCCCCTCCAGCTCGGCGAGGATCTCCTCCAGGCTCATGATGGTGCTGGCCTTGGCGGAGCCCTTGGCGCTGAGGCCGGTGAGGAGGAGCGCGTTCAACAGGTTGCGCTGGGTGACGGACATTTCCTTCAGCGGAAGCCCCTTCCGGTCCTTGGGCACGAAGTTCCAGTTCTGCCGCTCGTCGTCCGTGAAGGCGAGCTGGGCCTTGGTCTTCTGCTCGGGCTTGAGCGCGGCGAGGAAGTGGTTGGCGGCGTCGGCCATCTCGCCGCCGGGGCCGTGGGCCAGGACGGAGAGCGCGACGAGCGGCGACAGCGCGAGGGCCAGCAGCTTGGGGAGGATTCGCATGGCGGAGGTTTCAGGGTTCACGGCCCGCCACGCAACGAAAACCTTGGCGCGGCCGGGCTTCTCAATACCCTTGCGCGATGCGTTTGTTGTTCATCGGAGACATCGTGGGCGAACCGGGCCGACGCGCGGTCAAACAGATCCTGCCGCGTCTCCGGTCCGAACACGCCATCGACGTCGTCGTCGCCAACGGCGAGAACTCGGCCGGCGGCTCCGGCATCACGCCGACCATTGCCGAGGAACTGTTCGCCTACGGCATCCACGCGCTGACCTGCGGCGACCATCTCTGGGACCAGAAGGAAGTGGGCACGCTCTTGGCAAAGGAGAAGCGCTTCGTCCGCCCCGGCAACTATCCCGACGGCGTGCCGGGCCAAGGGGCGACCATCCTCGAACTGCCCGGCTTGCCGCCCATCGGCGTGATGAATCTCCAGGGGCGCACCTTCATGCCGGTGCTGGAGAACCCCTTCACCTTGGCGAAGCAAATGGTGAAGTCGCTCCGAGTCGTCACTCCGATCCTCTTTCTCGACATGCACGCCGAGGCGACGTCGGAAAAGATCGCGATGGGCCGGATGCTCGACGGCCAGGTCAGCGCCGTGATCGGCACCCACACGCACGTGCAGACGGCGGACGAGCAGATCTTCCCCGGCGGCACGGCCTTCATGTGCGACGCCGGCATGACCGGTCCGCACGAAGGTTGTCTCGGACGCGACTTCAACCCGATCATCGAACGATTCCTCACGAACACGCCGCAACGCTTCTACGTGGCCAGCGAGGGCATCCGGCTGAACGGCGCGTTGATCGACATCGACGACAAGACCGGCAAAGCGACGGCCATCCGTCGCGTGTCCGAAGCCCTCTGAGCCATGCCTTCGAAAAGCCAGTGGGACTTCGGCGATCTTTTCGGCCAACCGCCGAAGGAGACGAAACCGGTTGCCAAACCGAAGAAGGAAAAGGCTGCGGGTGAATCGCCGAGCAAGGCGGAGCATCCTCTGGCTGGATCGACTGAGGCTGCTCCTGCAAACGAGCGCGATCCGAACCCCTCACCCGGCCTTCAGCCACCCTCTCCCCGTCCGACGGGGAGAGGGTTGGGTGAGGGGCGGGACGTGACTGCTTCGCAGACCATATCTGAAGTGCAAGGAACCGCCGACGCGAAGCCTTCGCTCCAATTCGCCCCGCCCCCGCGCCGCGTCCTCTCCGTCAGCGAGCTGACCTGGGAGGTGAAGCGCGTCTTGGAACGGCAGGTCGGCCGCGTCTGGGTCGAGGGCGAGATCACCAACCTCCGCGTCCAGTCCTCGGGCCACGCCTACTTCACGCTCAAGGACGCGGGTTCCCAGGTGAGCTGCGTGCTCTTTCGCGGTGAGCGCGTCGGCTCCGGCCGCGACGCCTTGGCCGATGGCCGCAAGGTTCTGCTGGAAGGCGAACTCACCGTCTATGAAGCGCGCGGGCAGTATCAGCTCCGCGTCACCGCCATCGAGCTGCAAGGCCAAGGCGCGCTCCAGGCCGCGTTCGAGCGGTTGAAGCAACGGCTCCAAGCCGAAGGGCTCTTTGCGCCCGAACGGAAGCGAACGATTCCCAAGTTTCCCCGGCGCGTCGGGATCGTCACTTCACCGACCGGCGCGGCGTTGCGCGATGTGCTCCATGTCTTGGAACGGCGCGGCGCGGCCTTCGAACTGGTGCTGGCCCCGAGCCGCGTCCAAGGCGACGGCGCGGCGGCGGAAGTCGCCCAAGCCATCCGCGACCTGAACCGTTGGTCGGCCGAACGCGCGCCGGTGGACGTGATCCTCGTCACACGCGGCGGCGGCAGCTTGGAAGACCTGTGGGCCTTCAACGAGGAGGTCGTCGCCCGTGCCATCCACGAATCGGCCGTGCCGGTGGTCTCGGCCGTCGGGCACGAGATCGACTTCAGCATCGCGGACTTCGTGGCCGATCTGCGGGCCGCCACGCCCAGCGCCGCCGCCGAACTGTTGAGCGAAGGCTACTTCGGCAGCCGCGAAACGGTCTCCGATCTTGCCGAGCGATTGGCGCTGTTAGCCCGGCGCGGATTGGAGGATCGGGTCGAAGAACTGGCCGCGCTCTTCGCCCGGTTGATGCGCGTGCATCCGCGCCGGAAGCTCGATGAACGGCTCCAGCGGCTGGACGACGCGATGGAAGGCTTGGCCCGCCGCGCCCGGGGTCGCTTCAAGGAACTGGACCTCCGCACCCGCGTGGCCACCGAACGCTTCGGCCGGATGCGTCCCGAGCTTTGGCTCAAAGACCGCCGCGAACGCCTCGCTCGCGCCACCGAAACGCTCTGCCGCATCGCCGCCCAGCATTTGCGCCACCACCGCGACGTGCTGGCCAACGCCGAGAGCCGCCTGCGACTCCTCTCGCCCGACGCCACGCTGCACCGAGGCTACTCGATCACCTTCGACGCCGAATCCGGCCGCGTGATCCGGTCGGTCACCGCCGTCCAGCCCGGAGCCCGCTTGCGCATCCGCTTGGCCGACGGTGAAATCGAGAGCCGGAGCGAGAGCGGGGCAATCGGACCGTGAAGGCAGGGCGATCGCTCCCGACGCCTTTGTAGCGCCAACATCCCGTCGGCCGTAGCGCAAGCGTCGCGCTTGCCTGGGTATCCTCCGCCGAAAGTTCGTCCTCGCCGACAGGATGTCGGCGCTACGGCAACCGGGTTCGTTCTTTGCCCTTTTGCAGGGTGGAGTTCGAGGTGGAGTTGGGAGAGGGAACAGCAAATGAAAAGCCTTCCCGTTGAACGGGAAGGCGTGTTGGGATCACAGGCCGAGGCGTTTGCTGGCGGCCTGGTGGTAGGTCGGGTCCTGCTCGATGAGGAGGAAGCGGCGGCCGCTTTCGCGGGCAGCGACTCCGGTCGAACCGGACCCGGCGAAGGGGTCGAGGACGAGGTCGTTCTCGTCGGAATAGACCTCGATCAGGCGCTGGAGCACGGTCACGGGTTTCTGGGTCGGATGATGCCGGTTGCCGGCGTAGGGCCATTCGAGGACGTCGGGCAGCGGGTGCGCCGGTTTGGGCGGTTGGCCGTTGGTCAGGAGGTAGGCCTGTTCGTGGCGCATCTCGGTGTAGCCGCGCCGGGAGGCGTAGCCCTTGGCGAAGACGAAATGGCCGACGGGCTGGAACCCGCAGCGTCGCCAGACTTCGAGGAACCGGTCGGCTTTGCTCCAGCCGTAGAAGCTGATGCAGAACCGGTCGGGCTTGAGCACGCGGCGGAGCTGGGCGAAGGCGGGGAGCATCCAGCGGACGTTGTCGTCGTTGGGCACCTTACGCCCGGCCTGGTCCTGGTAGCGGACGAGGTAGGGCGGATCGGTCAGGATGAGGTCGATGCTGCGGGCGGGAAGCGAGCGCAAGAGCTGGCAACAATCGCCGAGCAGCACCCGATCCACGGGTGGTTCGGGGTTCATGGCTCAAAACTCCTCGGGGGTGAGGGAGGCGACCGTGCGGCCGTCCTCCAGGAACTCTAGGATTTGCACCGGGACATAACGTCCGAGGCGCAGGGCGACATCCTCGGCCAAGAGCCGTCCAGGTTCGGTCGCGTCGCAGAGGATCTGGAAGCGCCGGTCGGGCAGCCGGTGGACGAGGCGTCGGAGTTGGAGTTCGCGCAGACCGCCGCCCATGAGGCTGACGACGGTTTCGTGGCCGAGGCGGCGCAGGTGCAGCGCGTCGAAAGGATGGGCGACGAGTTTGACCGGGATCTCGAACCACGGCTGGCTGGCGACGGGGTGGAGGTTGAAGACCACGCCCTCAATGTCGCCATGCAGCAGCAGGCGGGGCGGGCGTTGGCCCTTGGCGGGCTGTTGGGCGGCGTAGCCGACGAGGATGCCGTTCTCGTCATGGACGGGCACGACGAGGCGACGCGGCAAGTGGGTTCGGGAACGGCTGAAGCCGAGCCGGAACTCCTGGGCGAGCCATGTCGGATACCCCGAGGCTTCGAGCCGGGCGGGATCGGCGTCCGACGGCAAAGGCCGGGCCAGAGGCAGGGTGGTGGGAGTGGCGGGCAGATGTTCGGGTGCGAGGAAGCAGGTCATGGAACGGTCCGGGGTGGATGGTGGGGAGAACTGTGACGGGCGAAGGCCCGTCCTCCGTCTTTCATTCTATCATGGCCGCGAAAGAAAAACCCATGCACGGGGCATGGGGGTAGGAAGCCGATGGACGGACTCAGGATGAAACCGGTCGGCTCAAGGTCGCCGGAGGTGCGGCCAATAAACGATGTGATGCAGGCCCATCTGGTCGTGATGGGCACCGCGCAGACCTCGGGCGGCGGCTTCCTCGATGGCTCGTAGGGGATTTCGGCAAACGATGCCGACGCAGGCGTCGCCGAACATGCCGCGACCGCTGTAGCGGGCCTCGACTTTGCCCCCGACCGCATGGGCGGTCTCAGCGATGACGCGGTCCATTTCTTCGGGGGTATTCATTCGCCGGGAGAGGGTGAGGAATGGAAATGGGGACGGAAGCAGGGCATGGGGACTCCTTGTGGTCAGTGGTTGGGGGAGAACAATGACGGGCCAAGGCCCGTCCTCCGTTCCTCATCCTACCATGCCGAAGCCGTCCGCCGGGGCTGTGGACAAGGGGTCAGCGCGTCTTGCGACTGGAAGCACGCTGGGTTGCTTTCGCGAGCAAGTCGCCCAGATCAAGGTCCATCGCCTTGGTCATCCGAAGCACCGAATCAAACGCCGGGGAGGTCATGCCGCGCTCGATGTAGCCGATGGCCTGTTGGGAAAGGCCGCACTTCGCCGACAGGGCATATTTGGAGAGGCCCAGGCGCTCCCGCTCCTCCTTCAGGAGCCGGAACAACTGCGCACAAACGGCTTTGCTCTCGGATTCGACGGACACCCTTCGTTTGTAGGCCGGAATGGAGTTGACAACATACTTCCGTATATTTACGTAACGCCTATGTTCACCAAACGCCTCGGACCCGATCCCCACGAAAATGGCCGGAAGACGGCC
>CAMLMI010000116.1 GCA_946480965.1 uncultured Verrucomicrobiales bacterium | reverse complement strand
TCTCGCCCGAGGTGTAGGGCAGGCCGGAAACGGCCACGCCGGCGAGATCCTGGATGGAGCTCGTCGCGAGTCGGCTGACCGAGTTGCCGGAGCGGTTCGCGACATAAAGATGGCCTTGGGAATCGAACGCTAGGCCGGTCGTCCCGTTGAAGCCGGTGGCCAGAACGCTGGCCACGCCGTTCGTGTCCACCGTCTTCACGGTTCCGGCGGAATAGTCCGAAACGTGGAGCAGGCCGCTGTTGTCGAAGGCCAGCTCGATCGGGAAACCGAAGTCCGACGAGACCAGGCTGACCGCGCCGCCGCTCGTCACCTTGTAAACCGAGTGGGTGTCCAGATCCGTCGTGTAGTAGTTGCCGTCGCCGTCAAAGGCGGAGCCGTAGGAACTGAAGGAGTTCGTGACGAAAATGTTCGTCGCCCCCGCCTGGGTCACTCTCATGATCGGGCCGGGGTTGAATCCAACGTAAAGGTCGCCCGCCGCGTCCATCGCCACGCTCGTCGCCCCAAACAGATTGGAGGCGACCACGCTGACGGCCCCGCCGCTCGTTACTTTGACCAAGGATGAACCCGCCGTGACGAAGAGGTCGCCCCCGGTTCCAGCGACCACGTCGAAGGGCGTGCTGGGAAGGTTCGTGGCCACGGTGCTCACGACGCCTTCGCTCGTCACCCTGCCCAGGGTCGTGCCCGAGTTGTTCGCAACGAAGAGGTTCCCGTCGTCGTCAAAGGCGATGCCCACCGGCCAGATCAACCCGGTGGCGAACGTGGTCAGCAACGGCGAGGACGGCGGACGGACCTCCAGCCGGAAATCGCCCGCGCCCGACTCCACGTTGACCGCCACCTCATAGACGACCGGGCCGCCCGTCACGGCGGCAACGCTGCCCGTCGTGCTGCCTCCGTTGGCCGGGGCCACGACAAACCAGCTCTCGTTCACGCCGACCACGGCCTCGGAAAACGTCACCGCGAAGAACACGCTGTTCGTCCGCATCACCTCCGCCAACGGCATCCGCCGCACGATGGAAACGATCTCCGGCGCGACGTCGTCCACCACGGTGATCGTGAAGGCTTCGGCGTAGGTGCCGCCGTTGCCGTCATCGGTCTGGACACGCACCGAGTATTCGCCCACTTCCAGGATCGAAGCACCGACCTTCAATGCGTCCCCGTCGATGGCGAAGGAGGCGTTGTCCGTATCACCCGTGCCGCCCACCAGTGTGTAGGTGTGCGTGTCGCCGACGTCCGTGTCGGTCGTCGAGAGCGTGCCCACCAGGGTGCCCGCTCCTTCGGAGAATCCGACCGAGGCGCTCGACAGCTCCATATCCGTCGGTGCGGCGTTCGGGACATAGGTGAAAATGTCGGCGGAGGTGTAGGGCAGCGCATCGACCGGGTTGCCGGCGAGGTCGGCCATGAGGTCCAAGGAGACCCGTGAAACCGTGTTCGACGCGTAGTTGGCCACATACAGGTCGCCCTCACCGTTGATCGCCAGCCCGTAGGGCGTCGAGAAACCGTTGGCCAGGGTGCTGGACACGCCGTTGGCGGCCACGCGGAGGACCGTGTTGTCCCCGGAGTTCGCCACGTAGAGGTTGCCGGAGGCGTCGAAGACCAGTCCGACCGGGGCGTTCAACCCCGACAGGAAGGGCGTGATCGTGCCGTTGGTCGCCACCCGGAACACGGAGTTGCCGGTGAAGCTGGCGACGTAGAGCAGCCCATCGGGGCCGTAGGCCACGCCCCTCGCCGAGGCCAGGCCGCTCACGACAGTGCTTCGGCTTCCGTTGGTTTCCACCCGGAAGAGCGCATTGGTGCCGGCCACATAGAGCCGTAGGTCCGGGGCAAAGGCCAACCCTTGGGCGGCCGTCGTCGAGGTGGCAAACGAAGTTTTGGTCCCGTTGGTCGCAATCTTATAGACCCGGCTCTGCCCTGCGTAGGAGGCGTAGAGCATGTTGGTCGCATCGACCGCCAGACCGGTCGGGCGATTGAGCCCCGTCGCCATGATGGACACCGTTCCGTTGGTCGTGACACGGCTGACCGTGTTGCTGAGATAGTGGCTCACATACAGGTCGCCGTTGGTGGAGAACGCCAGGCCCCAGGGATCGCCGTAGGTCGTCGCATACAGGACGGGCCCGGCCGGAGCCGCCACGTCCAGGCGGAAGTCGCCCGTGCCCGAAGCGATGTCCACCGTGACCTCGTAAACCGTCGGCCCGCCGGAAACGGCCGTGACCGACGCCACGATGTCGCTCCCGTTCACCGGCACGACCGTGAAGCGGCCCGCCGCGACGCCCGCCACGGGCTCGGTGAAGGTCACTTCATACACCACCTGGTTGGTCCGCGCGGCCTGCGAGGCCGGGATCTTCCGCGTGATCGAAGCGATCTCCGGGACCACATCGTCCACAACGCGGAGGATGAAGCTGTTCGTGAAGGAACCACCCTGGCCGTCGCTGGACGCGATGCGGACACTGTATTGGTCGGCCGCGAGATCCGTTCCTCCGACCCGCAGCTCGTTGCCCACGATGCTGAAGGAGGCGTTGTCGGTGTCGCCCGTGCCGCTCACGAACGCATAGGTGTGGGTGTCCGCACCATCCGCATCCGTGCTGGTCAAAGTGGCCAGCGTCGCACCGGCCGCCTGGGGTGCCGAAAACACGTTGGTGGACAGCGCGAGCGCGGTCGGGGCGTCGTTGGGATCGGAGATATAGCTCTCGCCGCCCTCGTAGGGCAGCTCCACCAACAGATTGGTCGAAGCGTCGGTGATGACCGGCAGAGTCAGCCGGCCCAGCGTATTGCCGACGAGATAGTCCGAGTAGAAGAGATCCCCGGAAGAACTGAACGCGAGGCCGAACGGCGCACCCAGCCTCCCGGCGTAGGTGGTGACGGTGCCGTTGGTGGACACCTTGGCGATGCGCGGATACCAGCGGTCGGCCACGTAGAGATTGCCGTCGGCGTCGAACTCCATCTGGTGGGGCCCGTTGAAGCCGGTGGCGAACTCGGTCAGGCCCCCCCCGGTGCTCACGGTGCTGATCGTGTTCAGGTCGCGATGCGCCACGTAGAGCAGGCCGTTCCGGTCGAAGACCAGGCCGAAGGGCGAGCTGACGCTCGTGGCATAGGTGCTGACGACACCTCCCGGCGTCACCTTGCTGATGGTGCTGTTGCCGTAGTTGCCGACAAAGAGGTTTCCGTTCGTGTCAAAGGCCAGCCCCGCGCCGGTGCTGAAGCCGGTGGCGTAGGTGCTGACCACGCCCGCCGTCGTCACCTTCTTCACGTCGCTGCCGGCGGTGGCGTAGAGATCCCCCGCCGCGCTGATGGCGATGCCGTTGATGTTGTTGATCCCGGTGGCGAGCGTGGTGACCGTGCCGTCGGCCGTGACCTTGCGGATCGAATTGTTGCCCCCGTCCGCCACGTAGAGATGCCCGTTGGTGTCGAAGACCAAGGACTTGGGTTGCCCCACCCCGGAGGCGAACGTGCTCCGCGCGAGCCCGAAATCCAGCCGGAACTCCCCCGCCCCGGCCCCGACATCGACCGTCACCTCATAGACCGTCGGCCCGCCGCTCAGGCCCGAGACCGTGGCCGAGACCGTAGCGCTGTTCAGCTTGGTGACGACGAAGTTCGTGGCCACCAGCCCGGTGACTGGTTCGGAGAAGGTCGCTTCAAACACCACCTGGTTCGTCCGAATCGTCTGGGCCGTGGGTGACTGCCGCACAATGGACACGACCGCCGGGGCCAGCGCGTCCACCAGAATCCTCGCCGTCGAGCCCACGCCATTCAAGGTCAGGATAGCGTCGTTGCCGGCGGCGTCGCGCAGCGTGCCGCTGTTGGACGACAATGCGTCGACGACAATCCCATCGTTGTCGTTTTCACCGGATTGGACCGTGTAGCGGAACGTCAGCGCCGCAGAGCCGCTGCCCGCGATGTAGGACGCGTCTCGGTTCGTCGCGCCGACGATGAGCACGAGGCTGGGGATTCCGCCTCCGGTATCTACCGTGACCGCTTCGTTGAAGGAGACGGTGAAGTCGAGGTTTTGGCCGCCGAGGTAGGTGGCGTCGGACGGCACACCGACGCTTGAAACAATAGGCCCGGCCGTGTCGGTCGTGGCGGTGGCAGTAGCAGAGGAGGAGGGATCACCCCCACTGTTGAGGGCGAAGATGGCGTAGTAGTAGGTGCCGTCAGCGAGGCCGGCGTCGTCGTGGCTCGTGCCCGTCAGGCCGGAGGCCACAGCGGTCCCATCGGTGATCGATGTCGGATAGCCGCTCGTCGAACGCCGGATCGTGCATGACGCGAAGCTGACCTCCGTCGGATTGGTCCATACCAGGGAAATCGTGCTGCCGCTCGCCGTCGCGCTGAAACCCGTCGGCGCAGACGGGACTGGATTCACCGCCCATTGGGCGTAGAGCGTGGTGTTGGAGGCGATGGTGAAGGTGCCGCCCTCGGAATGAGAGGTGCCGCTGCCATCGGCGGCGGTGTTCCAGCCGAAGAAGACGGAGCCGGTTTTCACGAGACCGCCGGTGTTGCCGAGCACGGTGACGGTGGAACCGGCATTGTAGGGACTGCTCGGATCGGTCGGGGTGGTTCCACCGGTGGAGCCGTTGCCGTCGTAGGCCAGCGTGTATATGATCGGCGCCCCAATGCGGCGGATGCGCTTGTTGCTCGTGTCAGCAACATAGACCTCGCCCGAGCTGCCGACAGCCACGCCTTGCGGGCTGCTCAGTTGCGCACTGGCGGGATCGCCGCCGTCGCCGCTGAAGCCGGAGGTCGTTCCTGCGAAGGTGGTGATGATACCGTTGGTATCGACCTTGCGGACCCGGTGGTTGCTGGTGTCAGCGATATAGACGTTGCCCGAAGCATCGACGGCCAGAGACCGAGGTGAGTTGAGCTGCGCGCTCACGGCCGCGCCATTGTCACCGCTGTTGCCGGCGCTGGTGCCCGCGTAGGTCGTGATCGTGCCGTCGGTCGCCACCTTTCGGATCCGGCTGTTGTTGTAATCCACGAAATAGATGTTGCCCGAGCTGTCGGAGCCGACCTGCATCGGCGTGTAGATCTGCGCGTTCGTGGCAGAGCCACCATCACCGCTCAGGCCGCTTGATCCGGTTCCGGCGAACGTCGTGATCGTTCCGTTGGTGTCTACTTTGCGGATCCGGTTGTTGCCGGTATCGCCGATATAAACGTTACCGGAACCATCGACGCCGACGCCGAAGACGCCGAAGAGCTGTGCGTTGGTGGCCGCTCCGCCATCGCCACCGTAAGAGCCGGTGCCCGTGCCGGCGAACGTCGTGATCGTGCCGCTGCTGTCCACCTTGCGGATCCGGTTGTTGTTCCCGTCAGCAATGTAGAGGTTGTCCGAGGCGTCGATGGCTATGCCGAGCGGCGTGTTCAATTGCGCGCCGGCGGCAGGTCCGCCGTCGCCGCTGAATCCGGCAGTGCCGGTTCCGGCATAGGTGGAAATGTTGCCGCTGGTGTCGATCTTGCGGATGCGGTGCTGGCCCGAATCCGACTGGTAGATGTTGCCGGCGCTGTCCACGGCGACGCCCTGCGGCGTGGAAAACTGCGCGCTGGTGGCCGCCCCGCCGTCGCCGCCGTAGCTGGTGCTGCCCGTTCCGGCCACGGTTGAAATGTTGCTGTCGGCTCCGATCATGCGGACGCGTGCATTGCCGGTATCGCCGACATACACGTTGCCCGAGCTGTCCACCGCAATGCCAGCAGGGCTGCTCACCTGGGCGCTGGTCGCAGCCGCTCCGTCGCCGCTGAAACCGGCGGCGCCGGTGCCGGAGAGCGGGGTGATGATGTTGGTCGGACCGAGGGTGACCTTGCGGATGCGGTGGTTGGTCGTGTCGGCGAAGTAGAGATTGCCCGAGCTGTCGAGAGTGACGGCCTGCGGTGCGCGGATTGCCGCACTGGTGGCCGCGCCTCCGTCACCGCTGAAGCTGGCGGTGCCGGTGCCGGCAAAGGTCGTGATCGTGCCGTTGGTGCTGACCATGCGGATACGGTTGTTGCTGGTATCCGCGATGTAGAGATTCCCCGAAGTGTCCACAACGACCCCACGGGGAGAATTGATGCGCGTGCTGGTGGCCGCGACGTTGTCGGCGAGATATCCGCCGGTGCCGTTGCCGGCGACGGTCGTGATGATGTTGGTCGAGCCGAGGGTGACCTTGCGGACGCGGTTGTTGCTGGTGTCGGCAATGTAAACATTGCCGGAGCTGTCCACGGCGACGCCCTGCGGAGAATTCACCCGCGCGGCCGTGGCATCGGCGTTGTCGCCGCCGAAAGTGCCGGTGCCGTTGCCGACAAAGGTCGTGATCGTGCCGTTGGTGTCGATCCTGCGGATGCGGTGGTTGCTCGTGTCCGCGATGTAAAGATTGCCCGAAGCGTCCAGGGCGACGCCCCTGGGACTGTTGAGCTGGGCGCTGGTGGCGGCACCACCATCGCCGGAGAATCCCGAACGACCAGTGCCGGCGATGACGGTGGAGATGCCGTTCGTGGGATTGATTTTGCGGATCGCGTGGTTGCTGGCATCGGCGACGTAGATGTTGCCGGAGGAATCGACCACGAGGCCGTTGGCGGCTTGGCCGATGTTGGTGGCCGTGCCCGTGGGGATCGGATTGCCCGCGAAGGTCGTGATGACGGTGTCTGCCCGTGTTGCCGGAACAGCAGCAAGCATCAGGAAGCAGGCGAACAGACCGATCAAGATGGATATTGGCTGAATCCGCAGCGCGCATGGCACAGCCGACTGGTTTGCCAGGTCGCTTCCTTGGATCGGCGAAAGACTTGAGTTCAAGATGGGTGGGCATCGGCGGCTCGATCCCAAACTTGAGAAATTTCCCCTCTCAAACTTGCGAACAGGATTCCGGCCTGCGGGGCAGGAACCCGGTGCAGATCATCGAACCCGGAGGCGCATGTTGGCCGCCACAACCCGCCTTCGGGACGTGGGTCCCGCGCCTCCTCTCCGCAGCCACCTGGGCAAGTTTGACCCGTTAATTCCTTGGAACTCGGCCGAAACTTTTCCTAGCGTCGCGCGTTTCCTAAGCGAAACCGACCCGGCCACATGGCACTGCTTTCAATCAAGAACATCCTGGAGCAACAGGGGATAGCCACGGCGAACCAGTTCGCCGAGTGGGTGCGGGCCTGGCGCGCCGCCGCCGAGAACGGCGGCTCCGAAACCCTCCTCGCCTTCATCGCCCGCGAGCGCGGCGTGGCCGAGGACCAGCTCCTCAAGACCCTTGGTCAGGCCCTCGGCTGGCCCGTGCTCGACCTCGGCAAGCTCGACATCCCCGCCGAGGCCCGCGCCAAGATCTCCACCAAGGTCGCCTTCCAATACAACGCCATGCCGGCGGTGCTGGAAGACGGTGTCCTGACCGTCGCGGTCAGCAATCCGTTCGATTCCGGGATGCTCGGAGCCGTCCAGTTCGACGCCCGTGGGCCGGTCCAGTTCGCCCTCGCCACCAGCGCCGACATCGAGAAGACGCTGAAGAAATACTACGGCGTCGGCGCCGAGACCCTCGACGAGATCTCCAAGGACGATCCGATGGAGCTGGTCGTCGGCGACAACAAGGAGATCACCGAGGACGACCAGGAGGCGTCGATCATCAAGTTCGTCAACCAGATCATCTGGGAGGCCTACAAGACTCGCGCCACCGACATCCATTTCGAGCCGCAGGAAGACGAGCTCCGCATCCGCTACCGCATCGACGGCATCCTGAACCAGACGCCGATGCCCCCGCAGCTCAAGCGCTACCAGGCCGCGCTGATCTCCCGCATCAAGGTGATGTCGGGCATGAACATCGCCGAGAAGCGCCTGCCGCAGGACGGCCGCATCAATGTCCGCATCAAGGGCGAGGAGATCGACATCCGCGTCTCCACCGTGCCCACGGTCTATGGCGAGTCGGTTTCGCTGCGTCTGCTGATGCGCGGCAAGATCCTCTTCAGCCTGGAGAAGCTTGGGTTCAATCCCGAAGAGGACAAGCTGATCCGCGAGCTGATCCTCAAGCCCCACGGCATCTTCCTCGTGACCGGCCCGACCGGTTCCGGCAAATCGACCTCGCTCTACGCCTTCCTCAGCACGATCAACTCGGTGACGAAGCGAATCATCACGATCGAGGAACCGGTCGAATACGAGCTGAAGGGCATCAACCAGATCGCCGTCCGCTCCGACATCGGCCTGACCTTCGCCATGGGCCTGCGCCACATCCTGCGCCAGGACCCGAACGTGGTGATGGTCGGCGAAATCCGCGATTCCGAGACCGCCGAGATCGCCATCCGCGCCTCGCTCACCGGTCACTTGGTCTTCTCCACGTTGCACACGAACGATGCGCCCAGCGCCTTCACCCGTCTGGTGGACATGGGCATCGAGCCGTTCCTCGTGGCGTCGTCGGTCGAGGCCATCATGGCGCAGCGTCTCGTCCGCACCATTTGCCCGCACTGCAAGACCCCGCACACGGTGGACCCGGGCTACCTGCGCAAGATCGGGTTCCCCGCCCAGGACATCGCTTCGACGACGTTCTACAAGGGCACCGGCTGCGAAGAGTGCCGCATGCTCGGCTACCAGGGCCGACAGGGCATCCATGAACTGCTCGTCGTCACCGAGGCGCTCCGGCCGCTGGTCATGCAGCGCGCACCCGCCTCGAACATCGCGATGAAGGCGATGGAGGGCGGCATGAGGAACCTGCGCCAGGACGGCTGGCACAAGGTCAAGAAGGGCATCACCACCGTGGAGGAAGTCCTCCGCGTCACCCAGTCCGAGGAACACATGAAATCGCTCGTGGACGACAGCCGCACTGAAGTATGGGTGAAAAGCTGAAGTCCCCCCCCGCCGCCCGTTGGCCCGTGGCCAACGTGCTCGATGTCCGCCCCGACCATCCGCGCCGCCTGCTGCATTTCGCCGTCGAGAAGCAGAAACCGCAGCTGCGCTCCGAACAGCCGGTCGCGGAAGACGGCACCCTCGACCAGGAGCTCGTCGGCAAGGACTGGCGGGCCGCCGTCCAGAAGCGGCTGAACATCGCCTGGCTCCCGGCCGACCGCCTCTACCTCCGCGCCCTTCAGCTCCCCCTCTGCGACGAGGCCGATCTGGCCCCGATGCTCGAGCTCCAGTTGGAGAAGCTCTCCCCCCTGCCCGTCAGCCAGGTCGTCTGGACCCATGCGCGCCTGCCCGGCGGCTCGGAAGGCCAGCAGACCATCCTCCTCGCCATCCAGCCCCGCAGCGGCATCGAGGAGTTCCTCGGCCGCCTCGAAACCCGGGGCTTCAACGCCGACCGGCTCGATTTCCCCGTCATCGACCAGTTGCTGGCGCTCCAGCCCACCGGCGACAGCGCCTGGCTCCTGCCGTTGAACGCCCAGACTGTGCTCGCCGCCTGGTGGGCCAACGGCGCCTGGCAGAACGTCTCCCTCCTCGGCACGGCCACCCCCGCCGACCGCGCCAAGGCCCTGCGCAACCAGATCGCGCAGATCCAATGGGCCGGTGAACTGGAAGGCTGGCTCCTCTCGGAGCCAGTCTGGCACATCGTCGGCGGACCGGAGACCATCCATGATTGGGAACCGGCGGTCGCCGAAGCGCTCGGCCGATCTCCGGAGCCGCACCCCGCCCTCGGTGCCGTCGAACTCGCCACCCGGACCGTCGAGCGCGCCGTCCGCTCCGGCAATGCCGCCCCGCTCGTCCCGTCGGAACGCGCCCTATCCTACCAGCAGCAGCTCAACAACCGCCTCTGGATCGGTGCGCTCGGCGCGGTGCTCGGTGCGTATGTCGTCGGCGTCGTGATCTACATCGCCGCGCTGCAGGTGGTGAAATACCAACGCCAACGAATCGAGGCCGCCGTCAAAGAGATTGCCGGCAGCTATACAAACGCCTTCCAGATGCGGAAGCGCGTCGAAGTGCTGGAACAACAGGCCAACCTCAAGTTCGCCGCGCTCGACGCCTGGAAGACCGCGGCGGTCGATCTGCCGCCGGAACTGCAGCTTTCGTGGCTGGTAATCTCCCGGGGCAAAAAGATGACCCTATCCGGCACCGCCTCGTCCGATGCATCCACACAGGTCATTGATTACAACGAACGCTTGGCCAAGACCACGATCAACGGCCAGAAGGTTTCCGTGTCCCCGCCCGACATGCGCCAGTCCGGCGCGGGCGGTGCGGGCATGTTGAACTGGAACTTCGAGGTCACCATCGGGGAGGACACGCCATGATCCGCTACCTCGAAAAACTGAACCTCAAGCCGCACGAGATCCGCATCGTCGTCGCCATTGCGATGGTCGTCTTCGTCCTGCTCAACTTTTGGTTCGTATTCCCGCTCTTTCCCGAATGGGCCAAGACGCAGAGAGCCATCAAATTCGCCACCCAGGATTGGATCACCTATCAAGAGGAAATCGGCCGCGTGAAGGGACCGGCTGGATATGAGCAGCGTCTCCGCGAATTGGAAGATACCGGGGCTTCAATCCTGCCCGAGGAATACGCCGTCCAGCTCATCCGCACGGTCCAATCGACCCTTGCCGCCAACGGCATCACACCCCGCAGCGTCCAGGCCTCCGGGCGTGCAGCCACGACCGCTTCACCCACGGATGTCTTCGAAGAACAGTCGGTCAGCGTCACTTTCGACAGCGCGGAGGAAAAAGCGCTGGTGAACTTTCTCCACGAGATCAGCACCGGGAAGTCCCTCATCCGCGTGCGTGACATGAACCTCAAGCCCGACGCCACCAAGACCAAGCTTTCCGGCACCCTCACGCTCACCGCGAGCTTCCAGAAGAACAGCCTCACCAAGAAGCCGGCGACCACCGCCGCCAACAAATGATTTCCGTGAAAACCCCCGCCGCCCTCCTTCTCGGATCGCTCCTCGCCCTCGACGCCGGAGCGCAGAATCCCCCGACGATTCCGCCCCCGCCCGCCGGGACGCCGGGGACGAACAGCCCCACCCGGACCGTGCCCACCCGGCGGCAATTCCCGGATCGCGGAACCGCTCCGGCCACGCCGCAGGCCCAGACGCCCGCTCCGCAGCCGAGCACGGCCGCGCCGACGCTTCCCTCCCTGCCCGTCCCGCCAACGACCACGCCCGCGCCCACCGTCGTTCTGGCGAACGAAGCCAACGTCGTGGCTCCGCCGTCCAATCCCACCGCCACGCCGCCTGTGGCCGGTGCGGTCCTGCCCGCGCAACCCGGTGAAGCGGCGGCCTCCGGCGATTCCGAGGTGCCGTCCATCCGCTTCAGCTCCGAAGGCCTCCCCTTGGCCCAGGTGCTGGACAAGTATTTCGAGCTCGTCGGCAAGGTTCCCATCCTCGGCGGACCCAATTCCCCGCTGACGCTGAACTCCGAGACCAAGATCCCGTTGAAGGCGCCCCGGCCGATGACGACCAAGGAAGCCATCGTCTTCCTGGAAACCTCCCTCGGCATGAACGGCATCACCCTCGTGCCGGTCGGCGACAAGTTCGTGAAGGTCGTGCCCGACAGCGGCGTGGCCGGCGCGGGCGGCGAGTTCTCCAAGCTCAAGGCCGACGAACTCCCCTCCTCCGGTGCCGTCATCCAGCAGATCGTCCAGCTCAAGTATGCGAGCATGGAAGAGGTGCTCTCCGCCATCAGCTCCTTCGCCAAGACCCCGGCCAGCATCATCCAGATCCCCAGCACCCAGACGCTGGTGCTGCGCGACTACACGGAAAACGTGAAGCGCATGTTGGAGGTGATCGAGCGGATCGACACCATCAACGAGATGGAGGTGAAGCCCGAGATCATCCCCATCAAATACGCGCTCGCCGCCGACATCGCCAACGTGCTCGGCACCCTCAGCCCCAGCGGCTCCGGCACCACCGTTGGCCAGTCCCAGCGCACCTCGGGCCTGGGTGGCGCGCGCTCCGGCAGCTTCGGCGGCACGGCCAACCGCGCGGGCGGAGCCTCCACCTTCGGCGGCGGCCGCACCACCTCCACCTTTGGCGGAAACCAGGTCAATAGCTTCCAGAACACGGCCAACCGGGGTGGGGTGAACACCTTCCAGGGTGGTGGAGGCTTGGCCGGAGCCGGCAACTTCCAGAACAACCTGCGGAACATCATCCAACGGGCCGCCGGCTCGGGCGACTTCGAGATCCTCGGCAACGTGAAGATCATCGCCGACGAGCGGACCAACTCGCTGCTCGTCTTCGCCAGCGACGCCGACATGGTCATGGTCAAGGCCATCATCGAAAAGATCGACGTCGTGCTCGCCCAGGTGCTGATCGAGTCGATCATCATGGAAGTGAGCGTGAACGACTCGCTCAACTACGGGGTCAGCCTTTCCCAGCCCACTCGGACCACTGGAAGCTTCACCGGCACCGGCGGGGCGAACAACGGCGGTTTCTTCGGGGTTATTACCAACGCGATCCCCGGAAGTCTGAACCAGTTCCCAACTGGTGCCGGCTACACCGGAAGCTGGGGCAACGACTTCGAGATGGCCGTCCAGGCCGTGGCCGGTGACGGCGAGATC
>CAMLMI010000115.1 GCA_946480965.1 uncultured Verrucomicrobiales bacterium | reverse complement strand
GCGAACCGATGTTCGAGGTCATGATGATGACCGTGTTCTTGAAGTCGATGTCGCGGCCTTGGCCGTCGGTGAGCCGGCCGTCGTCCAGCACCTGGAGCAGGACGTTGAAGACGTCGTGGTGCGCCTTCTCGATCTCATCAAAGAGGACGACGCTGTAGGGCCGACGCCGCACGGCTTCGCTGAGCTGACCGCCCTCGTCGTAGCCGACGTAGCCGGGAGGCGCGCCGATGAGCCGGGCCACGGAGTGCTTCTCCATGTATTCGCTCATGTCGATGCGCACCATCGCCTGCTCGTCGTCGAAGAGGAATTCAGCAAGCGCCTTGGCCAGCTCGGTTTTGCCGACGCCCGTGGGACCGAGGAAGATGAACGAACCAATGGGCCGATTCGGGTCCTGCAAGCCGCTGCGCGCGCGGCGGACGGCGTTGGCCACGGCGACGATCGCCTGCTTCTGGCCGACAACCCGTTTGCCGAGGCGTTCCTCCATCTTCACCAGCTTCTCGCGGTCGCCTTCGAGCAACTTGGTCACGGGAATGCCGGTCCAAGAACCGACCACGCTGGCGATGTCCTCCTCGGTGACTTCCTGCCGAAGCAACGACTGCTTGGCGGTGGTCGCGGACTGTTTCTCGACGCCCGCGAGCTTCTTCTCCAGCTCGGGAATCTTGCCGTATTGGATCTCGGCGGCCTTGTTCAAATCCCCGCGCCGCTGGGCCTGCTCCAGCTCGGTCCGGGCCTGTTCCAACTGGGCATTGACCACGCTGACGGCATCGATGGCGGCCTTTTCGTTCTGCCATTGGGCGGTGAGCTTGCGGGACTCTTCCTTCAGGTTGGCGAGGTCCGCGTCGAGCTTCTGCAAGCGCTCCTTGCTGGCCGCGTCCTTCTCCTTGGCCAACGACGTCCGCTCGATCTCGAACTGGAGAATCTGGCGATCCAGCTTGTCGATGTCCGTCGGCTTGGAATCCAGCTCCATGCGCAGGCGCGAGGCCGCTTCGTCCATCAGATCGACCGCCTTGTCGGGCAGGAACCGATCGGTGATGTAGCGGTTCGACAGCGTCGCCGCCGAGACGAGCGCCGCGTCCTGGATGCGGATGCCGTGGTGGACCTCGTAGCGCTCCTTCAATCCGCGCAGGATCGCGATGGTGTCCTCGACGCTCGGTTCATCCACCATGACAGGCTGGAAACGCCGCTCCAACGCGGGGTCCTTCTCGATGTATTTGCGATACTCGTCGAGCGTGGTAGCGCCGATGCAACGCAGTTCGCCGCGCGCGAGCTGGGGCTTGAGCATGTTCGCGGCGTCGGCCGAACCCTCCGCCTTGCCCGCTCCGACCAGCGTGTGCAGCTCGTCGATGAAGAGGATGATCTTTCCTTCCGCCGAGGTGACCTCCTTGAGGAAGGCTTTCAGCCGGTCCTCGAATTCACCGCGATACTTCGCCCCGGCCACCATCGCGCCGAGGTCCATCGCCACGAGCCGCTTGTTCTTCAGCGACTCCGGGACGTCGCCGCTGACGATGCGGCGGGCCAGCCCTTCGGCGATGGCGGTTTTGCCGACGCCGGGTTCGCCGATGAGCACGGGGTTGTTCTTCGTGCGACGGGTCAACACCTGCATGACGCGGCGGATCTCGTCGTCGCGACCGATGACGGGGTCGATCTTGTTCGCCTTGGCCAAGGCGGTGAGGTCCTTCCCGTATTTCTCCAGCGCCTGGAATTTCTCCTCGGGATTCTGGTCGGTGACGCGCTGGTTGCCCCGCACCTCGGCGAGGATCTTGAGCACGGCGTCGCGGGTGACCTGGTGCTTCTGGAAGATTTTCTTCAGCCCGCTGCCACCGTGGGCGATGAGCCCGAGCAGCAGATGCTCGGCGCTGACGTAGTCGTCCTTCAGCTTCTTGGCTTCGTCCTCGGCGGCGTCCAACGCCTTCTTCAGATCGGGCGAGAGGTAGATGTCGGCCGAACTGGTGCCCTGGACCTTGGCGCGGCGGTTCAACTCCTCGTCCAACTCCCGTTCCAGCACCCCGGGCTCGGTCTTCAGCCGACGCAGAATCTCGGGGACGATCGTGTCTTCCTCGGTGGCCAGCGCGGCCAGCAGATGATCGCCGTCGAGCTGCTGATGCGAAAGCTGACGGGCAATGTTCTGCGCCTCCTGCAAGGCCTGTTGGGACTTGGTGGTGTAGCGATCAAAGTTCATGGTGCCTCCGATAATTGCAGTTCAGTTCTGTGTCAAATTGACCTCTTTTTAACCAAGATTATCCGCACCCATTTTGCGCCCTTGTGGCACAATCTTGTGCAATTTCCACCAACCGATCCCACCTGCCAGGACACCTTCAACAAGGCATTACCCGCTGATCCCCAATCACTCGTAGCGCAGGGCTTCCACCGGATCGAGGTTCGCCGCCTTGTAGGCGGGATAAGTGCCGAAGACGACGCCGATGGCCGAGCAGAGCAGCAACCCGATCAGGGCCCAGTCGAACGGAATCACCGGTGGCACCCCGAAAAAGACCGAAGCCGCGTTGCCCCCGGCGATGCCCAGGAGAACGCCGAGGATGCCGCCGAACTGGCAGAGGAACACCGCCTCGGTGACGAACTGCGTCATGATGTTGCGCTTCTTCGCGCCAATGGCCCGGCGGATGCCGATCTCGCGGGTCCGCTCGGTCACGGAGACGAGCATGATGTTCATGATGCCGATCCCGGCGGTGACAAGGGCGATGGACGAGATCAACGCGGCCCCGAGCCGCAGGGCGAAGGTGATCTGGCGGAACTGGCCGATGAGCGAATCGTTGGAGAACAGCTCGAAGTCGTCCGGCTGGCCGGGCGGCACCTTGCGGGCGGCGCGGAGGATGCCCCGGACCTGTTCCATCGTGTCGGCGTAGAGTTCCTGGCTGTGAGCCTGCACGAGGATGCTGAGCGAGGCGCGGCGGTTGTAGCGGTTCAGGCCGGTCGAGAGCGGGATGATGACCTGGTTGTCCTGCGCGCTGTCGAGCATCGCGCCCTTGGACTCGAGCACGCCGACGACGGTGTAGCCCACGCCGTCGGCCTTGACCTGTTCGCCGAGCGGCGAGCCGAAGGGGAAGAGCGTTTGCGCGAGCTTGTGGCCGATGACGCAGACATGGCGGGCGTTTTCCTCGTCGGAAAGGTTCAGGGCCCGGCCCTGCTCGATGTCCAGCACCCGCGCGGCGAAGCCTTCGGGCGTCAGCCCGTTCAGCGGCACGGTCGGGGCGCTCCTGGCGTTGCGGGACGACACTTCTCCGGCCCAGAAATCCTCCTCCATGCCGACCGCCTTGGCCAAGGAGGCGCGTTCCCGGACACGGTTGCCGAGATCGACGGTGATGCGTTCGCGCCTCCGGATCTTCTCCCAGGCCTCCGGTCCGCCGAAGCTGATGGCGGGCGTCCGCTGGACCACGAACACGTCCGATCCGAAGCCGCTGAGGGTGTCCTCCACGCTGCCCTGGAGCACGCGGATGGCGGTCATGACGACGATGATGGAGAACACGCCGACCACCACCCCGAGGAGCGTGAGGGCCGAGCGCAGCTTGTGCGCGGCGACCGCCCGCATCGCCATCACGAAGTTCTCGCGGAGCTCGGAGGGAATCATCGGCCGGAGCTTGCACCGCGGGTTCGATCCTTGGGGAGCAGAAAACCGGGCCCTTCTTTCTCACGCCTCCGCCCGTCGGCCTCCCGTTGGCCAGCGCCCTTTCCAGCGCGGCGTTCCGCCTCAGACCATCGCGACCGCGACGGCCGGCTTGCCGTCGAGCTTGGCCCGGATCAACTGCGTCATGCCCGCCAGCGAATAGGGCTTTTGCAGGAAGTTCTCCCCCTCCACGAACGTCTGGCGGCCCCGGTAGAACTCCGTGCTGTAGCCGCTGACGAAGATGTGCTTGATGCCGGGGGTCTCGCGCCGGATCTCCTCCATCAGGTCCACCCCGGTCATGCCGCCCGGCATGACGATGTCGGTGACGACCAGATCGACCTTGAGCCGCGCATCGCGCCACAGGGCCAGGGCGTCGGGGCCCGAAGAGGCCATGAGCACCCGGTAGCCGGCCCGGCTCAAGGTGGTCTCCAGCACCGAGCGCAGGACGTCCTCGTCCTCGACCACGAGGATCGTTTCCCCCCGGCCGGGCGCGGTGGCGGCCCAGCCGACGGCCTTGGACGGAGCAACCGGCTCCGAATGGACCGGGAAAAAGATGGCGAACCTGGAACCGCGCCCGACCTGGCTCTCCACATCGATCCAGCCTTCGTGCTGCTGGATGATGCCATAGACGGTCGCGAGGCCGAGCCCGGTCCCCTTCCCCGGTTCCTTGGTGGTGAAGAACGGCTCGAAGATCTTCTTCCGCACTTCGGCCGACATGCCGCAGCCCGTGTCGGCCATCGTCAGCCGCACGAAGGCGCCGTCGCGCCCCTGCACGCCGAAGGCGCTGTCGCCGTCGCGCAGCTCCGCCACATCGGTCCGGATGGTGAGTTTGCCGCCCGACTCCATCGCGTCGCGGGCGTTGACCGCGAGGTTCATCACCACCTGCTCGACCATGCCCACATCGGCGAAGATCGCGGGGAGATCGCCCGCGAGTTGGAGCTCGATCCGCACGTGCTCGCCGATCAGCCGGGAAAGCAGCTTATGCAGGTCGCCGATGACGGCATTGAGGTCGATGGCCCTCCGCCGCACCGGCTGCTGGCGGGAAAAGGTCAGCAACTGCCGCGTGAGGCTGGCCGCGCGGGACACCGCCGCCCCGATCTCGCCGAGGGACTCCCGCACGTCCAGCGGCAGGCCCGGAAGGTCGGAGATCAGGCCCACGTGGCCGTTGATGACCGTGAGAAGGTTGTTGAAGTCATGGGCCACGCCGCCGGCCAGTTGGCCGACCGTTTCCAGCCGCTGCGACTGGTGCAGCAGGCGCTCCATCCGCACCCGCTCCACGGTGAGCCGCAGGGTCCGTGCGAGGGTGCGGATCTGGTCCGGCCCCTTCTGCATGTAGTCCTGCGCCCCTTCCATCACGGCGGCGATGCCCATCCGCTCGTCGTCGTTCGCGGTCAGGACGAGCAGCGGTATCCGGGGCGCGGCGACGAGCAATTGCCTGACCGAATCAAGCCCTTCGCTGTCGGGCAGGGCCAGGTCGCTCAGAATCACGTCGAACTCGCCGGACTTCACCAGCACCAGGGCCTCCGCCAGGGTGGAGGCGACGAAGGTCTCGAACTTCGGGGCCAATCCCTTCTCCAGCGCGGCACGCAGCAGCAGCACGTCCGTCGGGTTGTCCTCCACGACCAGCACGCGAATGCGGTCGCCGAGCGCCGCCTTGGCCATGCCGGGTTCTCGCCGTCCGACAGCGGCGGCGATTTCGTCGGGCTTTCGGGGCAGGGTGACGACCTCGAACCAGAAAGTCTCCATCGCCCGGATGGCCGAGGCGAACGCGTCGAACGCCACCGGCTTCGCGATGAAGCAGTTGGCCTGGAGTCCGTAGGCGCGGAGGATGTCGGCCTCGTCCTTGGAGGTGGTCATGACCACCACCGGGATCAACCGCAGGGCAGGGTCCTGCTTGATCTCTTGGAGCACCTCGCGGCCGTCCTTCCGGGGCAGGTTCAGATCCAGCAGGATCAGATCCGGCCGGGGCGCGGTCAGATAGTGGCCCGCTCGCCGCAGGAAGTCCATCGCCTCCACGCCGTCGGCCACCCAGTGGAGGTTGTTCATCAGCCGCGCCTGCGCCAGCGCCTCCGAGGCGATCAGGCGGTCCGTCGGGCTGTCCTCCACCAGCAGGATTTCGATCGAGCGCTGTTTTGTGCTCATTCGCGAATGCCTTTCTCTTTCTTGCCCGGCACCGGTGCTCCGTTCGGCGCGCCCCGAGGAAACGTCGCTTACTCCTTTCGGGGTGGTAGCTTGACCACCGCGAACCAGAAATCTTCGATGCTCATCACGATGCGTTTGAATTCCTCGAACTGCACGGGCTTCGTGATGTAGCAGTTCGCGTGCAAGCCATAGCTCTTGAGGATGTCCTCCTCCGCCCGTGAAGTCGTCAATACTACAACCGGGATCACCTTGAGGCCCGGGTCCTCCTTGATCTCCCGCAGCACCTCGCGGCCGTCCTTCTTCGGCAGGTTCAGGTCCAGCAGGATCAGGTCGGGCCGGACGGCCTGGAGGAAGGGTTCCTTCTTTCTCAGAAACTGGATGGCCTGCTCCCCGTCCGTCACGACATGGACCCGGTTGGCCATCTTGGCCTGGAGCAGCGCCTCCTCCGCGAGGAAGCGGTCCGTGGGGCTGTCCTCGATCAGCAGAATCTCAATGGGCTGGCCTTGCATGGGTGGTCTCGCTTCAGTTTCCGATTTCGCTCCGGCTCCCCGTCGATGCTCCATCGACCCCGCTCTTGGGAAGCGTGAAGTGGAAGGTCGAACCCGCTCCCGGGACCGATTCCACCCCGATCTCTCCGCCGTGAGCTTCGACGATGCGCTTGCAGACCGCAAGCCCGATGCCGGTCCCTTCGTATTGGGAACGCGTGTGGAGCCGCTGGAAGATGCCGAAGATCTTGTGGAAATAGCGGGACTCGATCCCGATGCCGTTGTCCCGCACCGAGACCCTCCACATGCCGGTCCCCTGCGGCTCCTCGGTGAAGATCTCGATCACCGGGGCGCGTTCGGAGCGATACTTCAGCGCGTTGCCCACGAGGTTCTGGAGCAGCTGCACCAGCCGCCCGGAATACCCTTGGACGACCGGCAACGGCCCGACCCGCACCTCCGCGCCGGACTCCTCGATGGGGCTGCGGAGATTGGCCAGCGCCTCGGCCATGGCCGCCGCCAGGTCCACGGACTCCAGCTCCGACTCCTGGCGGCCGGCGCGCGAGTAGTCGAGCAGGTCATGGATCAGCCGCTGCATCCTCTGGGCCCCGTCCACCACGTGGTGGATCAGCTCGTCGGCCCGGGCATCCAGCTTGCCCCGGTAGCGCACGCGCAGAATGTCCGCGCAACCGCCCACCGCGCGGAGCGGCTCCTGGAGATCGTGCGAAGCCACGTAGGCGAACTGCTGGAGATCACGGTTGGAGCGCTCCAGCTCCGCCACGGCGCGCTCGAGATCCTCCCGCGCCCGGACCCGTTCGGAGACGTCCTGGATCTGCGCCACGAAATGCTCCGGCTCGCCGCTCGGCCGCCGCACGAGCGAGACGTTGAGGTGCGCCCAGACGGTGCCGCCCGAGGCGCGGAGGTAGCGCTTCTCCATCTGGTAGTTCGTGATCTCCCCGGCCAGCAGCGCGGCCACATGGGCCAGGTCGTCGCCCAGGTCGTCCGGATGCGTGAGGTCCTGGAAGGTCAGCTTCAACAGCGCGTCCTCCTCATAGCCCAGGATCTCGCAGAGCGCGCTGTTCACCTGGAGCCAGCGCCCGTCCGTGGACACCAGCGCCATGCCGATGGCGGAGTATTTCACCGCGTTGCGGAACCGCTCCTCGCTCACCCGCAGAGCGGCCTCCGTCTCCTTGCGCTGCGAGATGTCGCGCACCACCGCCATCACGCGCGGCTGCCCCTCGTCCTCCATCGGGCTCAACAGCAGGTCGATGTGGAACTCCTCCCCGCCCTTGCGCCGACCGAAGAGGTCGAGCCCCACGCCCATCGGCCGCGCGTGCGGATTGGCGTGGAAGTTCGCCCGGTGCCCGACATGCCGCTGCCGGAACCGCTCCGGCACCAGGGCCTCCACGTCCAGGGCCAAGAGTTCCTCGACCGTGTAGCCGAAGAGCTTCGCCGCCTGCCCGTTCGCCTGCACGATCCGCCCCGGCCGGTCCACGATCAGCACGGCGTCGGGCGAGCTCTCGAAGAGGCGCTGGAACCGTTCCCGGCTCTTCCGCAGCTCCGCCTCGGCCGCGACCTGTTCGGTCAGGTCCCAGTTGGTGCCGATCATCTGGAGCGGCTTCCCGGCCGCGTCGCGGATGACCACGCCGTGGGCCTGGATGTGCCGCACCGTGCCGTCCTCGCTGCGGATGCGGAACCGGGTGTTGAAGCCCTCCTCGCCCGAGAGCGCGCGCTGCACCCGGCGGATGGACTCCTCCTTGTCGTCGGGATGGACCGCGTTTTCCCAAGCCTCCACCGCGCCGGGGAACCGGCTGCGGTCGGTGCCGTAGAGCTGATACATCAGGTCGTCCCACACCAGCCGGTTCGCCACCACGTCCCATTCCCAGATGCCCACGCCGGCGCCCTCGGAGGCGATCTTCAACCGCCGGGTCAGCGCCTCCACCTCGCCCTGCGCGCGCTTCATGCCGGTGATGTCCACATGGCAGCCGACCATGCGCAGCGCCACGCCGTCCTTGGCCCATTCGATGACCCGCCCGGCGCAGATCACCCACACCGTGGAACCGTCCCGGTGCCGGTAGCGCACCTCGTTGTAGAACGGCACCGCTCCGTGCGACTCCACGTGCCGCCGGAAATTGTCCAGCACCGCGGGCAGATCCTCCGGGAAGATGATCCGCTGCCAGCTCTCCGGCGTGTTGGCCATCTCGTGGTCCTCGTAGCCGAACATGCTCTTGAAGCGCGGGCTCAGATATTCCGTGCCCGTCCGCAGGTCCCAGTCCCAATGGCCGGACAGCACCGATTCCAGCACCTCCCGCAAGACGCCCCGCTCCACCGCCAGCGCCTCTTCCGTGCGCCGCCGCTCCTCCACCTCGTCCGCCAGCTCCCCCGTCCGCGCCTCGACACGCTGTTCCAGCTCCTGGCCCAGCCGGCGCAGTTCCTCCTCCACCCGGCGCTGGTCATCGACGTCCGTGTTCGTGCCGAACCAGGAAATGATCTTCCCGTCCTGGTCCCGCAGCGGCTGCGCCCGCGTCTTGAACCACCGGTAAACTCCGTCCGCGCGGCGGATGCGGAAATCCACGTCCAGCGGCGTGCCCGACGTGGACGCCGCCTTCCAGGCGGACGTGGCGCGTTCGCGGTCGTCCGGATGCACCCGTTCCGTCCAGCCGTAGCCGAGCTGCGGCGCTTCCGGGATGCCGGTGTAGGCCACCCATTGCGGGCTGAGATAGTCGCAACGCCCGTCGGGCAGGCACGTCCAGACGAGCTGCGGCAACTGCTCGATGAGCGAGCGGTGCCGCTCCTCGCTGCGCCGGTGCGCCTCCTCCGCCGCGCGTCGCGTCGCGGCCTCCGTCTCCAGCCGGGCGTTGGCCGCGCGCAGCTCCGCGGTGCGGGCGGCCACGCGCTCCTCCAGCGATTCGTTGAGCAGGCGCGCGCGCTCCTCCCGCTCGCGCCTCGCCTCGTCGAGGTTGTTCAGCACCACCGCCAGCCACCAGATCAGCGCCACGAAGAGCACCACATAGGCGAGGGTGAAGAACAGCGTCCCCTGCCCCGCGTCGAAGAACTGCTTCCGTTCCCCGAACCGCCGCAGCATTCCCAAGGTGAGCGGCAGCAGCACCGCCGCCGGCATCAGGTAGCGCGCCACCACGCCGCCAAAGCCGTCGGACATCAGCTCCCGGGCCCAGCCGTGGTCCGGGCGCGCCACCACCAGCCCCACGGCCAGCAGCGAGAACCCGGCCGCCGTGTGCAGCGACATCGTGCCGAACCCCAGGACCCGGTAGAGGAACTCTGGCCCGAAGATGTGGCCCAGCACGCCCATCAACCCGCCCGTGGCCACGCCCAGCGCCAGCCACTGCGCCGGCCAGAAAAAGCTCCCGATCCTCCGGTCCAGAAGCAGCAGCGCCAGACCCGACATCAGGGAGCAGACCGCCGAGGCCCCCGACATCTTGCCCGACCCAGCGGCCGTGGGCATGAGCAGGTCGTCGATCCCCGCGTCCCAGAGGAACAGATATTCCGACCACGTCACCCCGCCCAACACCGCCAGGAAAGCGCCGCAGGCAAGGCCCGCCCGTCTCCGCCCGGCCGACCCCGTCGGATCGCCCAGCAGCCAAAGCCCGACCCCGCCCACGATGAAGCCCACGGCCGTGTTCGGCTTCATCGTCGCCAACCCCGGCCCCAGGCTCTTCAGCACTTCGATGCCCAGCAGCCAGCCGAGGAGAACGCCGCATCCCAGCGCCACGAGCGCAAGGCCGATCCAGAAGGAGAGTTGTTTTTGATGCTTCATCGTGCGTTCGCAAGACGGCCCCATCCTTGCGCACCGTGGACGATTCCCGGAACCCGTCGCTTCACCGCTTCTACCCGCGAGCATGCCGGTCGTCGTCCCATCCGGTTGGCTGTTGGACGAAACGCTGCTTTGCCCCATGGCGGAACGACAAGCCAAAACCTGCGTGGAAGCGGAACAGTCCTCGCGCCCGGGCCGCAGGATGCGCCAAGGGAATCCGGACTTTTCCCGTCCTGCCCATGGGGTCCTGGCTACCTTGGCGCGAGTCCTGATCCCCCGCCGTTCCGCCTAGCTCTCCGCCCCGGCCGCGAAGACCACGTCGTCCCGCACCCGCAGCGCCGTCGTCACCGCGATGCCCAGCGCGTCGATCATCGTCTCCAGCGGCAGTCCCGCCGCGCCCGGATGCCGTGCCGCCTGGTCGGAGGAATATGGAAGATGGATGAACCCGCCGCGCGCCGCGCCGCCCGCCAGCGCCAGTGCGTGCATCAACCCGTAGAAGACGTGGTTGCAGACAAAGGTGCCCGCCGTCTGCGAAACGCCCGCCGGAATGTCCCGCGCGCGCAGTTCGGCCACGATGGCCTTGATCGGCAGCGTGGACCAATAGGCGGCCGGACCGTTCTCCTCCACCGGCAGATCGACCGGCTGCGCGCCCCGGTTATCCGGGATGCGCGCGTCGTCCACGTTGATCGCGATCCGTTCCAGCGAAACTTCCTTCCTTCCGCCCGCCAGTCCCGTGGCGATCACCAAACACGGATTCAGCTCCCGGAGATGCGCCCGCAGCTCCTTCAAGGCCACGCCAAACACCACCGGCAACACGCGCGCCTCCACCCGGCAACCGCCCAGCGTCCGCCCGTGCAACGCGCGCACCGCATAGGCCGAGGGATTGGTCGCTTCGCCGCCGAAGGGCTCGAATCCCGTCAGCAACACCGTTCTGGAAGGCGTGTTTTCCATGGAGGCTGATCCCAGCAGCAATGACGCTCAGACCGTGAATTCGGCGTCGCGATATTCGCCCGCCGCCACCGGCTTGGGCGCACCGGAGGAATTGACCAGCGTCACCGCGCCCCGGCAAACCACGCCGGATGCGAAAGCCACCGGCCCTTTCACCGTGAGCTTGTCGCAATGGACCAGCGACGGCGTGCCGCGCTCGAAGAGCGGTTCAAACTGCCCCATCGTCTTGTAGAACTTGCCGTCCAAATCGATCACCGGCGGCACGCCGTTCCGTGAGGCCACCAACTGGAGCCGGCAATCACCCGTGATCTCATAGGCGTCCGAGCGCACCGCCAACAGATCGGCCGTGGTCTTCACCGGCGCGAAACGGCTGCGCGGCACCACCACCGCGCCGGTGTGCGGGAAGCACTCGATGGCCGCGCCCATCGCCGTCTCCAGTTGCACGACCTTGGTGGACGCGGCGTCCGTGGGATCGACCGTCTTGCTGTTCGAGATCAAGGGCAGCGGCAACATTCCGCCGTTGCGGTCGAGCTCGGTCTTTAAGTGGTCGAGCCGCAGCCAGAGGTTGTTCGTATTGAAATAGCCGTGGCGCTCGATGTCTTGGAATGCCTCGGCGTCCTCCGCCGGGCATTGCGCGCTTTCGCGCAGGACGAGCCGTCCATCCGACGCGCGCCGCGCCAGATGACCTCCCTTGCGGTCCGCCGCCGTGCGGGTCGCGACTTCCATCAGGAAAGAGAAGCCCGACTCGGCGAAGTGGTTCAACAAGCGCAGATCGACCGTCGCGCCCAGGTTGTCCGAGTTCGACACGAAGGCATACTTCACTCCCTTGGCCAGCAGTTCGTCGAGCAGGCCCGACGCGAGCAACGACGGATAGATGTCGCCATGTCCCGGCGGGCACCATTCCAGTTCCGGATCGGCCGACCAAGCCACCGGCAGCAACGTTGCCGCGTCCAGCTTCGGCACCTTGCTCTGGAGAAAATCCACCGGTCCGCTCGCCATCAACGCCGGGTGCCGTTGGCGCAAGGCCTCCAACGTGTCGGCCTGCGTCGAGAAGCTGTTCATCAGGTAGAACGCCAATCCTTTCGCGCCCGGCTGCTGCCGCAGATGCAGGATCTGCCGCGCGATCAGGTCGAGAAAGGTGTCGTCGCCTTTCACGCGAATGAGCGACTTGGCGCGATCTAAGCCCATGCCGGTGCCGAGACCGCCGTTGAGCTTGATCACCGCCAGTTGCCCGATGAGCCCGGCGGACTCGGCGGCGGGCAGGCTTTCCAAAGAAGGAAGGCCCTTCGCGGGCTGGATCGTGCTTTCCGGCATCAGTCCCTTGTCGCCCCGGGCCAGCCGGGTGAGCGCGCTGCCGAAGGCGGCGATGACGGGTTCGGAAACTTGGGCGCCGCGCATCTTCGCGGCCGAGGCTTGCAGCAAGGGTTCAACGTTCATGGTCGATGAGGACGGTCCGACGCGCCCGACTCTGCAAAGCCCTTTCCC
>CAMLMI010000114.1 GCA_946480965.1 uncultured Verrucomicrobiales bacterium | reverse complement strand
GACCGCCTCCGGGCAAAAATCCGTGTCCATCCGCCCGCGCCCGTGCTTAATTCGCCGCCACGAAATTATGGAATACGAAGCGGTCATCGGCCTCGAAACGCACGTTCAGCTCAAGACCAAGTCCAAGATGTGGTGCGGTTGCGCCAACGAATTCGGCGCGCTGCCCAACACGAACGTCTGCCCCGTCTGCCTCGGCCTCCCCGGCGTCCTGCCCGTGCCCAACGAGGAAGCCCTCAAGCAGACCGTCCTCGCCGGCCTCTTGCTGAACTGCGAGATCCCCCGCTTCGCCAAGTTCGACCGCAAGAACTACTTCTACCCCGACGCGCCCAAGAACTACCAGATCACCCAGTTCGACAAGCCCAGCACGGCCAACGGCTACGTCGACTTCGAGTTCCAGGGCGGCATCTCCCGTGTCCGCATCACCCGCGCGCACCTGGAGGAAGACGTCGGCAAGAACTTCCATTTCGACCGCATGTCCGGCGTCGACTTCAACCGCGCCGGCGTCCCGCTGCTGGAGATCGTTTCCGAGCCCGACATCACCAGCCCGGACATGGCTTACGCCTACCTCAACGCCCTGACCGACATCCTCCGCTACGGCGGCGTGTCCGACTGCGACATGGAAAAGGGCATGGTCCGCTGCGACGTGAACGTCTCCGTCCGTCCCAAGGGCCAGAAGGAATTCGGCGCCAAGATCGAGATCAAGAACATGAACTCCTTCTCCGGCGCCCGCCGCGCGCTGGAATACGAGATCCCTCGCCAGATCGAGGTGCTCAAGTCCGGCGGCAAGCTCTTCCAGTGCACCGCCCGCTGGGACGATCCCGCCGGCATCACCGAAGTCATGCGCACCAAGGAACAGGCGCACGACTACCGCTACTTCCCCGAGCCCGACCTCATGCCCGTCGCGCCCACCGACGACTGGCTGGCCGACGTGCGGACGCGCGTCGTCGAGCTTCCGCTCGCCCGCAAGCAGCGCTTCATGCGCGACTACCAACTCCCCGCACCCGACGCCCAGACCTTCGTCTGGGACGTGCCGCTGGGGAACTACTTCGAACCCATCGCCAAGAAGTCGAAGAACCCCAAGGCCGTCGCCAACTTCGTCATCAACAACCTCCGCGCCAAGCTGACCGAATCCGGCACCACCCTGGCCGACGTGAAGTTCCCCGGAGAATCCTTTCTCGAACTCATCGACCTCGTGGACACCGGCAAGATCAGCACCAAGATCGCGCAGGACGTCTTCGCCGAGATGTTCGCCACCGGCAAAGCCCCGGCTGCGATCGTGCAGGAGAAGGGCCTCGCCCAGGTCAGCGACACCGGCGCCATCGAGAAGTTCTGCGACGACGCCATCGCCGCGAATCCGAAGTCCGTGGCCGACTACAAGTCCGGCAACGTCATCGCCATCAACTTCCTCAAAGGCCAGGTCATGAAGCTCTCCAAGGGCAAGGCCAACCCCGCGCTCGTCGGGGAGATTCTGGAGCGGAAATTGAAGGAGTAGGGTGGAGCTTTTGGATGGCGACTAGTTCTGGGCAGTTCATTGCTGCCTAATCTGTGGCGTGGTTTGATCGGGGCAATGAGCTTGCTCGCCGAACGGATCATGTTGGAAGGCGTCGTAGAAACGATTGCTCTAAAACACTCCTGCTTGCTGGGGTGGAATGAGGGCAATCCAACGCCAGAGCCTCTCGCCGACAATGGAACCTGCTGCCTCGTTCGCACTCCTTATCGGCGTTTTGCGATAACCTGCGACCACGTTTGGAGTGGGTGGCAGAAATTTCGTGGGAATCGGCCTCAGTCGCGCTTGTGGGTTAACTTGATCCATAACCCGTCTTTTTCTGAGCCATCTGCGGCGGTAGAACTGAAGAGTCCCAGAGAAGTTGCCACTGACAAAACCTTGGATCTAGCTGTCTTCACATTCGACGGGATCGACGATTTGGAAGCTTGGCGCTTTGCGCCATTTCAATTCGTGAAAGAGACCAAAGCAAAGCAAGGAGACATTGTTCACTTTGTTGGATTTCCAGGGGAAACAGTCCGGTCCGGTGCTGGTAGGCGTTCGTTGAACTATGTGATGGCATCCCACGTCGTTCACGATTCCAGCCATAATAGGTTTGTTCTCCACTCGGCCAAAGAGTCATTGCACCACAAAGGGCCTGACGGAAGAGAACAGGGACCATTCCGAATTTGTGGCGCAAGCGGCGCTCCAGTTTTCAAAGTGGGTAGTGACTACAAAGCCTCTTTGGTGGGGATTGTGTCCGATTTAAGTTCCAGTGGCTTGTGCGGGGCCGCAGGAGGCCAATACGAAATGAGCGACGGTGATGTGTGGGTGTCTCACACAGCGTTTGTCTCGGCTGATGGATCAATTGATTGTTGAGGCTTTCGAATTCCGACGGGATTCCGCCCCATAGCCCAGGGTTGCTCGGCACGAGCTACCCTGGGTGACCCGCCACAAGATCCATCAACCCGGAACGGGTTGCGTCCGCCTCATCGGTCCACCCGCAAGGCCGCAACTCCGTTGGAGTTGCCCGCCATCCTGCCGCCCAAGCCCCAATGTGGCCGCTCCGCGCCAACCTTGGGCTACCGCCGGAATCACTTTGGGATTTGCCCGCCCTTCACGTAGCCGCCGACGTGAGGAGGCGGATTTTCCAGGAGCCAATCCGTGTTCGATCTTGGACATCCGCCTCGTAACCTCGGCGGCTACCCGGTATCCGTTCAACGGCCGCGACTACGCCATGAAGATCGCCGCCCATCCCGCCTTCGCCTTCGACGTGAACCGCGAACCCGGCTGGACCGAGATGGTCCGCGACATCCTCCGCAAACACGTCGATCCCCGCTAACCCGCCGGAGCGCCGGTCTCCGACCCGGCGTGAACCGTCTATCGCCTCTCCCCGCCGGATCGGAGATCGGCGCTCTACCGAATCCCAACGGATTTATGTCCCATGGATCAAGGCTGCTCGATATGGGCTGCCTTGGGACTCCATTTGGGAAGTCGGGTTGATTGGTTTCCAAAGCGAGGAGGGCAGCAATTTCCGGAAGCACCAGCGGAAAGATGTCGGTGAGCAGGGTTAGGCCGCTTCCAGGAACGCCAAGTTCCGGTCCGTGAACCGGACCTGTTCCTTCAAGCCCTTCCGCGTGATGAGGCGGTCCACTTCCTGGCGGAACTTGCGGATGTAGGTCCGGGCCAGTTCGTCGCGGGCGTGGTCGTCGTAGGCACCGGGATGGGATGCGAGCTTGTAGGCGACGAGGCTGCGGAGGGTGAGGAGCGTGTTGGGGAAGTCGAAGTAGGCGGGCTGCACGCCGTCCTTCATCACCGTGAGCACGTCGCGCGGGCGGGCGTCCTTGAGTTCCAACTGGACGGGTTTGGTCGAGTAACCTTTGGCGCGGAGGCGGGCCAAGGTGCGCTGGACGGCGGCGGGTTCGAGCTCTTCCAAATCCTCCGGCAGGTAGATGTAGAGCGGCGGGGGCGGCGTGCCGGTGCCGGAATGGGTGTCGAGCAGATGGGTCGCGGCGGGGTCGAGGTAGTTGTGGACGTAGCCGTAGGCGAGGGCGTGGGAGATGGAATATCGCTCCTCCTCCAGCTCGGCCTGTTGTTTTTTGAAGCGGTTCTCCACCCAGGCGAACAGTGCGGTCAGGGTGGGGGAGATGGTGCTGAGCAGGACGGTGATGGGCTCGGGTTCGATGCCGGCCGGCAGCGGCCAGTGGAAGACCCAGGCGAGGATGAAGGCCAAGAGCGCGGCCCAGAGGAGGCCGATCACGATTCGTCCGACGATCTGGATGCTCCGCAGCGTGGTCACGCAGTGGGATTACAACGACGCAACGAACGACGGCAAGTGGATCGGCGGGAAGAGGCGGGAAACATCGAACGTTGAATGTCGAAGGGCTGGAGCGGGAACCTCCTACGGCACGCGCAGAGTTTGGGGCTCGGTGAAGATCTCCCAACGCTCTGGCGGGAGCCCGCGGAACGCGTCGAGATACCTCGGGGCGGCGGCGGCTTGGCCGGTGACGTCGCGGATGAAGATGCGGCGGATGCGGCCGGGGAACTCGCGGGCGATGGTGCCGTAGATTTCAGGATCGCGTTCGCCGGAGTCGCCCACGAGGACGAACTCGCGCTCGGGAAAGTCGCCAAGCAGGCGGCGGAGTTCGGTCAGCTTATGCTCCTGCGAGGAGCCTTCGCCGAACAGTTCTTCGCGGAGCCGGATGGCGCGAAGATGGACGGAGCCTTCGGGAAAACCGTTGGTGCGGAGGAAACCGTCGAGCGCCGGGAAAAGCTGCCACGGGCTGGACGACAGGTAGTGGAAGGTGGCCTTCTCCCGTGTCTGCCAGTCCCGGTAGAGCGCGGCCATGTTGGTCACGGGTTTGAACGGGCGGACGAAAGTGTTCAGCAGCAGTTCCCGCCGTTCGAGCACTTGGCTGATCTTGATGGTGTCGTCGATGTCCGAGACGACCGAGAGGCCGCGCTGCGGCACGACGACGATCCGGCCCTCGAAGCGGCGGGCATCGCCGTCGGGCAGCACTGCGGTGACTGTCCGCGAAGTGGAAGCCGCAGGCAGAAGCACGGTGCCGGCGAACGCGCCGTCGCCATCGGTCGGAGCCAGATCCTGTTCGACGTCGCCCACGCGGACGCGCATGTCCTTGCGGCTCTCGGTGTCGATGAGGAAGGCGCGCGTGCGTTCTTCCAAGCGGGCGCGCTCTTCGGCGGTCAGCGTGTCTTCGTCCAGGCCCAAGAACTTCCGCACCGCCAACCGCGCGCCGGGCCGACCTTCCGGCTCGAAGACAAAGCCCTTCACCGAGACTTCGAGACCATTCGTGGTTTGGCGGCCAAGGGCGGGGAGGAAGACGATCTGTTCGTCGCGTTTGATCGGCGACGCGGTCAGCCACAGCCAAAAGCCGAACCCAAGTCCGAGCAACGGAGCGAGCCAGAGCCAGAAGGGGCGGCGACGTTTCATGCGGAGGCAGGGGACGATTACTTCGATCCGGCCTTGTTGGCCAAGAGCGCCAAGGTCGCTTCGCACACGGCCTGGGCGGCGGTGGGTTTGCCGAGGGATTTGGCCGCTTTCGCCAAGCCCTTCAGCTTATCCGACGCGAGCAGTTTCTTGAGCTGGAAGCCGAGGTCCTCCACGCGGTTCGCCTTGAGCGCGGCGCCGTGGGCGAGGAGAAAGTCGCTGTTCGCCGCCTCTTGGCCGGGGATGGGATTGAGGATGAAGAGCGGTTTTCCCAGCGCGAGGGCTTCGGACGAGGTGAGGCCGCCGGGCTTGGTGATGATGAGGTCCGAGACGGTCATCAACTCATGCATGTTCTTGCTGAAGCCCAGCACATCGGTGGCGTGGGCGCGGTCCTGGACGGCCAGTTCGCGGCGCAGCGCCTCGTTGCGTCCGGCCACGACGAGCGTCTGGAAATGGCCCGGCACTTTGTCGAGTTCCGCAAGGATCTCCGCGACGGGGCCCATGCCAAAGCCGCCGCCGAGCACGAGCAAGGTCGGCAGATCATCGCGCAGGCCGTAGCGGCGACGGACCTCCAGCGCGTCGATCGGCTGGAGGAACTTGGAGGCGATGGGAATGCCGGTGACGACGATCTTGGAGGCGTCCATTCCGCGCGCGGCCATGCTGGCCTTGGTTTCCTCGGCGGCGACGCAGACGAGATCGGCGGACGGTTCCAGCCAGAAGCTATGCGCCTCGAAGTCGGTCACGATGCAGACGGCGCGGGTCTCGATGCGCTGCTTGGTCCGTAGATGCCCGATGATCTCCAGTGGCAGGTAGTGGGGGCAAAGGACGACATCGGGCTGGAACTCCTCCAGCAGCTTGCCGAAGCCACGCGCGGACTTGTGCGACAGGCTGCGGCGGAAATCGAGGGTCTTGGTCAGCTTCGCCGGATCGTCCGACCTCTTGAAGGCGTAGGCGTAGAGTTCGGGCACGTGTTCCACCAGCTTCACGTAGCCCTCGATGTAGAACTTCCGGATCAGCTTGGGGGCGTAGTCGAGGACATCGACCGTCTGGACGGTGTCCTTGGGTCGCAGGGATTTCCAAGATTCCTCCAAGGCCTTGGCGGCGGCCAAGTGGCCCGCTCCGGCGGTGACGGTGGCGATCAGAACGCGCATGTGGCCTGCGGTGTAGCAGGGGACCGGTGGCAACGCAGCACGAATTCCCGGCGGATAACCCGCCCTGTTCCAACGCCTAGGCTGAGTTAGCGCCGATTACAGAGTCGTTGAATTCCAAGGAAAACTTGCTGTTTTTCGGTGAACATGGCAGTTCTGTCCAAGTTTTGCACAAAACGATGAAAACAATCTCGGTCAGTATCCTTGGGTTGGCGCTCTGCGCGCCGCTCGCGGCGGTCCACGGGGCGGGACTGACTTTGATCAACGCCGAAGGGGACCACACGTGGTCCTTGTCCGACAGTTTCGAGGGGCTCAGCTACTACGGGACTTCCGGAAATTCGAGCGTGGGCTACCTGACCAGCCCCGTCAGCGTATTGGGTGGTTTGGGGACGTTGAGCCTCGCTTCGTCCTCCGGCGGATTGGCGGTCTATGGCCAGCCTTCTGGCGGGGCCGGAGCCGCTTCCGGGTCCGGCGTGCCGGATGTGAACAGCGATTTCCCCGGCTTCGTGATCAATTCCGGCTATGCGGGCACGGCCCATTCCAGTTCCAAGGGATTGGGCGCTGATTCGCTGGATGCTGTGGTGCAGATCGATTTTTCGCAGGCCGTCGATGCCGTAGGCTTCTATGCCTCGGCCGACATGTCGTTGCTCAGCATCAGCCTCTTCGACGTGAACGGCACCCTGATCGACGTGCCGGTGGATATGTTCGCGTTTTCGAGCGACCTCGATTTCTGGGGCTTCGAATCCACCGTGGGTATCGGCAGCATCAAGATTTCGGGCGACTACCTTGTCTTGGACCACTTGGTCGTGGAAGGGGGCACGTTGACGCCGCCTCCGCCTGCGCCGGTGCCCGAGATCGCAACGATCGTTCCCGCCGTGGGCGCGTTGCTCATCGGGGCCGAGCTGCTGCGTCGGCGTCGGCGATAGGCCGGAGAATCTGGCCGGACCTTTTCAACCTCCGGGCATCCTCTGGAACCCGGAGGTTTTTCATTGCGGAGGGGCGGCTTTCGCCGTCGGTCGGGGCAGTGGCGAAGGGGGGATTCAGCGGTGTGCAATCTTCTCAGGCCGTTTCTTGACACGAAGTTCGACATTGCTAGGCTCCGCAGCTCTTATTCGCCGACCGGTGGGTCGGCAGATGCGTTCCGCAGTGCGGGACCAACCCAACAGATTTTATGAAGCGCCAGTATCAGCCATCGAAGATCCGCCGGAAGCGCCAGCATGGCTTCCTCAGCCGCAACTCGACCAAGAGCGGCAAGGCCATTCTCGCCAACCGCCGCCGCGTGGGCCGCAAGCGCCTGACCCCGGTTTGATCGGCTGATGAGTCCGGACGCTCCGTGCCGCACCCTTCCGCCGGAGCGTCGTCTGCGCCAATCCCGTGACTTCGCACGGGTCAAAGCCCAGGGGCGCCGGATCGTTCTCGGGTGTCTGATCGTCAACTGGAGCGAACGTCCGGCCGGGGAAAAATCGCGGCTGGGGGTTGTCACCGCCAAAAAAGTCGGTTCCGCCGTCGTCCGCAACCGGGCCCGGCGGCTTCTGCGCGAGGCGTTCCGCTTGAACCGCGAATCCTTGGGCCGGTCCGTGGACCTGGTTCTCGTGGCCCGGCCGAGCATCGCGACCAAGACGCGCCAACAGGTGGAGACCGATCTCCTGCGGGCGCTGACCCAGGCCAGGCTGCTTTCGTGATAAGGCAACTCTTCATTTGGATGCTCCGGGGCTATCGCTGGGTGGTTTCCCCGGTGATCCACTTCATCGCGGGACCGGGCGCGGGTTGCCGCTTTGAGCCGAGCTGTTCGCGCTACGGCATCGAGGCGCTGGAACGCCACGGGGCGATCCGGGGCGGCATGCTCACCGTGCGTCGTCTGTGCCGCTGCCATCCTTGGGGCGGATGCGGCCACGATCCCGTGCCGCCCGCAGCCAAAGCCGCGCCTCGACCTTCACTTTCTCCTCTTCATGGATCGTAAATCGATATTGGTGGTCGCCCTATCCTTGGGGTTGATCGTGCTCTGGCAGGGATACCTTGTGCCGAAGCTGTATCCGCCGCCGCCGCGTTCCACGAACGACGTCGCGACGGCCTATGGTAGCGGGACCAATGGCAGCAACGCCGTGTCCGCCCCCGTGCTCTCGGCGGCCACGAACATTGCCGTGCGTCCCCAGTTGGCCGGGCCGGAGACGCTGCTCTCCCTGACCAACGACACCACGGTCTTCACTTTCAGCACGCGCGGAGGCGGCATCCAGAGTTTCGAGCTGCTCGGTTATCCGGTGCACACCGGTTGTCTGCCGAACGCGCCGACCAACCACGGGCTGGCGACGCTGAACCTCGCCGCGCCGCTGCCTGCGTTCACCCTCACGGGCGGGGGCTTCGACGGTGCGGCGTGGAACCTGCGGGCCGTCGGTGGTGGCATTGGCGTGGTGGCCGAATCGGTCCTGCCCAGCGGGCTCGCCGTCATCAAGGAGTTCCTGCCGACGACGAACTACGTGCTGAAGCACCGGCTGGTCTTCACCAATACCGGGTCCGCCCCCGTCTCGATCCCCGAGCACAACTATGTGGTCGGCACCGCGACGCCGCTTTCCCCGCACGAGCCGTTGATCGCCCTGGGCGCGCATTGGCAGAACGGCGACAAACCGGAGTCCGTCACCGAAAGCTATTTCGCCAACCGCACCTTGGGCTGTTTCCCCGGAACACCGCGCCTCGAATACCGGGGCGGCAACGGCAGTGTCCGTTGGGCGGCGGTGAACAATCAGTTCTTCACCCTCGCCACCTTGCCGGTCGAAGCCGCCGCAGGCTTCCGCTCCGTGCAGATCGATCTTCCGCCGCCTTCCGCCGAGGTGCTGGCCCAGGACTCGCGCGCGTTGGCCAAGCCGGTCGGATTCGAGACGTCGTTGGTCTATCCCGCCACGGTGCTCGCGCCCGGCCAGATGGTGGAGCGCTTCTACACCGTCTTCGCGGGTCCGAAGGAATACAACACGCTGGTGAAGCTCGCCCAGGACACCAAGACCGACGTCGATGTGCTGATGGGCTTCGGCGGCTTCTTCGGGTTCTTCGCCAAGACGCTGTTGATCGCGATGAACGGGCTCTACTCGTGGGGCATGTCCTACGGCATGGCCATCATCGTCATCACCATCATCATCAAGGTGCTCTTCTTCCCCCTGACGCACGCCTCCACCAAGTCGATGAAGCGCATGGCGCTCCTCCAGCCCGAGATGACGCGGCTGCGCGAGAAATACAAAGACGACCCGCAGAAGATGAACCTGAAGATGATGGAGTTCATGCGGGAGCATAAGATCAACCCCGTCGCGGGCTGCGTCCCGATCCTCATCCAGATCCCCGTCTTCATCGGCTTCTACCAGATGCTCAACGCCGCCATCGAGCTGCGCGGCACCCCCTTCCTCTGGGCCTGCGATCTCTCCGGGCCGGACACGCTCTTCATCATCCCGGGTCTGGGCCTGCCCTTCAATTTGCTGCCCATCTTCTGGGCGGCCAGCACCTGGTGGCAGACCAGCCTGACTCCGATGTCGCCCGGCATGGACCCGGCCCAGCAGAAGATCATGAAGTTCATGCCGTTCATGTTCTTCTTCGTCCTCTACAACATGGCCTCCGGCTTGACGCTCTACTGGACCGTGCAGAACCTCCTCGGCGTGCTCCAGACCAAGCTGACCAATCCCGGCAAGGACCCCGCCGCCGAAAAGGCCGCCCCGGCCAAACGGAAATAGCCCGAGCGCGCTCCGCCCAATCCGATTTGCCCCATGACCGCCCAACCCAAGACCATCCTTGAGGATCTGCTCAAGCACCTCGACTTCCAGGCGACCGTCGAAGAGATCGCGTCGGAAGACGGGCCGATCCTGAACATCGTCACCGACGACTCCGGCCGTCTCATCGGCCGCAGCGGCCAGACGCTCGCGGATCTCCAGTATCTGCTGAACCGCATCCTGTTCCAGGCCGATCCCAGCTCGCCCAAGGTCACGGTCGATGTTGGTGGCTACCGCCAGGAGAGCCGCGACGCGTTGTTGAAGCGTGCCAAGGACGCCGCCGAACGCGTGCGTCGCCTCGGCGACATCGTCGAGCTGGAGCCGATGAACGCCTACGACCGCCGCATCGTCCACCAGATGCTGCGCGAAGACGCGGACGTGGAATCCCACAGCGTGGAGATCGAAGGCTCGACCAAGAAGGTCATCCTGCTGCGGCCCAAGTCGCGCTGAGCGGCGAACCGAGTTTCCCGAGAACGGCCCCGGAGCGATCCGGGGCCGTTTGTTTTTCGTGTAATGCCACCCGCAGACGCGTGTCTTGCAGAACGATGGCCAGAGAGCGGATCGATTCCGCTTCGGCCGTCGGTTCCAGCAACTGAACACGTCATGCCGCCGTCCATTCCTCCCGAACCCGCGCCGCGTCCCGACATCGCCCGCACGCTCGGCGTGGTCGCCGTTCCGAAACAATCCTCGAAGGCCAAGCGCGTTCTGTTCGCGCTGCCCGTCTTGGCGCTGATGGGCGTGGGTGCTCTGTGGCTTTCGGCCAAAGCCCGGCCTGCTTCGCCGCGCTATGAGACGGCCGTCGTCACCCGGGGCGACCTGAACGTCGTCGTCACCGCCATCGGCACGCTCCAACCGGTGAACACCGTGGAGGTCGGTGCGGAAATCTCCGGCCGGGTCGAGCGGGTGCTGGTGGATTTCAACACGACGATCCGCCGGGGCGATGCCTTGGCGGAGATCGACCCGCGCCAGCTCCGCGCGCAGGTCCAACGCTCGGAAGCTTCGCTCGAAGCCGCCGAAGCCGCTTTGCAACAGGCCCGCGCCACCTTGCTGGAAGCGCGGCAAAACGCCGCCCGCGCGGAAGAGCTCGCCGCCGCCACGCTTGTCTCCACCCAGGAGCTGGATGCGGCCCGCGCCACGCTGGAGCGCGCCGGAGCCAGCGTCGCCAGCGCCAACGCGCAGGTGGCCGTGTCGCGCGAGAGCCTCAACGCCGAACGCGCGAACCTGGAGAAGGCGATCATCCGCTCGCCCATCGACGGCGTGGTCCTCGCGCGCAAGGTCGAGCCCGGCCAGACCGTGGCTGCGTCCTTCCAGACGCCCGTGCTCTTCAAGCTCGCGGAGGACCTTTCGCGCATGAAGCTGCTCGTGAACGTGGACGAGGCCGACATGGGCGCGGTGCGCGAGGGCCAGCCGGCGATGTTCACCGTGGACGCCTTTCCGCACCGCGAATTTCCCGCCCGCATCGTCTCGCTGCGCAACGAGCCGCAGACCGTTCAGGGCGTCGTCAGCTACGAGGCCGTGCTGAGCGTGGACAACGCCGACGGGCTCCTGCGCCCCGGCATGACCGCGACCGCGACAATCACCGTCGAAAGCCGCCGCGACGCCTTGCTGGTGCCGAACGCCGCATTGCGCTTCATCCCGCCGGGCACCGCTCCCTCGCCGGAACTCGCGGGCAACGGAGCGAAGCCGGGGGAAGTTTCTGACCAAGTCTGGGTGCTGCGCGAAGGCCGACCCGCGCCGGTCCGCTTGAAGAAAGGCGTGTCTGACGGGCGGTTCTCGGAGGTGCTCGATGGAGAAGTTGCGCCCGGTTCGCCGCTGGTGGTGGACCTCGCCCAAGGAAAGCCATGACGACTCCCTTCCAACCGGCTTCCGCAGACCAAGGTCCGCTCATCGAGCTGCGGACCGTCAGCAAGATCTACGGCCAGGGCGAAGCCGAGGTCCGCGCGCTCGCGGGCATCGATCTGTCCATCCAGCAGGGCGAGTTCGTGGCCGTCATGGGACCGAGCGGTTCGGGCAAATCCACCTGCATGAATCTCCTGGGCTGCCTCGATACGCCGACCGCCGGGAGCTATCTCTTCCAAGGCGTGGAGGTCGGCGCGTTGTCGCGCGATCAACGCGCGCTCTTGCGGCGCCACTATCTGGGCTTTGTCTTCCAGGGCTACAATCTGCTGCCCCGCACCACCGCGCTGGAAAACCTGGAGCTGCCGCTCATCTATCGCGGCGTCCGGCCGAAGGAACGACGGGAGATCGCGCGCTCCGCCTTGCGTGCGGTGGGACTCTCCGACCGCGAGAACCACGCGCCGAACGAACTCTCAGGCGGCCAGCAGCAGCGCATCGCCATAGCCCGCGCCATCGTGACCGACCCGTTCCTCATGTTGGCCGATGAACCGACGGGCAACCTCGATTCCGCCCGCAGCGCGGAGATCATGGAGCTGCTTACCCGGCTGAACCGCGAGCGCGGCATCACCATCGTCATGGTCACACACGAGCCCGACATCGCGGCCCACGCCCGCCGTATCATCCACTTCCGCGATGGCCGGATCGAGTCGGACGAAACCCGGGAGGCGGCATGAATCTCTTCACGACCTTCCTCTTGGCCCTGCGCGAAGTGCGTCGCCATCTCCTGCGCTCGGTGCTGACCACGCTCGGCATCGTCATCGGTGTCGGTG
>CAMLMI010000113.1 GCA_946480965.1 uncultured Verrucomicrobiales bacterium | reverse complement strand
TTGGCCATCTTCTCCAGCTGGGGTTGGAGCTGCCGCTCCAGCTCGCGGAGGATCTGGTCGTCCAAGACGGAGGAGGACTGGTTCGAATTCTTCTTCGGTCCGCAATCTTCCGCGCGCAGCTCCACCGAGGAGTTTTGGCTGATCTCGGCCGGGCCGAAAGCGGCGGTCACGGAGACTCCTGCGGTGATGGCGTCCATGCAGAGCTCGGTCTTCGAGGTCCCGCCGCATTCGACATGCTTCAGTGTCAGGCCCGATTTGATGAAGACGCTGGCCTTGGCCGCGACCTTGCCGACGACCCGTCCGCCCTCCCGAACCTCGAATTCCGGTCCCAGCTCGGATTTGACCTCCACGGCTCCGCTGCCGGCGATCGTGAGGCAGGTCTTCGGGTCCTTCCCGTGGCATTCTTCCGTATACTGGAACGTTCCGGAGATCTTGGGGCTGAAGGTCAGGTAGACCCCGCCGACGTGGACCTTGCCTTCAAAGGTGTGGACCCCGTCGGACATGGTCGTCTCGATGTCCGGCGTTCCGGCCAGGGGCACGGAGAACTCCACGCTGCCTTCGACGCCAGCTGAGATCTCCTTCTTGATGCCCGGGCCGTCCGCGTCGCAGCAGGTGCAGATCTTGCCCGAGCCGGTCAGCTTCACGCTCGCGTCCTTGCCGCCCAAGGGAATCGAAGGCGCCGCCAGCGAACCGCCCAGCTCGAAGCAGGCGGGCACGAAGCCTTCGCAGCCGCAATCCTCCTTCTCCTTGATGCTGCGCGGGGCGGACCAGGTGCCACCGGGACCGGAGGAGGCGCCATACGCGCCGAGCGGGCCGCCGTTGAAGATCGGGCCGTTGCCCAAATAGCGGCTGCCGCTGCTCCCGCCGCCGCCGCCACAGCCCGTGGCCTTGGAGTCGCGGACGGAGGTGGAGCTGTAATACACGTTGGTCGTGTTTCCGCAGGGCAGCTCATGGCGCTTGCGGATGGTGTAGTAGCACTGGTTGCGCGAGCCGCTGGTCTGCCGTCGCAGGTCGGTGAGCGACATGGCGGAGGGCGTCGGCGCGGCCTCGGGGAAGCGGATGCGGATGGGCACGGTGATGGAGCTCATCGCCGGCAGATCGCCCAGCTCGGTCGCCACGGTCTCGAAGGTCACTGGGCCGCCGACGGGCAGCTCCAGGGAAACCGCCTTGGCCGCGACGAGGCCGTGGTTCGTGATCCGCACCTCGACCTGCGCCTCGGGTTCGGTGAGGTCGGCGAGGTCGATGAAGGCGGGCTCCATCGTCACTACGGGCACGGGCACGACGGTCTCGAAGATGGTCTCGATCTTGATCGTGGTGCGGTCCTCGATCTCCGTAGGCACCACGGACCAGATGTATTCCACGACGGTGCGGCTGATGAAGGGCTCGAAGTCGTTGGTCTTTCCGGCAGAGACGAAGGTATTGCCCGTGAAGCTAGCATGCTGGTCGGCGGTGACATAGACCTCGTAGAAGCCCTCCGGCAAACCGCCGAAGAACACCGTGCCGCTCGCACCGGTCACGCCGTTGGTCACGGCCTCGTGCGTGATGACGTCGCGCACGATCACCGTGGCGTTCGTCACCTTGGGCGCTCCCTCCGCGTAGTAGGTGAACTCGTCCACCACGGAGACGAGCAGGTCGCCCTTGGCGTCGGACAACGCGCGGAACTCGAAGGGCACGTTGACCGCCGAATCGCCCGCCTGCACCAGCAGCGCGCCTTCGTAGGTGGTCAGTTCGAGGTCGGGCGCGGGCGAGAGGATGAGCGTGACGGTGTTGGTTTCACCGGGAGCCAACGCGGGCATGGGCGAGACCGAAGCGAGGGAAAGCCATGGCAGGCTGGGCAGCGAAACGCTGACCGGCCCGGTGGCCAATCCGCCGAGATTGGCGACGCTGAACTGGAGGATGGTCTGTTCGCCCCGCAGCATTCCGGCGAAGAGGCGCGTGGGCGCGGCGACGAGGCGCGAACGCAACGGTTCGGCCGCAACGGTCAACACCGCGTGCGTCTCCACGCCGCCCTCGGCGGTGACGCGCACGACGATGGTGGCGATGCCGCTGGAGTTCGGCGTGACGACGTAGCCGAGCGGCACGGAGCCGTTGCCGGGCAGCGAGCTGTTGGTCAGCACGAGATCGACCGTCCAGCCGTCGGGCTTCTGCACGACCTCGGTGGCCAAGCCGGAGAGGGCGATGTTGCTGAGGTTGGAAACGGTCAACGAACCGGAGGCGATGGCGTTCTCGACGATCTCGTGCCGGACCGTGCCGGGTTTGATGGCCATGCCGAGCAGCGTGAAGGTGTCCTGCACGGACTGTTCGGCGAGACCCGGATGGCCCGCGCCGACGCCGTAGAATCCCGCTTCGCCGGGCAGGGGATAGAAGGTGGCGGTGAAGTTGCCCGAACCATCGGTCAACGCGGCGATATTGCGGCGCAGGCCGTCGTGGACCACCTGGATGCCGACGAGCGTATTGGCCGCTGGACCGCCGCCACCGCGTGTGGCGGAGCCGGTCAACTGGATGGGCGTCCCGGCCACGGCGGTATCGACCGCCGCCGCCACGGTGGCGGTGAAGGCGGGCAGCACCTCGATGGGCGCGCTGACCAGCAGGTTGTTTTCCTCCAGCGTCTCCGTGTTCTTGCCGTCCGCGTCGGTCACGACCACGAGGTAGTATTTGCCGATGTTTGCGGGCAGTCGGCCGGAGAGGCTTTGCTCGAAGAACTGTCCGGCGGGCAACGCGCCGGAGAGCGTGTAGGAAGTCAACAGCGTGCCCCCGAAGGCCTGCGGGTCGGAGCGGAGATAGACCTTCGTGAGGAGATTGGACGCGGCGGCGACGCGGCCCTGGTTCGCCACGCGGTAGTTCATGGTGAACTGGGATTCGGCCTCGCCGGTGGTCGGACCATTGATCGTGACGACGCGGAGATCGGGCAGGTCGGCATCCGAGACGGTGAGCTGCGCCGTGCCGGAGGTGAAGCCGCTGGCCGAGGCTGTGATCGTGGCCGATTGCGAGCCGTCAGTGGTGTTGTCCTGCACGGATGAAAGATCGAACTGCGCCGAGACCTGTCCGGCCGGGATGACGACGCTGGCGGGAACGGTGATCTCGGATGTTTCGGAGCTGGCGAGGTTGACCGTGAGGGCGGAGGCAATGCCGGAGTTGCGGCTGACGGTGCCCTTGGCGGCGGCCACGAGGCCTTCGCCGACGAGATCCTTGTCCAGCTTCAGCGTGAGCGCGGGCGATTCGTCGTCGAGGACCGCGAGCGAGACCAGCGGCGTGGTGCCGAGGATCGGGTCGCTGCCAGATTCACGGAGATAGCCCTGGAACAGGACCGGCGCGTTGCTGCCGAGCGACTGGTTGTCGATCACGGCGATGGGCACGGAGGCGGCCGATTGACCGGCGGGAACGGTGAGCTGCAACGGCACCTTGGCCAGGGCGGGGTTGGACGATTCCAGCTCCACTACCAGCGCGCGGGAGGCGGGCGAAGCGAGCTGGACGTTGAGGCTGGCGGCCTGCGGTCCGGCGTTCTCGGAAACGGCCGACGGCGACAACGCCAGCGTCACGGTGGGCAGATCGTCGTCCAGCACGGTCAACGGTGCGGCGGCCGGGCTGTAGCCACCGGCGACGGCGCGGATGGCGTTGGTGCGGGCGCCGTTGATGAAGGCGTCGTTCGGCGCGAGCACGGTGAAGACGACGGACAACTGGTTCGCGGGCACCTCGACCGAGGCCGGCACAGCCAGCGACAATGGATCATCCACCGCCAACAGCACGGTCACGGCGGCGGTGTTGACCTGGCTGACGAAGAGCGTCGCGGGCTGGGTGAGGCCTTCGCGGAGCCGGTTGGTGGACAGGACGAGCGACAGCGCGGGAACGGCGTCGTCCACGAGGCCCACGGAGGCGGCGTCGAACGCATAGTTCGTGGCCGAGGCGCTGAGGATGGCGGTGGCGGAACCGTCGATCACGCCGTTGGTCGGCAACGACACGGCGAAGGCGGCTTCGTAGGCGCCGACGGGAATGGTGACCGCGTTGGTCATCGCCAGGCGCGACGGCGCGTTGTTCGTCAGGGCCACGACCGCCGCCTCGTTGGTGCCGCCATTGCGGCGAACGCGGCCGAGGATGGGCGTGCCACCTTCGACCAGTTCACCGACGGACAATTCGAGGAACAGGCGGCGCGACACCGGGAGCTGCGTTTCGCTGATCGCCAGGTTATTCGATTCGGAGACCTCGACCACTTCGTCGAACACGTCCACGGCCAACGTCAGCCAGCCGGGTTCGGCCGCAAGGTTCGCGGGGATCTGCACGAACTGCGTGCGGACTTGGGAAGCTCCGAGCGCGAGGTCGTTGGTGAAGGTCCATTCGCCGAGCGTCAGACGGCCGGAGATCGCGTTGGTGAAATGGATGCGTTCGCGCCAGACGCCGTTGGTCAGTGCGGCCGTGCCGGAATTGGTCGTGGTCCAACTGGTCTGCATGGCGACGCCGGGCACGAGGAGCGTGGGAGGGCTGAACTGGTGGATCGCCAAGTCTGGCAGCGGCGGCGAGGCGAGGGTGATCGCGACAGAGGCGAGGTTGTTCCCCTCGTTGCTCTCGGGTTGGGAATCGGGCGAATCGACGGCGACGACGAGGAAGTAGTTTCCGGGCGGGAGCGAAGTTTCCAGCGGGATGGCGATGGACTGCGAGCGGTTCGTTTCCGCGCCCGCACCGAGCACCGCGCCTTGAACCGTCGCCAACAGACGCGCGCCGGCGATGCTGTTCGCCGTGCTGGAAAGGAAGACGCGGTCTTGCCCGGCGGTGAAGGTGGCGGCGCTGCCGATGTTCCGGCGCTTCCAGTCCACGGTGATGGTCGAGCCGAGCTGGGCATTGGCCGGGGCGGAGAGATTGGTCGCGACGAGGTCGGGCGCGCTGACGACGGTGCCGATGGAGGCCCAGGCGACGTTGTTCGATTCGTCGCTCTCCGCCACCTGGTTCAACGTGTCCAGCTTCACGCCGAGGAAGCGCGTTCCGGCCAGGCCGGAAGGCAGCACCACGGACTGGGTGAAATTCAGCGAAGCGTTCACCGGCAAGGGATTCGTGATCGTGACCGAGCCGAGCAGGGTGGCGTTGTTGCCGTCGGCGGTCAGCGCCATCCAGAACTGCGAGCGCCAACCGCCGGGCGCGGGCGCGGCTCCGAGGTTGGTCACGGCGTAGGCGAAGTTCGCGCCCTGGCCCGCTTGGGCGAGCGCGGGCGAGGAAAGGATCAACGGGTGGAGATCGGGGTTGTAGCTCTGGAGCGTGACGACGAACTGGTCCTCCGTGGCTTCGCCGCGCATGTCGTCCTGGTCCTGGTCCATGCTGTTCCCTGCGAAGTCCGTGATGCCGGGGCCGAGGCGCAGGGTGTAGTCCCCGCTGCCGAGAACCTTGTTCAAGGTGAAGCGCCAGACGTTGCTCGAAAGCTGGGTGACGCCGGTGGCCACGGGATCGCCGGGGCCGGTGAGGACGAGATCTCCCGCCTGGACCGAGCCCGCGAGAATGGCTTCGGAGAAGGTGGCCTCGACGGACGACACCTGGTTGGACAATGGCGACTCGGGCGAGAAGGAGGTCACGCGAGGTCCGGTCTGGTCGATGGTGAAGCCCGCCGTGAAGACGCCGCCGGTCATCGATGCGCCGGAGAGGCTGAGAATGTCCGGTCCCACGCTGACGCTGTAGGCGCCGTCGACCGTCAGCGCGGGCAGGTTCACCAGGAAGGTGCGGCCATCGGCGGGCACGGCGGGCGCAATGTTCACACCGGTGTTGGGAATCGCGCCACCGGGGCCGGTCATCTGGAGGTCGGCCGTGGTGAAGGTGTTGGTCTGGAACGGCTGGTTGAAGCGGACGGTGAACTGGGCGACGTCGGTGTTGACCAGGCCGAGCGGGCTGAACGACAGGATGCCGAGTCCGAGCTGCGCGCAGCGGCCGGCGGTGCCGTTGGCGTAGGTGGTGGCGATCTCGGAGCCGGTCAACGGCCGGTTGTGCACCGTGGCCTCATCGACGAGACCGGCGAACGATTCCGCCGGATAACCGGGCCGTCCGCCGATGCCGATGGAGTTGGGCGCGCCGGTGTAGTTGGGCTCGGACGCGGCGGTGCCGACGAGCGTGCCGTTGATGTAGAGGGCGACGTTGGTGCCGTTGCAGGTGGCGGCCAGATGATACCAGGTGTTGAGCGACGCCGGGGTCGCGTTGCTCAGGGTCGCGGTGCAGCCGCCCGGTTGGCGGTAGGTGACGCCAAGGTGGCCGTCGAACGCGCTGAGCGCCCAGTCGCGGCAATCGTCCAGTCCGCCGAAGATGTTGCGGCGGCCCGCCAGGATCTGGGAGACGTTGACCCAGGCTTGGAGCGTCCAGCGCGTGCCGGGATTCCAGCCGTTGGGCAGGGCGACCACGTCGTTCACACCATCGACGGCGAAGGCTTGGCCCACATAGCCGTTCGTGGTGCTGGCCCCGTTGGCCAAGGTGCCGTTGAAGGAGCCGGTGAGGTCGCCCGGCCCGCCGTCGGCCGACCACCAGCCGACCAGCCCCCCCGCGATGCAGGCGTCGGTCGCGCGCAGCCGCACGAGCGACGGCGAATAGTCCACCGTCCAGCCAAGGTCGGGTGGCGTGGCCGCGAGATCGAGCGAGGAGAAGTTGCCGTAGAGCCCGCCGTTGCCCCGGACGAGATCCAGCGTCGTGGCCATGTCCGGCACGAAGCCATTGGTCGTGGTGATCCGCAGCGTGCCCTGGAGCGGCCAGGAGCCGTTGACGCGGACCGCGCCGTTGCTCTGGCCGAGGACGAAGTGGAAGGCACCGGCCGAGTTGTCGAGGGTGTTGAGGAAATTCAGCTCGCCGATTGTCGGCCGGATGGAGCCGTGGTTCTTCACCAGGCTCTGGTTGAAGGTGCTGAGGCCGGTTCCGCCGACTTTGGCGATGGTGCCGTGGTTGTGGAAGGTGGGCCAATCGCCGGTGATGCCGTGCTCGAACACGGTCCCGTCGTTTTCAGCGCGCCATTGACCGAAGTTGTGGACCTGCGAGCCGTTGCCGCCGTAGAGCGGATAGCCGCCGACATAGCTCACGGTGCCGCGGTTGGTCAGCACGGCGGTGACGTTGGTGTCGTAGGAGATCAGCGCCGGATAGTATTCGCCGGTGAAACGGAGAGCGGCATCGGGCGCGACGGTCAGGGCCCCGCGCATCTGGCCGGTGCGCCACACCAAAGGCCTCGGCCCCGCGATCACGCCGTTGCCGTAGATGAGGACGTTGAACCATTCCCAGTTTCCTTCGAGCAGGTTGGTGCCGGACAGCGTGGTCGAGCCGTTCAGAAGCCGCACGGTGCCGGAACCGGTGATGCGGTTGCCGTTGCGCCAGTCGGTGTTGCTCGTGAAGCGGAGCGAACCGATGGAGGAGTTCACCGTTCCGTCGCCATGGAGGATGGTGGTGGACTGGCTGAACGAGCTGTCGCCGGTGCCGCCGACCTTGGTGATGAGCCCGTGGTTGTGGAAGGTGGGCCAATCGCCGGTGACGCCGTGCTCGAAGACGGAGCCGTCGGCCTCGATGCGCCATTGGCCATGATTGTATATCTGCGACGCGGTGCCGGAATAGAGCGGATAGCCGCCGGGGTAGACCACGGTTCCCCGGTTGGTGAGGACGGCGGTGACGTTGGTGTCGTAGGACAGGATCGCCGGGTAGTATTCACCGGTGAACTGGAGGGTCGATCCCGGCGCGACGGTCAGGGCTCCGCGCATCTGGCCGGTGCGCCAGACGAGCGGCTTGGGACCGGCCAAGACGCCGTTCCCGTGGACATACGAGTCGAACCACTCCCAATTGCCGTCGAGGATGTTGGTGCCGGACAGCGTGGCGATGCTCCCGTGGAGCCGGACGATGCCCGCGCCGGTGATGCGGTTGCCGTTGCGCCATTCGGTGGTTGCGCTCAGGCGGAGAACACCGGAGGCGGCGTTCACCACGCCCCCGCCGTTCAGATAGACCGTGGAGTTGTAGAAGGCCGTGGCGCCCGTTCCGCCCGTCTTCGTGAGGGTGCCGTGGTTGTGGAACGAGGGCGGCGAACCGGTGGAGTGCTGGAACGCCGTTCCATCGGCTTCGAGCCGCCAAGTGCCGTGGTTGTGGACCTCCGCCTTGGCCCCGGCATACAGCTCGTAGCCGCCGACGTAGTAGACGGTGCCCCGGTTGGTCAGGTAGGCGGGGTTGTTGTCATCCAGGGAGCTCAGGCGGGGATAATACTCGCCGGTGAACCGGAGCTGGGCCCCGGGCGCGACGGTGAGACCTCCGTAAACATTGCCGGTGCGCCAGACGAGCGGAACGGGGCCGGCGATCACGCCGTTTCCGTAGATCGACGCGTTGAACCACTCCCAATTGCCCTCGAGATGGTTCGTGCCGGAGAGGGTCGTGACGCCGCCATTGAGACGGACGACACCGCCGCCGGTGACTCGGCTGCCGTTGTTCCAGAGCGTCGTGCTGACGAACTGGAGAACGCCTGTGGAAGCGTCCACCGTGCCTCCGCCGTGCAGAGTGGTGGTCGAGTTGCGGAACGTGGTCGCGCCGGTGCCCCCCGCCTTGGTCAAAGTGCCGTAGTTGTGGAAGTAGGGGGCGGAACCTTCCGAGTGGTTGAGCGCGTCGCCATCGGCATCCAGTCGCCAGACGCCGTGGTTGTGGATCTGGGCATTGGCGCCGGCATAGAGCTCATAGCCTCCGACATAGGTGACCGTGCCGCGGTTGGTCAGGATGACGGGGGAAGCGTCATCGCCCGAGCTGAGCAGCGGATAGTATTCGCCGGTGAAGTTCAGCCGTCCCGTCTCGGCGATGGTCAATCCGGCCGCCACGCGTCCCGTTCGCCACTGCATGAAGCCGCGCACCTCCAGCCGGCCCGCGCCGTTCAGCGCGCCGCGGAAATACAGCTCGCCGCGCGATCCCACGGTGCTGTTCGTGCCGAGGGTCAAGGTGTGGTTGCCGCCGAAGGTCAGCCGCTGGGTCGAGCTCCCGCTGTCCAGGCCGAGCTGGAGGCTGGCGATGGAGGCGGAGACGTTGAGCGTGACGTTGCTGCCGCTGGTGATGGCCACATGGTCCGTGGCGTCCGGCACCCGAGCCGGGGACCAATTCAGCGGATTGGACCAATTGGCGTTCTCCGCCCCCGTCCACGTGATCGTGGGGGTGTTTTGGGCGGGCGCGACGACAACGAAGATCCAGAGAAAAAGCAGCCCAAACAACCCGGCGGCACGATGATCCTGACGCATGATGGCTTTCATGGGGACGTTTTTGTCATGTTATTGGGCATGATGGGCCGGGCAATCCAGAATTGGGGCGGGGACAGGAAAATCTTCGTCGGAGGAATGTCCCGGGCTTGGAGAATACAATGCCCGGGCCCGGACCATTCGGGGCCAGCACCGCCGTGTCCTGGGCCTGCCACCGGTCTGTCACCGGAAGTTTTCCGGGGCGCCGTTGAGGTTCGTTCCCGGAACGCCACAGGCTGAAGGGACATGCGCACATCAATCCGTCAGGCTTTTCTGGCCGCCCTCTGTGGAGCGGCCCTCCCGCTCCGGGCAGAACTCGTCATCAGCGAGGTGCTCTACAACGAGGTCGGCGGCGACACCAAGGGCGAGTGGATCGAGATCTACAACAACGGCGCTTCGGCCCTGAGCCTCGACGGCTACAAGATCGGCGACGAGGAGACCAGCGGCGGCACCGGCACCGGCGAGGCGATGTTCGCCTTCCCCACCGGCCTCTCCATCGGCGCTGGCGAAGTCCAGGTCGTCGCGGTGGACGCCACGGTTTTCTTCACGGTCTATGGCTTCAAGCCCACCTATGAACTGGCCGGTTCCGGCACCGACGCCGCAGTTCCCGACCTGGTGCTCTACTCCCTTTGGGACGCCGACGGCACGGTGATCAACATGAGCAACTCCAACGACCAGGCGGTGATCCTCGGCCCCGACGATTCCATCGTGGACGCCGTCAGTTGGGGCGGAACCTTTGCCTTCAATCCCGGCCTGAACGCCGACGCCGAAGCCGACGGCCAGAGCTACACCCGCATCAATCCGAACATCGACACCGATTCCGCCGCCGACTGGACCCTGGGCAGCCCGTCCAGTCCCGGCGTGGTGGTCGTGCCCGAGCCGATGACCATCTCGCTGGTCGCCTTGGGTGGACTGGCTTTGGCGCTGCGTCGTCGGCGGTGAACGAGCGGAGCGGTTGGGAAACCCGGCCCACGGCCGAGCGATGCTTCTTTGCCTACCGCTTCTTCCCGAAGAAGCGCCGCCAGCTCAGGGCAAAGCCGGTCCAGACCAGGACCGCTGCGGCCAACGACGCCAACATGGCGATGGTCTGGCCGATCCAGCCGCCGGCTTCGCCTGTGTGAATCCAACGAATCCAGCCGCGCGCCTTCTGTCCGGAGGTCATGGCGGAATAGGGCTTCCAATCGACTTCGGCGGCGGTCTCGGCATGGAGCGTGAGCGTGGCGCGCAGGTCAGGGCGGGGGCCGTTGCCCTGGTCGATGAGGAAGGTCAAGGGATCACCGGCCTTCGTGGGGAACCTCATGCTGACGTAGTTCCAACCCTCGACCTTCTTTTCCGCCACGGCCCAGACGGCGTTCAGGCCGGCGGTGCGGATCTCGGTGGGGCCGGCGGCTCCACGCTGGGGGGAGGGTTGGGAACGCTGAACATTCAATGCCGAACTCTGAACGCTGAAGTTGGTGCCAGAGGTCGTGGTGGCGGCTGAGGCGATCTCGTTGGTTCGACGTTCATCGTTTCCGGTCTTGGGCTGCGCCGCTCCGGCTCCGGGCGCGGCGCGACGTGCGGGCGGTTCTTCGCCGAAGGCGCGATAGACCAGATCGCTGGCCCACGGATAGGAGATGACCACGGCCGTGGCCACGACGAAGACCAGCGGCAAGGCGGACCAGAAGCCGAGCACGTTGTGCCAGTTCCAATCGCGCGCGCGGCCCTTCAACCGTCCGTCGAAGACCGTCACGGACTTCAGCGCGCCTTTGGTCCACTTGCGCGGGAACCACAGATACACGCCGCTGACCACGAGGAAGAGGAAGGCCAGGTTGCACGCGCCGGTGATGGCCTTGCCCGTGGCGCGGCCCTCGCCGTCCATCGCCAGCCAACGGTGCCAGGCGACGACCTCCTGGAAGAAACCGCGCCAGCCCTTCGTCGCCTCGCCGAGCACCGCACCGGTGTAGGGGTTCACGAAGAGCGTCTTGTCCCGGCCGAAGCTTACCGTGGCCGGAGCCTTGGGATCGGCCCGCAAGGTGATCCCGGCGGGAACGGCGCTGGTTTCGGCGGCGCGCACGGAAGCGAGCAGCGACTCCACGTCCAACCGCGTCGCGTCGGACGAAGGCGGCTCCACGCGGAAGGCCGAGTCGCTCCACGCCACGATCTGCCGCTCGTAGGCCAGCAGCACGCCCGTGACGGACATGACGAAGACGATCACGCCCGCCACCAGCCCGGCGACGAGGTGGAGCCAGAACACGAGGGTGCGGAAGCGGAATTTGGAGACGGGAGCAGCCGGGACGGCGGGTGTGGACATGGAGGACGAAGGGTAGATTCAGCGTTCAGAGGTGAATGTTCGGCGTTCGGAGTTTTCGGGAAGGGATCGGAAACATCGAAAGTTCAACGCCGAACGCTGAACGCCGAAGGAACGACGCCGGGAACGAGAAACGCGCTCCGCTCCACGTTCCCGGTTCCGCGCTCCGCGTTGGTGATCACATTTCCGCCCATTGCCGCAGCAGGTTGTGATAGACGCCGGTGATCTGCACGACGCCGGGATGCGCCGGGATCTCGGCGCTCAGGCGCTGGAGACCGACGTCCAGGTCGAAGAGCAGCGAACGCTTCCCGTCGTCCCGGATCATGCTCTGGATCCAAAAGAACGAGCACAACCGCGTGCCGCGCGTGACGGGCGTGACGTGGTGCAGGCTGGTGGAGGGATAGAGGATCATGTGTCCGGCCGGGAGCTTCACGCTCTTGGCCCCATAGGTGTCCTCCACCACCAGCTCGCCGCCGTCGTATTCGTCGGGATTGGCGAAGAAGAGCGTGGCGGAAAGGTCGGTGCGGATGCGGCGTCCATCCGGCATCACCCGGATGGAACCATCGACATGCGTGCCGAACGTCTGCCCGCCGCTGTAGCGGTTGAACATCGGGGGCAGGATGTGCAGCGGCAGCGCGGCGGAGACGAAGAGCGGATTGCGGCCCAGCGCCTGCACGATCATCTCGCCGACGCGGACGGCGGCGGGATGGCCGACGGGGATCTGCATGTTGTCCTTCACCCGCGCGCCCTGGTGGCCGGCCGTGGCCTTGCCATCCACCCACTCGGCGGCATCAAGGATCTGGCGGGCCTGGGCGACCGAAACGATCGCAAGGTGCAGCATGGTCGCCTGCAGATAGCCGAGCATCGCGCGTTGGAACTCGGGCGATTCCCTGCTCATGCCATCGAGCCGTCGACGCGCTTCGATCGCCTCGGTCGCCGCGGTGGCCAGCTCGCGGGAAAGTGCGGCGTCGTCCATCTCAGGTGCTCGCGCCTCGAGGACCGCGCGGCTT
>CAMLMI010000112.1 GCA_946480965.1 uncultured Verrucomicrobiales bacterium | reverse complement strand
GAACCGCAGTCGGGGTGAAAGGCGTGGTCAGGAGGCTGGGCCGATGGCACAGGAACAGATCGGATTCCAAGTCCATGTCCTCGGCTGGAGGAACTTCCGTGGCGACTTCGGTCCCCTGCCCCGGTTGGGAACGGGACGAAAGACGGCCTTCCATCATGCCCGCAAAATCACCCACGGGAGCATCCGAGCGGGGCAAAGCGGGTGAGGAAGCGGGAGTCGGAGCGGCGGCCGGGTCGAACAGCAAGGCGGCGGCGGTCATTTGTTCTGGGCTTTGGCGATTTGGGCCAGACGCAGCCGTTCCGAAACCAGCGCGATGCGCTTGGCGTCGATCTTGGCCAACTGCGTGAGAATCGGGGCGGACTCCGCGTCCTTCATGAACATGAGCACCTTCACCAGCGTGATGTCGTCCAGGGCGGCCATCACGGGAATGGCTTCGTCCTGCATCTGGGCGTAGTTCTTGGCCAGCTTCTTGAGATTGGCCTGCTCGTCTTCGCGGATGCGGATGACGCTCTCATCCAGACTTTTCCGCATCTCCTCCACTTGCCGGGTGATTTGCGAGATCTCCTCCTTTTCGGACTTCAGGCGGGCGGCATAGAGGTTCAGTTCCTTCTCGCGGGAATCGAGGGCTTCCTTCCGTTCCTTCAGCTCCTTGACCATGTCTTCGAGGTCGGGATTGAAGAATTCCCAGGACGGACCGCGCACATTGGCCGGAGGACGGTTCGTCGTCACATCGACCACCTTGGGCGGGGCCTTGAACGCCGCCTTGTGCTGGAGAAGCACCGCCGCCGTCGTGCCCAGATAGAGCAAGGTGCCGAGCAACATCACCATCCAACTGGAGGACAAGAGTTTCATAGGAGATCAGGCGAACTGGCCGTGAAGGTCTGGACCAAGCTGACGGCGTGCCAGCTCGTCCAGCAACGCGGCCTCTTCCTTGGCCGCATCCCGGTCATAGGTCGCACGTTGGCGATCATGGGCCTTGTCCACGGCCTCGCGCTGCTGTTTGGCGTGGACCAGGGCTTGCATGGCCTGCTGGAGAGCCATCTCCGCCTGGGCCACGGCCTGTTCCTGTCGTCGGATGGATTGCCGGAGGGCTTCGTGAAAAACTTGCCGCTGCCGCAACCGATCTGCCGGGCACCCGGCAGACATTTCCCGGCGGGTTTCGTCCGCCACCTGGTCGAACTCGCGCCGCAATTCCCCCAGCCGATCCAACGCCTGTTCCTTCTCCAGCAAGGCTTTGGCGTAGGATTCCATGGCTTCCTGCTCCTGCCGTTTCCGGACGGTGTGCAGGGCTTCGAGGGTGAATTTGAATCGCTTCATAGACGGGCAACTCCTTGGAAAGCAGCCGTCGAGCCAAAGGGTGGCGGGTGGCGAGACTGACCACTGATGCCGGATGCCGGATGCCGGATGCCGGATGCCGGAACGGACAACGGACAACGGACAACGGACAACGGACCAATGACCTTGAACCTTGGACTTTGAACTTTGGACTTTCCCCCTGCCCCGGCTTAATCCGCCCGCAACGTGACAGCTTCCACTTCCATCGACATCGCCGTGATCGGCGGCGGGGCGGCCGGGTTCTTCGGAGCCATCGCCGCCGCCTCGGCCCGACCCGGCCTGCGCGTCCATTTGCTGGAACGCGGCCCGAACTTCCTCGCCAAGGTGAAGATCTCCGGCGGCGGCCGCTGCAACGTCACCCACCACTGCTTCGACCCCAAGCTGCTCGCCCAACGCTACCCGCGCGGCGGACGCGCCTTGATCGGTCCCTTCACCCGCTTCCAGCCCACGGACACCATCCGGTGGTTCGAAGAACGCGGCGTCGCGCTGAAGACCGAGGCCGATGGCCGGATGTTCCCCACCACGGACAGTTCCCAGACGATCATCGACTGCTTGACCGACGCCGCCCGCCGCGCCGGCGTGGTCCTGCGGCCCAACTGCGGCGTGGAGCGCATCGAACGTCTCCCCGAGGGCGGATTCCGGCTGCATCTGGCCAACAAAACCACGTTGGACTGCCGTCGCCTCCTGCTCGCGCTAGGCGGGTGCCGCGCAGAAGCCGCCGCCGCCTTGGCCATCGGGCTGGGCCACACCATCGAGCCGCCCGTGCCGTCGCTCTTCACCTTTGAGGTGAAGGATGCGCGGCTGGAAGGGTTGGCCGGCGTGGCGGTCGATCCCGCCACCGTCACCATTCCCGGCACGAAGCTGAAGGAAACCGGTCCCGTGCTGATCACCCACTGGGGGTTCAGCGGCCCGGGCATTCTCCGCGCATCGGCCTGGGGCGCCCGGGAATTGGCCGAGAAGCACTACACCTTTCCGCTCCGGATCAACTGGCTCGGCACCGCCACGCTCGACGACGCCTTGGCCCGACTGAACCAGCTCCGCCAATCCGACGGCGCGAAGCTCGTCCGCAACGTTGTCCTCCCGCCCCTCACCGCCCGCCTATGGGAACGCATCGTGGCCAACGCCGGCATCCCTTCGGAGACCCGCTGGAGCGGCCTTCAGAAACACCATTCCCAGGCGCTGGCCCGGCAATTGGTCGAAGCCGAGTTTGCGGTCACGGGCAAGAGCCTGAACAAGGACGAGTTCGTCACCTGCGGCGGCGTGAAGCTGCCCGAGGTGAATTTCAAGACGATGGAAAGCCGCGTCTGCCCTGGCCTGCACTTCGCCGGCGAGATGCTGGACATCGACGGCGTCACGGGTGGCTTCAACTTCCAGGCCGCCTGGACCACGGGCTGGATCGCGGGCAATGCGATGGCCGAAGCGGTTTCGCCCTTGATCGGCCGGGATTGAAGAAGTCTCTGGCCAGAAGCCGGGCGACTTGGTCACGGTCGGTCCATGCGCATCCTTTCCATCGTGGTTGCCACCCTGGCGACCCTTGTGCCGGCCCTGGCCGCCGAGGCTCCGGACACCTTCCCTCTCTGGCCCAACGGCGCGCCGGGCGCGCTCGGTTCCGAGGCCAAGGACATTCCCACGCTGACGGTTTTCCGGCCCGACCCGGCCAAGGCCACCGGAGCCGCCATCGTGGTTTGCCCCGGCGGCGGCTACGCGCATCTGGCCGACCACGAAGGCTCCGGCTACGCCCGTTGGTTCGCGACCAACGGCATCGCCGCCTTCGTCCTGAAATATCGCCTCGGCTCCGGCGGCTACCGCCATCCCGCCATGCTGAACGACGCGGCCCGCGCCTTGCGCACGGTCCGTAGCCGCGCGGCGGAATGGGGCGTGGACACCAACCGCATCGGCATCATCGGTTCCTCCGCCGGCGGGCATTTGGCCTCGTCGCTCCTGACCCATTGGGACGCGGGCAACGCCGAAGCCACCGATCCGATCGAACGCGTCAGCAGCCGGCCCGATCTCGGCATCCTCTGCTACGCCGTCATCAGCATGGGCCCGCTCACGCACGGTGGCTCGAAGAAGAACCTGCTTGGCGACCAGCCGTCCGAAGAGCTGGTCCGGCTGATGTCGAACGAACTCCAGGTCAACGCCCAGACCCCGCCCACCTTCCTCTGGAGCACGGGCGACGACACCGTGGTGAAGGTGGAGAACTCGCTGGCCTTCGCCGCCGCCTTGAGCCGAGAAAAAGTTCCGCACGAACTGCACGTCTTCCAGAGCGGCCCGCACGGCCTCGGCCTCGGCGCGCGCAACGCGATGCCCGGCGACGCGCTGCATCCTTGGACCACCAACTGCCTCTCCTGGCTCAAGCTCCGTGGGTTCGCCAAGTAGCGCCGTGCAGTCCGTCACCATCCACACCGACGGCGGGTGCCAGGGCAATCCCGGCCCCGGCGGTTGGGCCGCCGTGCTCGTCTCCGGCCCGCACCGCAAGGAACTCAGCGGGGCCGTGCCCGCCACCACCAACAACCGCATGGAGCTCCGCGCCGCCATCGGGGCGCTGGAGGTGCTGAACCGGCCCTGCCAGGTCGCGCTCTACACCGACTCCAGCTACCTGAAGGACGGCATCACCCGCTGGATCCACGGCTGGAAGCGGAACGGCTGGAAGACCGCCGCCAAGGGGCCGGTGAAGAACGAAGACCTCTGGCGGCGTCTCGACAAGGCCCTGGCCCCGCACACGGTCGAATGGCGCTGGCTCAAGGGCCACGCGGGCCATCCCGAGAACGAACGCTGCGACCAGCTCGCCGCCGCCGCCATCGCCGCGCTCCGCAGCCGGAACTCCCCCGCCCAGCTCCGCGAGGCGCTCGCGCGGTTCAAGGAAGGCGTGGAGACGGAGACCGAGGCGTAGCGGCTTCCGGCGCGGAGGTCGGGCCGCCGCCCCCGGGCGGACGGGTGCGGGAGACGACCCGCTCGATGACGGTCTTGAGGTCCTCCAGTTTGACCGGCTTGCTGATGTAGTCGTCCATCCCGGCTTCGTGGCATTTCTCGCGGTCGCCCTGCATGGCGTTGGCGGTCATGGCCACGATGGGGATGCCGTGGAGGGCATCGGTGCGCTGGCGGATGCGGCGGGTGGCTTCGTAGCCGTCCAGCTCGGGCATCTGGCAGTCCATCAACACGAGGTCGTAGCGGGTGCGTTCCAGGGCGGCGATGGCTTCGGCGCCGTTGCCCACGATGTCCACGGTGTGGCCCAGTTTCCGGAGCTGTCGTTTGCCGACCATCTGGTTCACGGCGTTGTCCTCGGCCAAAAGGATGTGGTAGCCGCCGGTGGCCGGCGGTTCGGGAAGAGGTTCTTCCGCGGGGGTGGCGACCGGGACGACGGGCTTCGGCTCCGGGGTAGAGGAAGCCTTCGGCGCGGCGGACAACGCTTCGAGAAACGCGGCGTGCAGCTGGGTCTGGCGAACCGGCTTGGCGATCTGGCCCACGGCCGCGTGCGACTGGAGCGTGGCCGGCGGGATGCGCTGGGCCTGCTGGACCATGAGCAATGCCCGGGGCCGGCCGGTCGAGGGATCATCGGCGATCCGGCGCGCGACAGACAATCCGTCCGCATCGGCATCGATCAGCGCGAGGGCGTGCCGCTGCCCGGCCTGTTCGGCCCGGCGCAGGATGAGGAGCGCCTCCTCGGCATCGGCAGCGACGGTCGGCAACATGCCCCAGGCGGCGGTCAGCCGATGCAGGTGGTCGCGGACGGCCGGGTGGTCGTCGAGGATGAGCAGGCGCTGGCCGACCAGTCCGGGATCGGGCCAGGGTGCGGAGGCGGGCGCGGCGGGCTGTTTGGGCAGACGGACGGTGAACCAAAAAGTGGAGCCCTGGCCCGGCGTGCTGCTGAAGCCGATCTTCCCGCGCATCAGCTCGACGAGGCGGCGCGAGATGGCGAGGCCGAGGCCGGTGCCGCCGTATTTGCGGGTGGTGGAGCTGTCGGCCTGCTCGAAGGGCTGGAAGAGCCGGGCCTGGACCTCGGGCGGAATGCCGATGCCGGAGTCGCGGATCTCGAAGCGCAGCTCGACCTCGGCGGCGTCCTCGAAGACGTCCGACACCTCGACGACGACCTCGCCCCGGCGGGTGAACTTCACGGCGTTGCCCAGCAGATTCAGGAGGATCTGGCGGAGCCGTCCGGGATCGCCGCAGACGGCGGTGGGCGTGCCATCGGCGAGGTGCACGGCGAGTTCGAGGCCCTTGGCCTGGGCGGTTCCGGCCATGAGCTCGGCGGCGGACTCGACCGTTTCGCGGAGGTCGAACTCGACGGTGTCGAAGTGCAGCTTGCCGGCGTCGATCTTCGAGAAGTCGAGGATGTCGTTGATGATGGAAAGAAGCCCTTCGCCGCTGTGCTTCACCGTGGTGGCGAGGGCGCGCTGTTCCGGGGTGAGGTCGCCGTCGAGGAGAAGGTTGGTGATGCCGATGACGCCGTTCATGGGCGTGCGGATCTCGTGGCTCATGCTGGCGAGGAAGAGGCTCTTGGTCTCGCTGGCGGCCTCGGCGGCGAGCTTGGCGGCGTTCAGCTCGGCGGTGCGTTCGCGGACGCGCTGCTCGAGCAGCTCGCGGGAATGGACGAGTTCGGCCCGGGAACGCTCCAGGCGGGCGTTGCGGCGGGCGGCGTAGATGCCCCAGGCGAACGCGGCGACGAGCACGGCGAGCGTCCCGACCAGCAGCCAGAGCACGTTCTGCAACGACCACCAGGAAGGCGGCACGAGCACGCGCACATCCGCCGGCGAGCGGAGCTGCACGAGGAAGCTGCGGGGCTCGCCCGAGTCGTCGCGCTGCAGGAGATACACGCCGGTCAGCTCCAGCATCGCGCCGACGCCCGGCAGGGCGTCGGGCGTCGGGACGGCGGCGCGGAGGATGCGGGCCTCGAAGAGCCCCTGCGGGTAGCGGAGCAGCAGATGGATTTCCGAATCCTTCCACAGCGTGTTCAGGAGCGTGCCGCGCGCGGTCACGAGCAGGCGGTCGAGGTCCGGCCCGGCGGGATGATGGTCGCCGAGCGGCACCGGCCTGGGCGCGGGCGGACCGTCGATGCGGCGGAAGACGGAGTCGCGCAGCACGGGCCGGATGCCGTCGTTGCCGGGCAGGCCGACGGCTTCCACCGGATCTCCGGGCTGCAGCAGTCCGGTGGAGCCGCCGAGCACCAGGATGCCGTCGGCACCGTCCTGGAGGAACAGCGCCTGTCCCGGCGAATGGAAGAGCACATGGCCCCGCACGCGCACGCGCTGGTCGATGCGGCTGAGGGCGCTGGCCCGGCGCAGGTCGGCCAGTTCGATCTGCGGGACGGCGAACGGGTCCTGCGGGGCCGGTTCCTCGATGCTGAGGCCGCCCCACTCGGGCACGAGCAGCTCGATGCCCGTCAGTTGCCGCTCGGCGTTCGAGCGGGCGGTGCAGACGCCGGTGGCGCGGATACGGGCCCCCTTCAGCGTCGGAATCCAGTCGGCCATCGGGACCACGAGGCGGAATTCCCCGTTGCGTCCCAGCACGGTCAACCGGGCCAGGGTTCCCTCCGGCACCACGCGGGTCACGTAGCCGCCCAGCCGGACCCATTCGCCGATGTAGGCGCCGGCCAGGGCCTCCTCCAGGCGCACGTCGGTGGGCTCGCGGAGCCCGGCGTAGCCGTTGAGCTTGGCGGTGGCCCGGGTGACGTGGGGCACGAATTCCTCCGAGGTCGTGGTGCCGGCGATCTCGAGGATCGAACCGGGCTGGACAACGGATTCTCCGATCCACTCGGCCACGTCCACGCGCACTCCGCCGCTGGAATCCTCGACGTAGAGCGTGTCGGACCCCGGATGGTGCCAGGTCACGAGCCCACGCAGCCGCACCGGCCGGCCGAGGAGCGCGTCGCTCAGGGTCATGGTCCGCACCTGTTCGGCCAGACGCAGCTCGGCGGACTTGTCCTCCGGCCCGGTTTCCGGCGGCGAAATCCTGCGGAAAAGGGCGGAGCGCAGATGCAGGTCCACCCCGGACGCGAAGGGCAAGCCTACGGCCTCGATCCAATCGCCCCGCGCCACGGGGAACGCCTGGGCCGTGTGGACCGTGACCTGGCCGTGCCGGTCCCAGATCGTCACCGACCGTCCGGGCACCTGCCCGCGCACCTGGCCCCGGATCTTGTGCGGCTCGTCCAGGATCCGGCCCTGGAGCTGGCTCGAATCCGTCGCCGCCCTCTGGAAACGGGGATCGTCCGCGAGGTCGCGGAGCGGCGTCAGGTGGCCGATGGATGGCACCCAGAGCGCGACCTTGGACAGTTCGCCCTGCGGGTCGCGCGTGGCTTCGGCCAAGGCGCGGACCCGGACGATCCTTCCCTCCAGCGGCGGGATCGCCTCGTCCGGACCGGAGCGCAGGACCGTCAGCTCGATCGGCCGGCCATCCAACACCACGAGCAGCGGCAGATGCAGCGGCTGCGGGGCGAGCTGGCGGTCCACCAGCAGCTCGGTTTCGATGAACTCGGCCGAATGGCGAAGCTCCTGGGCCAAGGGGCCGGAGACCGGGCGGAAGGAAGGCTCATGGGTGCCGACGACCCGCACCGTGGTCCGGGACCAGTCGAACCGCCAAGGCGCCCCGGTGATCCAGCCGTCCACTTCCACGATCTGGTTGGCGGCGAGCGGAGCGGGACAGCCGTTGAGGGGGAGGAAGGTCTGTTCGCCGCCGCTGCACCGGCCCCAAAAAGCCGACCAGGTGGGATCGTAGTAGCCCAGTTCCAGGCGGCAGACGATGCGGTGGGGCCGGGACCATTCGCCGGCCGGGAGCTCGAACACCGACTGCGGACAGGCCAGCACACGCGGAGCGCCCGGCGTGTCCTGCGCGCGTCCCGCCAGGGCGCAAAACAGCAACGCCAAACCGGCAATGAAGCCAAGCGGGCGGAAGCGGAGCAGGCGGCGTGTCGAAACGGGCGAAAGCATCGGACGGCGGATCGTGGTGCCACGCACATCGGCAACGACGGTATTCGGTGTTATCGGCCGCTTGCCCGGCCGTCTTGAGACGGGGTCGCCGGGCGGCGGCGGATCGGCCTCGGGTGAAACGGGATTGCTCCGGCGAGGTTGCCCATAGTTTTCTGGGCCCATGCACCCTCTTGTCAAAACGTTCGTGCCCCTTGGCCTCCGGGCCGGGATCGCCCTCCTCCTTCTGTTCGCCGGACGCGTTTTGGCGGCCGAGGACGCCCGGCCGGTGGAAAACGACGCCAAGACCCCGGCCGCCCCGGCCGTGAACCCCACCCTGCCCACGCTCTTCCTCGTGGGGGATTCCACCGTCCGCACCGGCACCCGGGACCAGCTCGGCTGGGGCGATCCGCTGGCGGGCTATTTCGACCGGACCAAGCTCAACGTGGTCAATCGCGCCATCGGCGGGCGCAGCAGCCGCACCTTCCGCACGGAAGGCCGCTGGGAAAAGGTCCTGGCCGAGCTCAAGCCCGGCGACTTCCTCCTGATCCAGTTCGGCCACAACGACGGCGGCGAGATGTTCCAGGGCACCCGGCCCCGCGCCTCCATCAAGGGCAACGGCGACGAATCCACCGAAGGCGTCGTGGAGGAGACGGGCAAGACCGAGACCGTCCGCAGCTTTGGCTGGTATCTCCGGCAATACGTGACCGAAGCCAAGGCCAAGGGCGCGCACCCGATCGTCTGTTCGCTCGTTCCCCGCAAGCTCTGGAAGGACGGGCGCGTGATCCGGGCCAACGACTCCTACGGCAAATGGGCGCGCGAAGCCGCCGAAGCCGCTGGAGCGCCGTTCCTCGATCTCAACGAGATCATCGCCCGTCGCTACGAAAAGGAAGGCAAGGAAGCGGTCGAAGCCTACTTCGCCGACGAACGCACCCACACCACGCCGCTCGGCGCCGACGTGAACGCCCAGTGCGTGGTGTCCGGAATCAAGGGGCTGGAGATCGGAACCCTGGTGAAGGCGATGTCGGACAAAGCCCAAACCGTGCCCGCCTACGATCCGAAGGGCACCCGGCACTGACCAGGGAACACTCTCCGACCCGGGTCAGATCCCGAAGGCCGACCGCAGTTCGGCTATGCACTTGGGCACGGCGGTGTTGGCGTCTTCCTTGCCCTCCATTTCCAGCGAGACGAAACCGCTGTAGTTCGCGTCGCGCAGGATGCCGGCGATGCGCGGGTAGTCGAGGTCGAGGGTATACCACTCGCCGCCGCCGGGATACATCTTGGCCTGCACGAAGACGGTCTTGGACGCGATCTGCTTGAGCTTGTCGTAGGGGTCTTCGAGGAAGTTGCCGGTGTCCATCAGGATGCCGAGCCAGGGCGAGGGCAGCGCGTCGTGGATGCGGAGAAGCCCCTCGGGCGAACGGGTCAGACCCCAGTGGTTTTCCAGCGCCATGACGACGCCGTATTGCTCGGCCTTGGGCAGAAGTTCGGCGATGGAATCGATGCACCACTTGAAGCCGTCGTCCTCCTTGTGGCCTTCCAGCACAGGCTCGATGCCGCGCTTGGCCATCAGTTCGTCGAAGGAGGCGATGGTATTCCAGCGGCCGGAATTGAGGCGGATGCTGGGCGCGCCGAGCTCGTGCGAGAGCTGGAGCGTCTTGATCGTATGGTCGATGGCGGCCTTGCGCTTGGCCGGGTCGGGACTGACGAAGTTCTGGTGCGTGGAGAGGGAGATGAGCGAGACGCCGTTGCGGAAAGCGTGGCGCTTGAGCTTCTGGCAATAGGCGCGCGCGGCGGCATCGACCGGGGCCTTTTCGTCGAGGTCCATCTGGCGATGGAGAATGTCCACGCCCTCGACGCCGAGCGCGGAGGTGCGGTCGATGCAGGACTCGATGGAGACCTTGGCGGTGCGGAAGTGCCAGTAGGAGTAGGTGGAGATGCCGAGCTTGATGCGGGGCTTGGTGGCTGCGGGAGCGGCGGCGGAAACAACACCGGGCCGGAGAGCGAGCGCGGCCGGGAGCGCGGCGGCGGAGGCGAGAAAGGAGCGACGGGAGAGGTTCATGCCGTGGGTGGTTTGGAGCAGTTCGGGGTTGCGGGTCAAACGCTGGCAGAATGTCGCTCCGCAGGACAGGAGGCAGTGAGCCCCATGTTCGGGGGAGGCGAGCTCGGGGAATCGGAGATCGGAGATGGCAGATCGGCAATCGGGTTGTTCGGCGGTCTTGTCGTCTTGGCTGGTTTCCCGTCTGATGCGCCGCGTGAAGCCCCCTCCGATCGACTCGGCCATCCTCGCCATCGAACGCCCCGACCGCAGCCTCTGGACCTACTATCTCCTGAGCTGCCTGGTGATCCCGCCGCTCTTCCCGATCCTGATCCTGCCCGCCTATTTCCGCTACCACACGATGCGCTACCGCTTCACCGACGAGGGCATCTCCATGCGTTGGGGCATCCTCTTCCGGCGCGAGGTGATCGTGAACTACGCGCGCATCCAGGACATCCATCTCCGGTCGAACGTGGTCGAACGCTGGCTCGGCCTGGCCAAGGTGCTGATCCAGACCGCGAGCGGCAGTTCCTCGGCCGAAATGGTCATCGAAGGCGTGAAGGAGTTCGAAGCCGTCCGCGACTTCCTCTACGCGCGGATGCGCGGGGTGAAGGAACCGGTCAAAGCCTCGGCCGCCACGCTGGCCAACGGCGGCGACCGCGTCGGCCTCGACGGCGAAACGGCCCGCGAACTGGCCCTCGCCCTGCGCGAGACCGCCCAGGAACTGCGCGAGGTCCGGCGTTTGCTCGAACGCGGAAATGCTGGAGCGAAGGAAGGAGGCTCCGATGTTTGACCGCTTGAGAACGACGCTGCTGCGCTGGCTGCGCGTGCCGCCGGAACCCCAGGCGCCGTTCGGCGATCCCGCCTCGGTCCAGGTCTTCCGCGCGGGTCGGAACTACTACCGCTTGAAGCTGCTGGGTTGGATCTTCAGCCAGGCTGGTGCGGTGGTGGGATTGGTGGCGTGGCTCGGGTTCGTCTTCGGAATGCGCGGCGAGGTGCGGAAGTTCGCGGGTGACTGGGCGGAACTGCTCTGGGTGGTGGAGGGGATTTCCGTGGTGGCGTTCATCCTCCAGATCCCGGTGACCTACGCGATGGTGCGGCTGGACTACGAGCTGCGCTGGTATGTCGTCACCGACCGCAGTCTGCGCATCCGCACCGGCACGTGGAAGGTGCAGGAAATGACGATGAGCTTCGCCAACATCCAGCATGTGGCCGTGTCGCAGGGACCGCTCCAACGCCTGCTGGGACTGGCCGATGTGCAGGTGCGTTCCGCCGGCGGCGGTGGCGATCAACACGCGCAACCCGGCCAAGCCGAGTCGATGCACCAGGGCCTCTTCCACTGCGTGGACAACGCCGAAGCCATCCGCGACCTGATCTTGGAAAGGCTGCGCCGCTTCCGCGAAGCCGGACTGGGTGATCCGGAGGATGACCACGCGATCCACGAGGAACCGGGAACGGTTGCTCCGGAGACCCAATGGAACGAGGAGCTGCGCGCCGCGATCCGCGAACTGCGATTAGAAACCGGGCGGCTGCGGGAGCGGGAAAAGGCGCGGTGAAAAAGTAGGTCAGGCTTCCAGCCTGACCGGAGGGCGTGGAATACCCGTGAGTTTCCGGGTTCTCCATGCGTTCCGCCGTCGGGTGTCTCCGCTCAGACTCCGGGACAGGCTGGAAGCCTGTCCTACCCTGGCCCGCTCCTCCGTGATCCGTTTTCCCGCCCTGTGAAATCAGGGATTTTGTCGCAACATCGGGCGCTGATCGTGCGGATATTGCTCCCGCTTTGAAAAACGTTGTCCCAGGGCGAAGGCAGCGCAGCAAACCAAGGCCATCGCGATGGCCAGGAGCCAGCCGTTGGTCATCGCCGCCTCAACGGTCGGCGCTCCACGCACCGGCCTCATCGCTTCATCGACCACGGGCCCGGCGAACCAATGCCCGGCGACGAGTCCATAGAGGAAGACCGCCGATGCTTTGCCGGGAAAGCGGGCATAGACCAGCGCGCCGACCGGGATCGAAGCCATCAGCAAATAGTAGGGCCAGGTCGCTCCTCCGGGCGGCATTGGATTCCGAAAAAGGGTGCTGAGGATGATCGCCGAGAACAGCCAGAGCAGAAGGAACTTGGTGCCTTGTTTCACTGCGCCTTCTTGGGTTGGTGCTGGATGCCGAGCGAACCAATCTTCCGAAATAGCCGGGCGTTCTACCTCCGCCGCTTCGCTGGACCAAAGAAGTAGCCGCCGTGGACGCGGACGGC
>CAMLMI010000111.1 GCA_946480965.1 uncultured Verrucomicrobiales bacterium | reverse complement strand
AGGCGCTCGTAGGCCTCGGGCGTATAGGCGCCGAATTCGCTGTCGTAGTCGAAGTGCATCCGCACCGGGCGGATCTCCATGCTGGAACCGGGCACCTTGCCGTTGATGTGCATGAAGATGCCCTCGTTCGGCTGTAGGCGAAGGGTGAGCGAATTGTGGTCGAGCGAATTGCCGCACTGGGCCGCGAAGAGGACGTGGGGCGCGGCCTTGAACTGGATGCGCACCTCGCTCGCGCTCACGGGCAGGTTCTTGCCGGTGCGGAGATAGAACGGCACGCCGGACCAGCGCCAGTTGTCGATGAAGAAGCGGGCGGCCACGTAGGTCTCGACGCTCGAATCGGGCGCGACCTTGGGTTCGTTGCGATAGGCGGGGCGCGCCTGGCCATCGACGGTGCCGGCGGTGTATTGGCCGCGGACGACGTTCCTCGCCACTTCGCTCGGATGCAGGATGCGGATGGACTTCAGCAGCTTGACCTTCTCGTCACGGACCGCTTCGGCCTCCAGGGACACGGGCGGTTCCATGCCGACGAGCGCGAGCACCTGGAGCAGATGGTTCTGCACCATGTCGCGGATGGCGCCGGCGTGTTCATAGTAGCCGCCGCGCGAGCCGACCGGGTGCTTCTCGCTGACCGTGATCTGGATGTTGTCGATCGCGTCGCGGTTCCAGAGGCGCTCGAAGATGGCGTTGGAGAAGCGGAACATCAGGATGTTCTGCACCGTCTCCTTGCCGAGATAGTGGTCGATGCGGAAGAGCTGCTTCTCGTGGGCGAACTTGGTCAGCTCCTGGCTGAGGTTCTGCGCGGAGGGCAGGTCCGTGCCGAAGGGCTTCTCCACGACGAGCCGTTGCCAGCCGTTCTCGCTCTCCTTCTTCAGGAGGCCGGAATTGGACAGGTGTTCGGCCACCTCGGCGAACTGGGTCGGAGAAATGGAGAGGTAGAAGAGGAGGTTGTTCCGCAGGCGGGCGTCGCCGAAGGCGTTGAGCTGGGATTCCAGCTTCTGGTAGGCGAGCGGATCGGTGAACTCGCCCTGGCAGTAGGACAGGTTCTTGGCGAACTCGGCCCATTTGGCTTCGTTGACCGGTTTCGTCCGGGAGAACTGGCGCAGCGCGGTCACCATCTCCTCGCGGAAGCTCTCGTCCGTTTTCTCGCGGCGGGCGAAGCCGATCACGCGGAAGGGCGTGGGCATCTGGCCCTCGATGTAGAGGTGGTAGAGGGCGGGAATGAGCTTGCGGGCGGTCAGGTCGCCGCTGGCGCCGAAAATGACGACGGTGCAGGGCTCGACCGCCTTGCGGTGCGTGTCGAGGCGGCAGGTGAGCAGTTCGTCGAACTGTTGCAGATTTTCCATTTGCGGCGCGGAGGATGGGAAAGGGTCCGGGGGAATTCAACCCTTCTCCCCATGAGGAAGGCCGCGAAATGTTCAGAAAGCGGATGAATTCGGCTCATCCAAAGTGCACTCCGGCTAGCGGACCAGCTGGGCCCGCAGCTTGTCGGCCTCCTCCTTTGGCATCGTGTGGAGCAACGGGTCGATGGTGTAGCCGCCGTGGATGCGGTTCTTGCGCACGATCATCCAGTCGGAGATCTCGTCCTTGGCGACCTTCCACGGCTTCCCGAAGGACACGTTCTTCACGATGCCCGGCTCATTGCCGATCTTCCCTTCGAAACTCCCGTCGCGGAAAGATACGTCGGTGATCCAAAAATGCTCGGTGCCGTGGCTGTCGGTGATCGGGGCCTTGACCGAATAAGCACCGTCTTTGCCGGACTGGAGATCGGCAACGAATTGGTCGGTTTCGGATCGAGCCTTGGTCATGGCCGCCTCCATGGCCGCGACGTCGTAGCCGCTTTCGACGAGGGTTTCTGGTTTCTTGGAGCAGCCGATCAGGACGAGGGTGGCCAGGGTGAGGAGGATGTGGGCGCGCATGGCGTGGCTTTTACGGGATGAAGACGGGAAGCGTCGGCGAAATCAACGGATCAATCGGGGCACTGCTCGCGAGCGACGCTGGACCGGACCTCGTGGCGGTTGGTCGTGTCGGCCGAAAAAAATCCGCGAGCGGACCCCAAGATTTAGCCGGAGTGGGACTTCTTGCCGGACAGAGGAACCACCGCCTGATCGGTCACGGCGAAGAGCGAACGGCCGGGACCGGCGGTTTGCAGGGCCAGGCCGGTGAAGCCGCCAAAGGCGGGCAGCACCAGTTGGGCTCCTTCCAGGACGAAGCACGGCAGGCGCAGCCCGGCGCCGTTGCGCTCCCGCAAACGCACGCCCGGATGGAGATGGCCGCAGAGCGTCGGGCGCTGCGGCGGCGGGTCCAACGGTTTGTGACAGCCAAGGAACGGTCCGATCTCCAGCGGCGGCGAAGCGCAGCGGATGTCCAGCGCGGCCGGCGGGGCACCGGCGTGACGGTCGTGGTTGCCGAGCACGAGGCCGATCTCCAGCGCCGCGTGGAGGCGTCGCCACTCCTGCAATGCGGCCAGAATGGAGGGCGACTGGGCGCTCCGGGCGTGGAAGAAATCGCCCAGAACGACGAGGCGGCGCGGACGGGTCCGTTCGAGCAGCCCCGTCAGCCGCGCAAGGTCGGCGTCGGTGTTGTCCGGCGCGGCGACGCCGAGGGCGCGGAAGGAAGCGGCCTTGCCGAAATGCGGATCGGCGAGGAACAGCGTGTCTTCTCGCGGCCAATGCACCGCGCGTTCGGGCAGCAGCCGGAGCGTTTCCCCGGCGAGGACGATGGAATGGGCGCCTGGAGAAGCGAAGGTCATCGGGCGCGGTTTCGATTGCCGACAGATCTGTGGCCGCGGGCGGCATCGTGCGTTCCTGAGGCCGTTCCCGATTCCTTTGAGCGGGGTCTAAAAGCGCGACCTTCCGGCAACGGGAGGTCGGCCGCTTCCTCCAGCTCCCTCGCCATGCGCTGGACGCGGTCGGTCCACGACTCGGAGCTGACCTGGCCTCGCAGCGACTCGGCCCAGAGCGGAAAGGCGAACGGGGTAAGCCGTTCGGTGCGCCGTAGCACGATCCGGCTGCGCTGGATAGATTCCAGCAGGGTCTGAAGACGCTTGAATTCGAGCTGTTGTTCCAGCACCTCGCGGCGCGCCTGTTCCAGGAGCAAGTGATCCGGCTCGTATTGGCTGAAGACTTCGAAGAACAGGCTGCTCGATGCCTGGAGCTGACGGCCGGTTTTGCCGGCGCCGGGAAATCCGGGGAAGACCAGTCCCGCCACGCGGGCGATCTCGCGGAACTGCCGGCGGGCCAGTTCGGTGCCGTTGACGCAGGCGAGCAGATCGGAGAGCAGGTTTTCCGGCGACAACACCGCGCGCCAATCGTCCTCGGTCAGCTCCAGCCGCTGCACGGGCAGCAGCTCGAACCCATAGTCGTTGACCGCCACCGTGGCGGTGATCGGCGTGCGGCGGGACAGACGAAAGGCGACCAGCGCGCCGAGGCCTTCGTGGGTCAGGCGTCCGCCGAAGGAATAGACGAACCAGTGGCGGCCTTCGCGGCTTTCGGTCGTTTCCACCAGCAGCTCGTCGGGCGCGGGCAGGATCGACCAAGCGGCCTGCAGTTCCAGCACACCGCGAGCGTGGCCGAGTTCGGCGGAGGGGAATCGCCCGTGGCGCGCCGCGTCGAACTGCCGGCGCACGGCGGCGGCCAGTTGGCTGGACAGCGGCGAGCGACCGCCTTCCCAGACGGGCACCGCCCCCTCGGGCTTCTTCGCGGCGCGCACCCAGGCGGTGGTTTGGTGGACACGGATCAGCTCCAGGAAACGTCCGGCAAAAACGAACCGGCTCTTCGGCTTCAAACGGCCGATGAACGATTCCTCCACCGTGCCGAGACTGGCGCCATTGAGGAACTTCACCGCCACCGCGCCGTCGCTGGTGATGGTGCCGATGGACATGCGGTGCAGCCGCGCGACCAGCGGCGAAGACACGCCCAGCCGACCGTCGGCGTCCGCTGTCACGCGGCAATACTCGGGATACGCGCGCAGTGACTTGCCGCCCTGGGTGACGAACGACAGCACCCAACCGAAGGCTTCGTCGGTCAGCTCGCGGAAGGCGTGGGTGGAACGCGCCTCGGCCAACACCTCCGCCTGCGTGGCTCCCGCCAGCGCGAGGGTGACGACGTGTTGGACCAGGACATCGAGCGGCAGGCGCAGCGGAATGCGCGGCTCCAGTTGGTCGGCGGCCATGGCGTCGCGCGCGGCGGCGTATTCCACCAGCTCCAGCGCCTGCGTCGGCACACAGACCACGCGGCTGATGGCACCAGGCTGATGGCCGCTGCGGCCGGCACGTTGCAACAGGCGGGCCACACCTTTCGGTCCGCCGATTTGGATGACCTGTTCCACCGGCGAAAAATCGACGCCGAGATCGAGGCTGGAGGTGCAGACCACGGCGCGGATCGTGCCTTCGCGAAGGCGGTGCTCGACCGCTTCGCGCTCGTCGCGGTTGAGCGATCCATGATGGATGCCGAGATCGGCGGCCCATTCCGGCTTGGCTTCCAACAGCGCGCGGAACCACAGCTCGGTCTGCGAACGGGTGTTGGTGAAGAGCAGGGTGGTCTTGGCGGCGGCAATGCGTTCGATCACTTCGGGCAACAACTTCAGCCCGAGATGGCCCGCCCAGGGGAAACGCTCCATGTCGGACGGCAGCACCGTCGTCACCTCCACCGCCTTGGGCGCGTCGCCCGGGATCAAGCGCCGTGGACCGGCGTGGTCGCCGAGCAGCGCGTCGAGCGCTTCGTCGAGATTGCCAAGCGTGGCGGAAAGTCCCCAGGTCCGGAGCTGCGGACACCAGCGCCGGAGCCGCGCCAAGGCCAGTTCCGTTTGCACCCCGCGTTTGCTGCCGAGCAGTTCGTGCCATTCATCGACGACCACCCAACGGAGCTGGGCGAACTGCGCCTCCGTCTCCGGATGGCTGAGGAGCAACGACAGGCTTTCCGGCGTTGTAACCAGTGCGGTTGGCAGGCGGAGGCGTTGTTTGGCTTTGCGCGTGCTGGAGGTGTCGCCGGTGCGCAGATCGATTTCCCAGGGCAGCCCCAGCTCATCGATGGGCGCGCGCAGGTTCAGCACCGTGTCGTGGGCCAAGGCGCGGAGCGGGGTCAGCCACAGCACGCGCAAGGGTTCCGGCTTCTTGGGCCAAGCCGTCGTGTCGGAGTGCTCCGTCAGCCAGTCGGACACGGGCTGGAGCCAAGCGGCGAGGGTTTTGCCGAGCCCAGTCGGCGCGTGGATCAAGCCGCTCTCTCCCGCCAAACCGGCGCGCCACGCGGTTTCCTGGAAAGCAAAGGGCTTCCATCCGCGCCGTGCGAACCAGCCACGCAGCGGCTCCGGCAAGGCCGAGGCCGGAACGGTGGCGGATGGATGGGCGGCGCGTTTCAAGGCAGGCCGGGAATGTGTCCGGCGGACCGGGGCCGTCAATGGCGGGCGGTAAGTCCATGGGAATGGCGGGAACGGTCCGAGGCTTTGGCATTGAGCGGCGGAGGCGCGCGCACCTACGGTCTCGCAGTTCCCGAAAAGACCATGAAAACCATCCGGCTCTCCGTGCTGTCCGCGCTTCTTCTGGGTTCCATCGCCGTGTCCGCCGCCGCGCCGGGCGTGGTCTCCGAAGGGTTCCTCTATGAGAAGGCTTCGTTCCCGTCGTGCCATGCCTCCACGCTGGTGGAGACGAAGGACGGGCTGCTCGCGGCGTATTTCGGCGGCACCTACGAACGGCATCCGGACGTGGCGATCTGGACTTCGCGACGCGTCAACGGCGCATGGCAGCCACCCGTCGAGGTGGCCAACGGCGTGGAGTCTCCGACGGTGCGTTATCCGACCTGGAACCCCGTGCTCTTCCGCGCCAAGGACGGACCGTTGCGGCTCTTCTACAAGGTCGGCCCGAGTCCGAGCGAATGGTGGGGCATGGTCATGACCTCGGACGACGACGGCCGGACCTGGTCGAAGCCCGTGCGGCTGCCCGACGGCATTCTCGGTCCGATCAAGAACAAGCCGGTGCAGCTGGCCAACGGCGACATCGTCTCCGGCACCAGCACCGAGGGCGACGCGGGGTGGCGCGTGCATTTCGAGCGTTCGACCGATGGCGGCGCGACGTGGACGGCGACGCCGCCGCTGAACGACGGCCAGGTCTTCGCCGCGATCCAGCCGAGCATCCTGCTCCATGCCGCCCAACGGCTCCAGGCGCTGGGCCGCACGAAAACGAACGGCGTCTTCGAGATCTGGTCGCAGGACGGCGGCAAGACCTGGGGCTCGATGACCGCGACGAGCCTGCCGAATCCGAACTCGGGCACCGACGCGGTGACGCTGCGCGACGGGCGGCATCTGCTGGTCTATAACCACAGCGACACCCCGAAGATCCGCAGCCCGCTGAACGTCGCGTTGTCGAAGGACGGCAAGCACTGGGAAGCCGCGCTGGCGCTGGAGGACGACGCGAAGGCGCCGAACGGCTTCTCCTATCCGGCGGTGATCCAGACTTCCGACGGCTTGGTCCACCTCAGCTACACGTGGCGGCGCGAGCGGATCAAACACGTGGTGCTGGACCCTGCGAAGCTGGTGCTGCACCCGATCGAGAACGGCGTCTGGCCAAAGTGACGGGTGACATGGGCGCGGGGCGACTTCTCGGACGGTGTCTCTGGCTGGTCGCGGCATTCTTCGGCGCGGCGCACGCGGCCGTCGTGGAGCCGGTGCCATTGGGCGCGGCGCGCTGGACAGAGGGGTTCTGGGCGGAGCGCGCGAAGTTGAACCGCGAGACGACGGTTCCGGCGATGTGGCGGCTGATGGAGGGGACGAATCGCACGCATTACCTGGAGAACTTCCGCATCGCTGCTGGGTTGAAGGCAGGCCGTTATCGCGGCGCGCCGTTCAATGACGGCGACTTCTACAAGTGGCTCGAAGGAGCCTGCATCGTTTGGAGCGAGACGCGCGATGCGGAGCTGGGCGGCTGGATTCGGGAAGCCGTTTCCACCATCGCCTCGGCCCAGCGGCCGGACGGGTATCTGCACACGCCGGTGCTGGTGAAGGCGCGGTTGGGCGACACGAACGCGGTGCCGTTCCAGGACCGGCACAACTTCGAGATGTATAACCTCGGACACCTGATGACGGCGGCGTGCGTTCATCATCAGACCACAGGTTCGGACGAGCTGCTGCGAGTCGCGGTGCGGGCGGCGGATTTCCTGGAGGCGACGCTCAAGGCGGGTCCGCCGGAGGTGGCGCGAAGTTCGGTTTGTCCGTCGCATCTGATGGGGCTGGTCGATCTGCATCGCGAGACAAGAGAAGCGCGTTACTTGGAGCTGGCGCGGCGGTTCTTCGCGCTGCGGGCGGAGATCTCCGACGGCGGGGACGACAACCAGGACCGCATTCCGTTGTCCGAACAAACCGAAGCGGTGGGCCATGCGGTGCGCGCCAACTATCTCTACGCGGGCGCGGCGGACCTGTTTCTCGCCACGGGCGACCGGAGCTTCTGGCAACCGTTGGAACCGATCTGGACCAACCTCGTCGCGACGAAGCTCCACGTGACCGGCGGTTGCGGCGCGCTGCACGACGGCGCTTCGCCCTACGGTTCCTCCCGGCAAAACACGATCACCCGCACGCACCAGGCCTACGGCCGGAACTACGAGCTGCCGAACACGACGGCCCACAACGAAACCTGCGCCGCCATCGGCAACGTGCTGTGGAACTGGCGCATGTTCCGCGCGACGGGCGAGGCGCGCTTCGTCGATGTGCTGGAGACCTCGCTCTACAACGGCGTGCTTTCCGGCGTGGGGCTCGACGGGACGAATTTCTTCTACACGAATCCGCTGCGGGTGACGGACACGATGCCCCAGCCGTTGCGCTGGTCGCGGACGCGCGTGCCCTTCGTCAGCTCGTTCTGCTGTCCGCCCAATCTGGTCCGTCTCATCGCCGCGTCGCCGACCTACGCCTACGGCGTTTCGTCGAACGCGGTCTGGGTCACGCTGTATGGCGGGGGCGAACTTCGGACGAAGCTGGCCAACGGGGTCGAGGTGAACCTGCGGCAGGAGACCGAATATCCGTGGAACGGACGGGTGCGGATCGTGGTGGAAAAGGCGCCGGGCGAATTCGCGCTGCGCCTGAGGATCCCCGGCTGGGCCCGGAGCGCGTCGCTGCGGCGGAACGGCGCTTTGCTGGAGACAGCGGCGGTGCCGGGGACGTTCGTGGAACTGCCCGGGCCTTGGCGTGACGGCGACGCGGTGGAGCTGGATCTGCCCATGCCGGTGGAACGGCTGGAGGCGAACCCGCTGGTGGAGGAACTGGTCGGACAGACGGCACTGAAACGCGGGCCGGTGGTCTATTGCCTGGAGACGGCCGATCTCGGTTCCGCGAAGGCGGACGCCGCGTCGCGGCCAAAGATCAACGAGATCGAAGTGCCGGACGACGCGGACTGGATCGCGCGGCACGACCGGCGGTTGCTCGGCGGCGTGACGGTCCTGGACGGCGAAGTGGCCGTGGTGCCCGGCGGCGATTGGCGGGGACAGCTCTATCGTCCGATGGATTCCGCCCCTGCAACGCTCCGTCGGCTGCGTGTGCAATGGGTGCCCTACGCGGTCTGGGGCAATCGCGGGTCCGGCGAGATGAGCGTGTGGCTGCGGCGACACTGACGACGGTTTCTTTCCGACAACGATGAACGCGCGAATTGGAATCCTGGTGGCGGCGATGGTGTGCGGGACCACGGTCCAAGCCGAGGAGCCGACGACGAACAGCGTGGGCCTGGTGCTGAGACCCGTTCCGCAAGGCAGCTTTTTCCGGGGCAGCGAGACGGGCGATTGGGACGAGCGTCCGGTGCATCGCGTGACGTTGTCCCGGCCCTTTCGGATTTCCGCGAACGAAGTGACCTTGGAGCAATTCCGCCAATTCCGCCCGGACCACGCCGTCAGCCATGCGGGCAAGGCCACGGGCGTGAGTTGGGCCGATGCGGCGGCGTTCTGCGATTGGCTGTCGCGCCGGGAAGGAAAACCGTATCGGCTCCCGACCGAAGCCGAGTGGGAATACGCCTGCCGGGCGGGTTCGACGAATGCCTTCAGCTCCGGAGACCAACCTCCAGCCGATGCTTCCACCGCGAACGCCTGGGGCCTTTCCGGAATGCACGACGAGGTGATGGAGTGGTGCTTCGACTGGTATGGCGCGTATCCGTTCGGCGAAGCGGCCGATCCGATCGGCGCGGCCTCGGGCCTGGTGCGCGTGGTGCGGGGCGACAAGCCGGACACGGACGAACGGTTGAAGGACGAAGTCGGCCGTGTGGCGCAGGACTATCGGCGCTCGGCCAACCGCGCGGGTTTGCCGCCGGACTTCGGCGTGAAGGCGGGCGCGAAGGCCACGGGCACCAACGAGCTCTTCGGCGCGCATCGCGTCGGTTTCCGCGTCGTGCAGGCTCCGTTGCCGGCCACGGCTCCGACGCCGGTGGAGCTCCCGTTTGTGCGGCAAGGTCTCGGCCCGGTGGATGAGCGGGTTAAGAGCGGTCCGTCAAAGCCCTACTTCCGCAAACGACACCTGCTCCCCATCCCGCCCGACAACGCTTCGGACGCGGCCATCGCGGCGGCGGGGTTCCATCCGTCGTTCCGCAAACACAACCACAGCCCGGCGCTGGAGGTCTGCCCGAACGGCGACGTGCTGCTCATCACCTACACGTCCTACTTCGAGTATGAACCGGGCGTGTCGCTGATGGCGGCGAGGCTGCGCTTCGGCGAGGACGAGTGGGGATTTCCCGAGCCGATCTTCGACACGCCGGACGTGAACGACCACGCCACGCTGCTCTGGACCGACTGGGAAAAGAGCGGACGGCACTGGCTTTTCTGGGGTTGGACGAAGATGGCGGCCGGAGCGTTTCCGTTCCAATGGATGACCTCGGACGACAGCGGGGCCACGTGGAGCGAAGTGCGGTTCCCGGAATTCAGCGGACCGGTCGGCGGCCATTCCAAGCAGCCGATCAATTCGGCCCTCCGCCTTGGTTCGACGATCTTCATGGCCAGCGACGCGATCCGCGCGGAGTCCGTTCTCTGGGCCACGGACGACGAGGGCCGCACGTGGCGCGACACCGGCGGGCGGACGGCGGGACGGCACACGACCGTGGCCGCGTTGCGCGACGGAGCGTTGCTCGGGTTGGGCGGGAAGAACTCGGACATCGAGGGCTACCTGCCGCAGTCCATTTCCCGCGACGGCGGCAAGACGTGGGAGAAGTCGAAGACGCCCTTTGCCGCGCAGGCGGTGAACCAACGCCCCAGCCTGCTGAAGATGCGCAGCGGCCGATTGGTCTTCGCCGGCGATTTCCAGAAGCGCGGCAACGTCGCGCCGGCGGGCATCACGAACCGCGGCAGCTACGTGGCCTTTTCCGACGACGACGGAGCCACCTGGAAAACCAAACCGCTGCCCGGCGCGCAGCCGCACGAGAAGCCGGAGTATCGGAACGACCCTGCGACGCTCGGCTACAGCGCGCTGCGGCAGGCACCGAATGGCCTGATCCATCTCGTCGCGACGATGAACACGCCGTGCCTGCACTTTGAATTCAACGAAGCCTGGCTGTTGTCCGATGCGCCGGACGCGTCCGACGATGCGGCGTTGATGGCTTCCACCGCGCAGAGAACGGCGCAGAACACGCCGAGGAATTCGTTGGCCGAAGGGCTGAAGATCGAAAGCAACGGCGGCTTGGCCGACGACGGGCGCTACTTGAAGGACGGCCCGGAGCGTTGGGTGCAGCCGGACGGCACGGTGCGCTACGAAGCCCGGTTCTCGTTGGGCCGAAAAAACGGCGTGGAGATTCTCCGCCGAAGCGACGGCACCAAGGTCTGGGAGTGGGACCGACGCGCGGATGGTTCTTCGATCTGGACCACGTATTGGGAGAATGGCGTGAAGCGTTCGGAGTCCCGCTGGCGCGGAACGGTGGCCGAAGGCCGGGCGACTGTTTGGAGTCGAGAAGGCCGCATCGTGGCAGAAGCGAACTTCGAGGCGGGCTTCCTCAAATAGACGCCCGATCGCTCACTTTGCGGCCGGGGCGGCGGTCGGCGTGGCGGCACCCTTGGAGGGATAGGCTTTGACGAGGTATTCCACGAGCGAATCGATCTGGGCGTCGTCGAGGATGCCGCCGTGTTTCTTGGAGAAGGCGGCCATGAGCGTGCCGGGTTTGCCGTGGGTGATCCAGGTGCGCCAGTAGTCGGCGTTGGTGTCCACCTTCAGCGCGGAGAGGTCGGGCACCATCGCGGCGCGGTGTTCGGCCGTGTGGCAGATGCCGCAGGCGGTGACGAAGAGCTTTTCGCCGGTGCGGCCGATGGTGGGCTCCACGTGGCAGGTGGCGCAGTCGTTGCGGAAGATGGCCTGACGGTCGGAGAGCGCGGCCATCTGGTTGCGCTCGCGGTCGCTCATGGCGGGCAGCGCGGCGCCCGGGGCCGGGGTGGGGACATCGGTGCTGACGGTAAGGATCTGGCGGCCGCCGGTGGTTTCCAACGTGATCGTCTTCGTGACCTTCCCGTGCTTGCCCAGCACGTTCATGGTCGCGGAAATGGAGCCGCTCTCGCCCGGCTTCAGCGTCCAGGGCTGGCTGGGGAGCTTGGCGACGGTGCAGCCGCAGGAGCTGCGCGCGGCGATGATCGAGGCTTCCGCCGTGGTGGAGGTGTTCGTGACCCAGAAGGTGAAGAGCGCCTCGGTCTCGCCGGGCTTGGCCTTGATCTCCTTCAGCGGAGCGTCCCAGACGAGCGGGTTGGCGGCGGGCGCGGCGACGGTGGTCGGGGTCGGCTGGGCCGTGGGCAGGGCCCGCTGGAGCGTGGTCGGAGCCGGAGGAACCGGCGGCAACGGGGGAACCTGCGCCAACAAAGGCAGCGAGGCCAACAGCACGGCGGTGACGGCAAACGAAACGCGCATGGGGCGGAGACTAGCCGTGAACCGGCGTTTTTCGAGCGGAAATCTTTTCAGGCTTCGGGTCGGGCCGGGACGGCGGTTTCGGCCTTGGACGCGTGTTGGTTCCGGAGAGTTTCCAGCAGCGCCTCGGGGTTACGGAACAGGGCCGGAGACCAGAGCCGGTGCAGGTGCCAGCCTTGGGAAGACAGGATCGCGCTGCGAAACCGTTCCCAGGCGATCGGGTCCGGGGTCTTGCGGTAGCGGGTGAAGTCGGCCAGCACGCCCAGGGTGACGTCGGCTGGGAGCCGGGGATGGGCCAGCGCCAGATCCACGCAGAACCCGTCGTTGCCCCAGTAGGCGGTGGAGCCGACGGCGTGTTGCTCCTTCAACCGCCGCCCCAGCACCTCAACGACGGACGAAGGCGAACGCGTGGGTTGGACGAGGCATTCGGCGGCGGTCGCGGGCGTGGCGCGTTCCAAGGCCTGCTGCCATTGCTCGAAGTCCCCGGCCAAGCGCGCGGCGAAGCGCAGGTAGGCGTAGAGCTGGTGGCGGCCCGTGGGGCGCACGCCGTCGGCCAGGGGTTCGTTCGACAGATATTCCGGGCGCGGAATGGACGTGAGGACGTGGACCATTTCCCGGGCGCGGGTCACGAGGACGTTCAGGCGCCGTTCGCCGCCGGCGCGAGAAAGCGCGCCGAAGTTCCGCCGGAACTTCCCCTGCGCGTCGGGGCCAAACGTGGTGCAGATGACGATGTGGTCGCGTTCGTCGCCCTGCACGTTCTCCAGGTTCTTCACGAACAACCCCTCGAAGGAATCGCGCCCGCGCCGTTGCCGGGCGGCTTCGAGGCGTTCGGCGAATTTCGGATCGTTCGCCGCGCGGTCTTCCAGCGCGTCGAGGATCAGCTCGCGCTGGTTGAGGTTG
>CAMLMI010000110.1 GCA_946480965.1 uncultured Verrucomicrobiales bacterium | reverse complement strand
GGAACATCGACCGACGGCACGGTTCTCTGATCGGCCAAAGCGTGTCGCCGGTTCAATGTTTTCCGATCCTAGAAATGTTTCTCCGTCAGCACCGGGGACGACGGCGTGAACGAGCGCGTCGTGAGGGTTTGCAAAGGCACCCCAGGAGCCTCGGATTCGACGGCTTGCCGGACCGGCTTGGTCGCCCGGTTGTTGGCCCCGGCGAGGGCCAGCAGCCGTTCCACGGCGGATTTGAGCGTCTGGGACTGGGCGTTGAGTTCGCCCGAAGCGGCGGCGCTTTCCTCCGCGCTGGCGGCGGCGCTCTGGGTCACTCGGTCCATCTGGGTGACGGCGGTGTTGATCTGGCCGATGCCGGTGCTCTGCTCCTTCGAAGCGGCGGCGATCTCGGCCACGAGTTCGTCCACGCGCCGGGCCTTGCCGAGAATCTCCTGGAGGCTGGCGGCGACCTTGGCGCTGATGGCGACGCCGCGTTCGCTCTTGCCGATGGAATCCTCGATCTTGTCGGCCGTTTCCCGGGCGGCTTGGGCCGAGCGTTGGGCGAGGTTGCGGACTTCATCGGCCACAACGGCGAATCCAGCTCCGGCTTCCCCGGCGCGCGCGGCTTCCACGGCGGCGTTCAAGGCGAGGATGTTCGTCTGGAACGCGATCTCGTCGATGGTCTTCAGGATCTTGGTGATGTCCGCGCTGGACGTCTTGAGCTGATCCATCGCGGAGAGGAGCGTGGCCATCTGTTCCGCGCCGGCGTCGGCGTGCTTGCGGGCGAGGGTCGCCTTGTCCTTGGCCACGCGGGCGTTGTCGGAATTGAGCTTGGTCATGCTGGCCAGCTCCTCGAGCGAGGCGCTGGTTTCCTCCAGGCTGGCGGCCTGTTCGCTCGCGCCCTCGGCCAAGGTCTGGCTGGACGCCGAGACCTGCCCCGCGGCCGCCGAAGTGGCCTCCGAACCGGCGGCCAACTCGTCCGCCACGCCGGTGATCGACCGCGTGAGGTTCCGCGTCAGGAAAACGGCCACGCCGCCACCGGCGGTGACGCCGACCAGGAAGACTCCTCCGACGAGCCACAGGATGAATCGGTCGGTGTCGTGGGCTTCCTCCGCGAGCCGCTTGGCCGCCTGCATGTCCCGGTCGAAGAACTCCGCGATCTTGGTGGAGATGGGATCGATGGTGGCGTAGAGCGCGCCGTCGAAGGCCTCCAGTTGTCCCTCGGCCACGCCCGTGCGGCCCTTCAGATGCAGACGGAGAGCGTCGATCGCCGAATTGGCCTCGGCCATGAGGACGTTGGCCTCCTCGATCAGACGGGCTTCCTCCGGTTGATGCGGCAGGTCGATGAATATCTTCCAGTTCTCCGTGATGCGGGAGCGGGCCGTGTCCAGTTGCTTCAAGACTTCTTCGGCGGACATCAGTCCCTCGTTGCCCTTGTTCACGGCATCAATCACGGCGACGGCGTAGTCGTCCGAGATGATCTTCAGCCTCTGGAGATGGACCAGCCCGTCCTCGTAGATGGCGTCGAGCTGGGCGGTGGTCGTGCGGATGCCGAACAGGCCGAGGGAACCGACCACGACGGTGAGCGCGAGGAAACCCGCCGAGAGGAGATACAGTTTGGTGCTGAACTTGAGGGCTTTCATGGAGCTGGAGCCGGGCCGCGCGACGAGGCGCACGGCGGCGACGCTTCCGCCACCGGAGCAGTCGCCGTCTTGGCGGACCGCATGTGGACCCGGGCCATGCCGAGGGAGAAGGCCGGAGCGGAATGCATAGTTCTGTTTCACCACCTGCATCGGCATTCCGGCCCAGTGGTGTAGATTTTAGGTGAACAAAGATTCACCCTATTTTGGCTTCGTTTGGGACATGGCAGGAACAAAGCGGGACAGTCCAGATGCGAAAAGATGTGGAAACCGAGAGCACCCGGAAAGAAACGCACGCCTGCAACGCGAAGACCGCCAAGCCGGACAAATGCCTTGGTCCACCGAATGGCCCCAGCCCATTTGCGATCCGTGTTCTCTTTCCTTGAGGCCAGAGCGCGACAAGTTCAGCCCCGGACGAACTCCGCGTAGAGCTGGGCGTAGGCTCCGCCTTGGGCGACGAGTTCGTCGTGCGTGCCGCGTTCGATGATCTCGCCCTGGTGCAGCACGAAGATCCGGTTCGCGTGCCGCACGGTGCTGAGGCGATGGGCGATGACGAAGGAGGTGCGCTGTTCGAAGAGCTTTTCCAGCGCGTGCTGGATCACGCCCTCGGTCTTCGGGTCCACCGCGCTGGTGGCTTCGTCGAGGATCAGGATGCGCGGCCGGGCGACCATCGCGCGGGTGAAGCAGAGGAGCTGCCGTTCGCCGGCGCTGAAGTTGGCCCCGCGTTCGGAAACGGCGGTCTGATACCCGTCCTTTAACCGCAGGATCATCTCGTGCGTCCCGAGCGTCTGGGCGGACGCGATGACTTCGTCGTCGGTCGCGCCGGGGCGGCCGAACTTGAGGTTGTCCATCACCGTGCCGGTGAAGAGGAAGTTGTCCTGCGTGACGATGCCGATCTGTTCGTGGAGCGACTCGATGGTGGCGGACTGGAGATCGATCCCGTCCATCGTGATCCGCCCCTGCTGCGGTTCGTAGAAGCGCGAGAGCAGGCTGATGATGCTGGTCTTGCCCGAGCCGGTCGCACCGACAAAGGCGACGGTCTCGCCCGGCTTTGCCTCGAAGCAGACGTCCTTCAAGATCCACTGGTCTGCGGGCGTCGTGTCGTAGCGGAAGAAGACGTGCTCGAAGACGATGTGGCCGCGCACCGGCGGCAGCGCCGTGGCGTTCGGACGGTTCCGCACCTGCGCCTCGGTGTCGAGCAGGCCGAAGATGCGCTCGGCGCTGGCGGCGGTGGAAAGCAGGGCGTTGTAGAGATCGCCCATCGTCTGGATCGGCCCGAAGAACATGCCGAGGTAGAGGGTGAAGGCGGCCAGTTCGCCCACCGTGATTTCGTGCCGCAACACCAGCGAACCGCCGTAGCCAAGGATGATGGCCATACCGAGCCCGGAGAGCAGTCCGACGAACGGCATGTAGGTGTGGAAGATGCGGGCGGCCACCAATTGGCGGCGGCCGTATTCCTCGCCCAGTTGATCGAAGCGGCGGAGATTTTCGTCCTCGCGTCCGAAGGCCTGGACCACGCGGACGCCGGAGATGGCTTCGGCCGCGGCGGCGGTGAGCAGCGAACTCTGCTGCCGCATCCGGCGATACGCCGCCATGCCCTTCACGTGGAACATCCGCGACGCCACGGCCAGCGGCGGCACCACGACCGCCACCGCGAGGCAGAGCCGCCAGTCGTATTGCAGCATCAGCCCGATCACGCCCAGGAGCGTCAGCGCGCTGGAGAGGAGCTGGTTCGCGCCCCAGGTGAGGATGCGGTCGAGGGAATCGATGTCCGTGTCCGCCCGGCTGATGATCCGGCCCTGGTGGGTCCTGTCGAAATAGTTCAACGAGAGCCGCTGGATGTGCTCGAAGACCGCCATGCGCAGGTAGTTCATCGCGCTTTGCCCGACGCGGATCGCGCTCTTCACCTGCACCACGGACAGGCCCCAGCCCAGGACGAGGTTCGCCAGATAGATCGCGCTGACGACGAAGACGCCGTGCAACGCGACGTCCGTGGCGGTCACGGTGGTCAGATACCGATCGATGCCGATCTGGATGAACTTCGGTCCAAGCAGCGCCGACGCCGTGGCGAGCACGGTGAACACAAGGTTCAAGGCCAGCGTGCGGCGGTAGGGCAGGACGTAGCCCATGAGGCGGCGGAAGGTTCCCTTGCTCATCCGAGCTTGCTGGAACTCTTCTTCGAGCTGGATGTCGTCTTGGGGCATGGGGCGGAATCAGTCCGTAGTCAGTGGTCCGTTGTCCGTGGACTCGGGGACGGGGCCGATGGAGTTGAGATAGGCGTTCAGTTTTGGAGCCAACTCGTCGATCAGGACGCGCATCTCATTGATCTGCGTCTCGGTCATCAGTCCACGTTTGTAGGCGCGACGCAGCCAATGCTTGGTTTCGTTCAACGAACCCCGGGCGATGCGGATGAATCGGCGATTGTCCTGATAGCTGCCGCGCCCGGCACCTTCGGCGATGTTGGCGCCGATGCTGTCCGCCGACCTGGCCAGTTGCTTTCCGACGGTGTCTTTCGCCAAGGAATCGAATCCGAGCACCATGTCCCAGACCGCGTCGGCCAGTTTCTCGGAAAGCTGATACACCCGCAGGTTCTCAAACGCCGTTCTCATGTCGGAGCGTCTCCTTTCGTTTCTCCACGGACGACTGACCACGGACGAGCCGCCCCTTCTCCAACTCCACCACCAGATCCGCGTGCCGCAACGAACTCTCCCGATGCGCAATGATGAACGTCGTCCGGTTCTCGCTCAGCTTCCGCATCGCTTCCTGGATGGCCCGCTCGGTGTGGGAATCCACCGCCGCGGTGGCGTCGTCGAGGATGAGGATGCGAGGATCGAGCACGAAGGCGCGGGCGATGGCGAGGCGTTGGCGCTGGCCGCCACTGAGGGAGACGCCGCGTTCGCCGATCAATGTGTCGTAGCCCTGCTCCAAGCCGACGATGAATTCGTGCGCCTGCGCCGCCCGGGCGGCGGCTTCGATCTGTTCCCGCGTCGCGTCGGGGCGGCCGTAGGCGATGTTCTCGGCCACGGTGGCGCTGAAGAGGAAGGTTTCCTGGAAGACGATGCCGACGGCGCGGCGCAGTTCGTCGAGGCGAAGGTCGCGGAGGTTCACGCCGTCGAGGAACACGTCGCCCGCATCGGGATCGTAGAAGCGGGGGACCAGCTGGACCAAGGTGCTCTTGCCCGCGCCGGTCGCGCCGACGATGGCGACGGTCTGACCGGGCTCGACGGTGAAGGAGATGTTGTGAAGAGCCGATCGGGTCGGAACTTCCGCCTGCTCCTTGGCTGTTTCGTCCTGAGCGGCTCCATCCGGCTTGGCGGCCGGAGCCGCTGGAGCGCCTGAGTTGCTTTGGTAGCCGAAACTGACGTTGCGGAACTCAACCCGTCCCTTCCCCACCGGCAACGGCTTCGTTCCGCTCACCAGCGTCTTCGGCTCGTCCACGATCTCCAGCAGCCGCTCGGCGCTGGCGCTGGCGTTCTGGAGGATGTTGGTGAACTGCCCGATGGCGCCCATCCGCCCGCCAATGGCCATGAGGTAGAAGACCACCTTGGCCAGATCGCCGACGGGGATTTCGTCCCGCACCACCATGCGGCCGCCCACCCAGAGCAGCAGCGGCGTGCTCAGGCCGAAGACGAACTGCGCGAACGGCACCCGCGCGGCCCAGTAGTTCACCGTGTCCATCAACTGGCCGAGGAACACGTCGCGTTTGCCGCGGAACTTCGCCACCTCCGCCGTCTCCTTGGCGAAGGCCTTCACCACGCGCACGCCGGCGATGTTTTCCTGGATGACCGTGGTCATGGCGGCGTGCAGGTCGTGGACCTTGCGCCACTGCGGCTGGAGCTTCGCCGCGTAGAAGGCGATCAGCGCGACGGTCGGGACCATCGTCGCGAGCGTCAGCCAACCGAGCAGCGGATGGATCAGGAAGATCAGGAGCACCGTCGCCACCAGCGCCACGGAGATGTCCACCACGAGGAAGAGGCAGGCGAAGAGGAAGTCCTGGAGCCGCCAGATGTCGGTGGTCGAGCGGGAGATCAATTCGCCCGTGCTGGATTGGTCGTGGTAGCGGAAGCCGAGGCGCTGGATGGCGTCGAAGACCGCGCCGCGAATGTCGTTGAGCGTGCGTTGGACGAGGCGGTTGCGGATCGGGCCGAGAATGATGCCGACGCCCGCCCGGACGAGGACCAGCGAGAGGAAGAGCGCGACGAACGCGCCCAGCTCGACCTGCGCGCCCCATTCCGCGTTCCAGCGGAGCTGGGTGATGGTGCTGCCGATGATCTGCGGCAGGCACATCTCGATGGAGAGATTGACCAGGAGCAGTCCGATGGAGAGCGCCACCGGCCCCGGATACCGTCGCAGGAACGCCGCGATCCCGAAGAGGGGCCAGCGGCGGGTGGACTTCGGATGGACACTGCTCATGGATGATACGACGGCGGCGGAAACACCGGTTCCAACCGGACGCCGCAGCCGGATCACCGTCCTTTGGGGAGACGGAAGCCAGCAAGCGCATTTGCGGCGGCTTGGGAAACCTGGGGATCGGGGTCTTCGGCCAATGTGGTGAGGACTTCGAGGGCTGGGTGAAAGGAGTGTTCAGGATTCGCATCAAGCCAGGTCGCATACAACTCGCTCATCAACTCGACCGCGCGCAGTCGGGTTGAAATTGGGGCTGCCCGCAGGGCTGTCCTCGTAGATTCATCGGCCACCTTGCTACGAGGGGTATCATCGCCAAACACACGGCGGCTGACTCTAAAGCGTGGCAGCTCGGCAAAGTCGGGCGGGGGCACGGAACGCCCCCACAGATGACACAGCGATTCCATCGACCCTTGCTGGATCTGTCGCGAAGAATGGTTCAGCAGGCTGAACAAGGCGGCTGGCCCGGCGCTGGGGATCAGGCTCAAAGTGAAAATGTCGCTCGCGTTTTCATCCGGCGTTCTCGTGGGTGTTTGCATCCGCGTAAGCAGAAGGTGGGCGAGTTCTTCCCGGCGATACCCGGTAGCGGCGAGAGCATTGAGCCAGGAACTTTCATTTGTTGGGATCTGTCCGACCTGAACCGCGAGCCAGAGAGTGGGGCCAGCAGCGGCGGCTTTTTCTCCCCAGCGTCGCACTTGGACGAGCGCCAAGATCGCGTCCGCGTTTGGGGCCGAATTCGTCAGCATCGGAATGAGTGCTGGGAGGGCGCGCGGACCGATGTCCGTGATGAAGTAGCCGGGATAAAAATAATCCACGTCCGCCAGCTCGGGAACCAATGGGAGCGCGGATTCACCGAGTGAATAGAGCGAAAACGAAAGTCGTTCACTGCGGAGCGCACTGGAAGATGCCGCGACGGACCGAGCAGCCGAGATCGATTGCAACAGCGACATCAGCCGGGCTCGAAAACCACTCTTTCGCGGATAGTTGGAACGGAGCCACGGAAAGCTTTCGGCTCCGATCTGGTGGATGGCGTTGCTGGCGAGGATCACGTTCGGCTCATCCCACGGCACCGAGTCCGTCGCCTTCAGTCCGAGGTCGGCCCATTCGCTGATCGTCCTGCCTTGGTAGCGAGGCTCGCGGTTCCAGATCAGCAAAATGGCGACCATCCCAATGGTCAGGGCGGCGATGGAGAGGAGGAGTTTCCCACGGCGTCTCATGCGTCGAAAAGCTTGCCGAAGAGCGGCGTCGTGGCCAGCGGGGATCGGAGGGCACACCACAGGCCGTTCAGGATTGCTGTTAGCTCTGGTCGTCTGGGTCATGCGCCCGGGCAGTCGGATCAGTCCGGCTCTTTTTTGTCTTAAGGGCGACCCTTAGACACCCGATGATAGAATCGAGACGAGGCATGGCTCTGGGCCGTGTCCGCTTTCTCGGGCAGGACTTTGGGCCTGCAAGACGAAGGCACAACCGGATGTTCCCGCGCGGCGGGCGCTCCGGTTGTGCCTTCGTGCGTTCCAACCCGAACCCTATTTTGGCCATGAAGAACTGGACGATCGGAAGGCTGGTGTTCACCGGCTTCGCGCTGTTGCTGGTGCTGATGCTCGGCATCGGCGTTTTCGCCCACCGCAACCTGCGGCAGATCGACGCGAACGCCGACCGCATCACCGACGATTGCCTGCCGGGCATCGCGACGATCGGCGAGATCGAGGCGCTGAACCGGGCCAACTACCAGTTGACCCTGATGAGCAGCCTCACCTCGGACCCCGACGAGCGCGCCAAGATCGAGGCCCGCACCAAGGCGAACAGCGAGCGCATGGCCGGGCTCTACAGCCAATACGAGGCCACGATCCACCGGCCCGAGGACCGGGCGATGTTCGACCGGATGAAGGCCACGCGCCTGACCTACATCGACGCACGGAAGTCTTACCTGGCGTCCAGCCGGGACAAGACCTCGGAGGAGGCGTTCCGGCTGCTTGTCGGGCAGGTGGAGCCGACCTACGAGGCGTATGTCCGGGAGATCCAGAACGTGGCGACGTTCAACCGCACCAACAGCGTGGCGGCGGGCCTGGGCATCCAGCACGCGGTCCACTACGGCATGACGGCCACGGTGCTCGGTTTCGGCGCGGCGCTGGCCGTTGGCCTGGGCGTGAGCTGGGCGATCGCGCGCGCCGTGCGGCGGCGCTTGCAGGACATCGCCGCGGAGCTGGGCGAAGGGGCGCTCCAAGTGTCCTCGTCCGCCGCCCTTTCCGCCAGCGCCAGCCAGACGCTCGCGGCGGGTGCCAGCCAGCAGGCCGCCTCGCTGGAGGAGACCAGCGCGTCGCTGGAGGAAATGGCCAGCATGACCCGCCGCAACGCGGACAATGCGGACCATGCCCTCTCCCTCTCCAACCAGACCCGCGCCGCCGCCGAGACCGGCGCGTCCCGGATGCGGGAAATGGTCGAGGCCATGGGCGGCATCAAGGCGGCGAGCGACAACATCGCGAAGATCATCAAGACCATCGACGAGATCGCCTTCCAGACGAACATCCTCGCCCTCAACGCCGCCGTGGAGGCCGCACGTGCGGGAGAAGCCGGGGCCGGCTTCGCCGTGGTCGCGGATGAAGTCCGCAGCCTGGCCCAGCGCAGCGCCAAGGCCGCCCGGGAAACGGCCGACAAGATCGAGGACTCCATCGGCAAGAGCGAACGCGGCGTCGCCATCAGCGGCCAGGTCGCGGCCAGCCTCGCGGAGATCGTCGAAAAGGCGACCCGAGTGGACGGGCTGATCGGCGAGATCGCCTCGGCCTCCAAGGAGCAGAGCCAGGGCATCGGCCAGATCAACACCGCCGTGACCGAGATGGACAAGGTGACGCAGAGCAGCGCCGCCAGCTCGGAGGAGACCGCCAGCGCGGCCGAGGAACTCAACGCCCAGGCCCGGGCCCTGGAGCAGAGCGTGCAGGAACTCCTGGCCCTGGCCGGCGAGACCGCCCGGCGGCCGCATGCCGCAAAGGGATCGACGGAGCCTCAAGTTTCCAGCAGCTTCTCCGACAAGCCCAGCATGCCGTCTCCGCGTCCGACCCGTCCGGTCCGGACCCTGGTCCACGCCGCGTCGCCGCAGAAGGCGACCGTGGGCGCGGATGCGGACGATTTTCGGAATTTCTGAACCCGAGCCGCCAGCCAAGCCATGAGCGAATCCTCCTCCGCCCCCGAGTCCCACGCGCCCATCGTGCTGGTGGACGACGACGAGTCGCTCCGCGCGGCGATGACGACGATCCTGACCCGTGCCGGCTTCAACATCCATTCCACGGCCGACGGCGAGGAGGCGCTGCGCTTCATCCAGAAGAACCCGGTGAGCCTCGTCATCACGGACCTCATCATGCCGCAGATCGAGGGCATCGAGCTGATCGTCCGCCTGCGCAAGGCCCGTCCCGACCTCAAGATCATCGCCGTTTCCGGCGGCGGCCGCCTCCGGCCCGAAACGTTCCTAGACGCCGCGAAGTCCCTAGGTGCGTGGAAGGTGATGACCAAGCCCTTCTCCACGCCCGACCTAATCGCCGCGATCCGCGAAGCCCTGGGCCAACAGCCCTCAGCCTGACGGAGACGAAGAAGTCATTCCGCAAAAGCAAAAGGGCAGGCCAACCGGCCTGCCCTTTGTGTTTGGTTGAAAGCGATTCTCCGGCTCACTTCCCCAGGCAGTAGAGCGTCGCGCCGGTGCGGATGAAGATCTCGCCGTTCGAGAGCACGATGGTGGAGCGCAGCGCCTTGTCCGCGTCGTCGCCGAAGTCGGCGGTGTGGAGCTGCTTGAAGCCTTCCTTGCCCGCCTGCACCACGAAGACCTGTCCGGCGTGGTCCATGCAATACACGCGGCCGTCCGCCACCGTGGGCGAGGATTCGAAGACGCTGCGGGATTCAAACCGGCCGTTCCACAGTTCCTTCCCGGTCTTCGGATCGACGGCCAGGAGCATCTTCTTGCCGCCATTCAGGACGTAGAAGATCCCGTCGTGATAGGCGGGCGTGGGCACGTCGGAGGTGATGTCCCGCGCCTCGGTGCTGGACCACGCGATGGCCTTGTCGTCGAGCGTGCCGTGCAGGCCGAGTTTGAGGGCGAAGATGGGCGCGTTCTTCGGTCCGCAACCGAGCACCACGCCTTCCGCCGCGACGGGCGAAGGCACGAGGCGCCAATGGGTGATGCGCTGCGGGTTCCACGTGCCCCAGCGCCAGTATTCCTCGCCGGTTTTGGGATCATGGCCGCTGAGCATGTCTCCGCCGGACACCAAGATCTCGGTGCGGCCGTTGTGGGTGTAGGGAATGGGGGAGGAGAAGGCTTCGCGCGATTCCTGCCGAGCCTCGGTCGGGCGCACGACCTTGAAGAGCTGCTTGCCCGTCTTCGGATCGAGGCCGAGGAGGTAGGAATCGTTGGAGCGGTCGGTGGCGCCTCGCCCGTTCACGGGCACGTCGCGCTGGAGCACCTGAAGGTATAGGATCCCCCCGTGGACGAGCGGACTGCTGGAGAACGTCCATTGGAACGCGAACTGGCCGTAGTCCTTCTCGATGTTCCGCCGCCAGACCTCCTTTCCGTCGAGATCGAAGGCGACGAGATCCGATGTGCCGTAGAAGAAATAGACGCGCTGCCCGTCGGTCGTGGGCGAGGGCGAGGCGAAGTTGCTGCGGTCGTCGCGGCGGAAACCCTGCGCGACGGTCTTGCGCCAGAGTTCCTTGCCGGTCTTGCGGTCGAGGCAGAGCGCCAGCACCGCCTGCGCTTCCTTGTCGGTGGAGCTGACGAAGATGCGGTCGCCGAGGATGGCCGGGGTCGCGGCCGAAGGACCGGGCATCGCAGCGGTCCATTTCACGTTCTCGGTTTTGGAGAAGGTTTCGGGCAGTCCCTTGGCGGGCGTGGAGCCGTTGAAGTTCGGCCCCCGCCAATGGGTCCAGTCCTGCGCGAAGGCGGTCTGGGCCGCGAGGACACATCCGGCGAGGAGGGGCAGCGAGGAGCGGAGCAGTGGTTTCATGGGATCAGGTTCCGCGCAGCAGACCATCGGAGCCGACCGACGGCAACCCTGCGGCGTCGCGGAATTGGAGGAGGTTCGCCCCGGAAAAATTCATCCAGCCTGTCTCCGAAGGCTGGCTGGAATCACCCAACCGCGGATGCCGGGAACGGGGAAAGACCACGGCGGACTTGGAGACGTGGGCCAAGCCGAAGCCCGACATGCTTTGAACGGCTTCGGTCCGGCTCAGGCTTCGCCGAACTTGGTGGCGAGGAGCTTCTCCAGCTCGTCCACCGCCGCCGGGGCGTCGCCGCCTTCGGCCGTGACGCGGATGCGGCTTCCGGGGCCGGCGGCCAGCATCATGAGGCCCATGATGCTCTTCCCGTTGACGGTCTCGCCGTCCTTCTCGACGAAGACCTGGGCCTCGAACCTGTTGGCGGTCTTCACGAACATGGCGGCCGGCCGGGCATGGATGCCCTTGAGGTTGGACACCACCAGCTCGCGCTGGATGGTGCCTGGCTTGGTCGTGCTGGTCTTGCCGCCGCTCATCGGGGCGGGAGTGTTATTGAGGGGGCGGCTTCTTGGCCAACGAAATTTCCGTGTCGTCTCCGCTGCGACATCCGGCGTCCGGAATCAGCGGAAAAGCTGCGGGGCAAACTCGTTCAGATACTCGCGCCAGACGGTCCACGTGTGGGCGCCTTCGGTTTCCTTGTAGGTCACGGGGAACTGGTGCTTCTTGAACATCGCGACCGTGGCCCGGGAGGTTTCCAGGAGGAAATCCTCCTTGCCGGTGGCGAACCAGAAGAGCTTCAGCCCTTCCTTCAATTTAGCGTCGGCCAGCACCTTCGCGTGCGTTTCCTCGAAGCCCGGCCCCTGCGGTGTGCCCGGTCCACCGGTGATGCCGAAGACGCCGGAGCTGAAGACGCCCAGATAGGCGAAGCGGTCGAGGTGCGGGATGCCGATGTTCAGCGTGTGCGCGCCGCCCATCGACAATCCGGCCAAGGCGCGGTTGGGCCGGTCGGTGTGGACGCGGTAGCGCTTTTCGATGAGCGGCAGGATGTCGTTCACGAAATCCGGCTCGAATTCGCCCGAGAGCGGCATACCGAACCGGAACGGACCGGTGTGTCCGTGGGGCATGACCATGACCATCGGCTTGGCTTTCCCGGCGGCGATCAGGTTGTCGAGGATGAAGCCCGCCCGGCCCACCGTGCTCCACGAATCGTCGGAATCGAACGCGCCGTGCAGCAGGTAGAAGACGGGATACTTCGCGTCGCCCGCCTCGTAGCCCGGCGGGGTGTAAACGTGGAGCAGGCGGAAGCGTTTGAGCGTGCTGGACCAATAGGTCACTTCGGCCACCGCGCCGTGCGGCACGTCCTTCGTGTCCATGAAGTCGTCCCCCGGCACATGCACCATGCTCCAGACCGTGTCGTTGGCCCGGCTGGTGACGGTGTTGCGCGGATCGAGCACGGGCACGCCGTCCACGTTGAAATTGTAGCGATAGGAACCGGGCGCGACCGGTCCGACGGCGATTTCCCAGACGCCGTTCTCGCCCTTGGTCATCGGCTTGCCTTGGCCGAAACCGAAGCCGGGCAGATCGCTGGTGCCGAGCTGGACCGCCTCGGCCTTGGGCGCGTGGATGCGGAAGGTCAGCTTGCGATCCGCCGCCAGCTCCGGCGAAACCACCGGCGGCGGCATGGCTCCGGGAGCTTGGGCGGAAAGACGCGACACATCGAACACCAGGCCGAGAGCCAGCACGGCCAGCCAAACGCGGGACAAGGAAGGGATCTTCATGGCGATGGAAATTGGACGGGGCCGAGCTTGGGCTGCCGGCTTGCCGCCGTCTTGGATAATCCTGCTCACATGGAAAGAAGCGTTCCGCCTAAGGGGTTGAACAAACGCCGCCGATATGTGTCCATGTCTGCGGTG
>CAMLMI010000109.1 GCA_946480965.1 uncultured Verrucomicrobiales bacterium | reverse complement strand
ACGGCGTGCGGCCGAGGAGCGCGGACACTTCGGAACCGGCCTGCGAGAAGCGGAAGATGTTGTCCACGAACAGGAGCACGTCCTGGTTCTTCTCGTCGCGGAAATACTCGGTCACGGCGAGGGCCGAGAGCGCGACGCGGAGACGGGCTCCGGGTGGCTCGTTCATCTGGCCGTAAACCAGACCGATGCGGGAACCTTCCTTGATGATCGGCTGGCCGTTCTCGCCCATCTTGGGATGGCCCTTGGCGTCGGTTTCCACCTTGATGACGCCGGCCTCGATCATTTCGTGGTAAAGGTCGTTGCCTTCGCGGGTGCGCTCACCGACGCCGGCGAACATCGAAACGCCGCCGTGCAGCTTCGCGATGTTGTTGATCAGCTCCATGATGACGACGGTCTTGCCGACGCCGGCGCCACCGAACGCACCGACCTTGCCACCCTTCAAGAAGGGGCAGATCAGATCGATGACCTTGATGCCTGTGGTCAGGATCTGGGGCGAGGTGGACTGGTCCACGAGCGCCGGAGCATTGCGATGGATGGGGTAATACTTGTCGGCCTTAACCGGTCCCTGCTCGTCCACCGGGTCGCCGGTGACGTTGAAGACGCGGCCCATGACGCCTTCGCCGACGGGCATGGAGATCGGAGCGCCGTTGTCCGTCACTTCCTGGCCGCGCTTGAGACCTTCGGTGGTGCTCATCGCGACGGCGCGGACCCAATTGTCGCCGAGGTGCTGCTGCACTTCGAGCGTCAGCTTGGTGGGCTCGCCGCCGGGCGGGGTGAAGTTGATGGTCAGCGCGTTGTAGATCGCGGGCAGGGCGCCGGCGAATTCCACGTCCACCACGGGACCGATGATCTGGACGATTTTGCCTTTGTTCATGGGCGATTGATGAAAAATGACGGTCGGAGAAAAAGTTTATCGGGTTCAGCCCATCGCCATGGCCGCGCTGGTGATTTCCAGCAGCTCCTTGGTGATGTTGGCCTGGCGGAGCTTGTTATACTCCAGCGTGAGATCCTTGATGATCTGCTTGGCGTTGTCGGTCGCGTTCTTCATGGCGACCATCCGGGCGCTCTGCTCGGAAGCCTTGGCTTCCTGGAGGACCTGGAAGACCTGGAAGTTCACGTAGTGCGGCAGAAGGCTGCCGAGGAGGTCGGCGGCTCCGGGCTCGAACAGGTATTCCCGCTCGGCCTGGCCGAGTTCCTCGCTGGCGTGGTCGCCGTCCACCCCGGCCACGAGCTTCTCGATCTTGACGATCGGGAGCAGCTGCCGGACCTCGGGCTTCTGAACGAGGGTCGAGATGAAGTTGCTATAGAGCACGTCCACCTGGTCCACCTTGCCCTCGACGAAAAGGTCCTGGGCGAACTTGGCGATGGCGCGGGCTTCGGCGAACTGCGGCGTGTCCTTGTAGGTGAACTCGGCCCCCAGCTCGCGTTTCAGGCGGGCCACGAACTGCGCGCCCTTGCGGCCGGCGGTGATGAAGACCGTGGTGTTCTTGTCGAACTTGGCCGCCTCGCGGAGCAGGTTCGTGTTCAAGGCACCGCACAGGCCTTTGTCCGTGCTGACCAGAATGACCGCGCGCTTCTTGACCTCGCGCACCTGCATCAATGGGTGGGTGAATTCCCCGGCACCGGCGGTCGCGGCCGCCAGCACCTCGTTCATCAAGGTGGCGTAGGGGCGGCCGGAGAGCGCGGCCTGCTGGGCCTTGCGCATCTTGGCGGAAGCCACCATCTGCATCGCCTTGGTGATCTGGGCGGTGTTCTTGACCGACTTGATGCGGCGGCGGATGTCGCGTGTGCTGGGCATGTGCGGTTAAGGTTCGTTGCGCGGGGCCAACGGGCCGATCAGCGGTAGCTCTGCTTGAACTCAAGCACGGCGGCCTTGAGCTCGGCGGCGAGAGCGTCGGAGAACGCCTTCTCGGTGCGGATCTTGTCCAACGTGGTCGGCTTCCGGTCCTGGAGGAACTGGGTCAGCTTGTTCTGGAAGTCCTTCACCTTCTCGACCGGCACGTCGTCCAGCAGACCGTTCTGCATGGTCCAGAGGATGGAGCTCTGGATCTCGACCGGGATCGGGTTGTATTGGGCCTGCTTGAACAGCTCGACGATGCGTTTGCCGCGCTCGAGCGTGGCCTGTGTCTTGGCGTCAAGGTCGGAGCCGAACTGCGCGAAGGCCGCGAGTTCGCGGAACTGGGCGAGGTCCAGCTTGATCTTGCCGGCGACCTGCTTCATCGCCTTGATCTGCGCGGCGGAACCGACGCGGGAGACGGAGAGACCGACCGAGATTGCAGGACGGATGCCCTGGTAGAACAAATCGGTTTCCAGATAGATCTGGCCGTCGGTGATGGAGATGACGTTCGTCGGGATGTAGGCCGAGACGTCGCCCGCCTGGGTCTCGATGATCGGCAGCGCGGTCAAGGAACCGTCGCCATACTTCTCGCCGACACGGGCGCTGCGTTCCAGCAAGCGGCTGTGCAGATAGAAAACGTCGCCGGGATACGCTTCGCGGCCGGAGGGACGCTTCAGCACGAGGGACACCTGGCGGTAGGCCACGGCTTGCTTGGAAAGATCGTCGAAGATGATCAACGCATCCATGCCGTTGTCCATGAACCATTCGCCCATCGCGGCACCGGAGAACGGGGCGATGTATTGGTTCGCGGCGGAGTCGGAGGCGGCGGCGACGACCACGATGGTGTCTTCCAACGCACCGGCCTTCTCCAACTCGGCGATGACGCGGGCGATGTTCGACTGTTTCTGGCCGACCGCGACGTAGATGTTGTAGACGGGACGGAAACCGGCGACGCCCTTGTTCTGCTTGTTGATCTTGGACTGGTTGATCATCGCGTCCACGCCGATCGTGGTCTTGCCGGTGGAGCGGTCACCGATGATCAATTCGCGCTGGCCACGGCCTACGGGGATCATGGCGTCGATGGCCATGATGCCGGTCTGGAGCGGCTGGCTCACGGAGCGGCGTTTGACGATGCCGGGGGCGATCTTCTCCACCGGATACTGGGCGGTGGCGGTGATCGGTCCCTTGCCATCGACGGGCTGGCCGAGGGTGTTGACGACGCGACCGAGCAATCCCTTGCCCACAGGCACGGAGAGCAGCTTGCCGGTGGTGCGGACCTCTGTGCCTTCGCGCACGGAGAGGTAGTCGCCGAGGATGATGGCGCCGACCTCGGTTTCTTCGAGGTTCAAGGCGAGGCCGATGATGCCGTTTCCGAAATCGAGCATCTCGTTGAGCATCGCATCGGTGAGGCCTTCGATCTTGGCCACGCCGTCGGAGATTTCCCGGACGACGCCGACGTTCTGCTTCGCGACGCTGGTCTTCACGCCGGCGATCTGCGCTTCGATATCCTGGAGGAGGTTGCTCATTGCTGCTTGGTCAGAGTTGAAAGTGGAAAAAGGAGCCGGAATCTGCCGGATCAGTTGCTGGTGCTCAAAGCCGCGAGGCGACCTGCCACGCTGCCGTCATACACGTCGCTGCCGACCTTCACGCGGAGGCCGCCGATCAGCGCCGGGTTCACCCAGAAGGTCACGTCGAGGCCCGGACCATACTGCTTGGCGAGGTTGGCCTTGATGGCCTCCATCTGCGCCGGAGTGGTCTCGACCGCGTTCTCGACCCGCGCGGAACGGCGGTCGAGGTCCAGCTTCACCAGCCGCTTGAACTGGTGGAGCGTGCCGACGTAACCGCGCGGCTTCTTGGCGATGACCTCGGTCACGGCCTGGCGGACGCGGTTCTCGTCGAGCAGACCGTTGACGCGGCAGACGTTGAACAACGTCTTGGCGTCGCGGCGGGATTGCTTCGAGATCTTCATCGTGGGAGCGGCTCGGCCGGAATCAGTTGTTGACGAGCTGCTGGTTGGCGTCGTCGGCCAAGCGCTGCTTCTGTTCGACGGTCAGAATGTTGCCCGTGACCTTGGCGCTGGTCTCGACCACGAGGCGGGTGACTTCCTTGCGGAGTTCGGCCTTCATGCGGACCAGTTCGGCCTCGTTCGATTCCTTCGCCTTGGCGATGATCTGGGCGGCGGCGGCCACGGCCTTCTGGGTCTCCTGCTCGGTGATCTTGGCGGCGGCGGCGCGGGTCTCTTCGATGATCTTGTTGGCCTGGGTTCCGGCCTGGGCGACGAGTTCGCGGGACTTGGCTTCGGCGTTGGCGAGGTCGGCCTTGATCTTGTCCGCGTTGGCCATGCTTTCGGCGATGCGCTTCTTGCGCTCCTCCAGCATCGCGACGATGGGGCCGAAGGCGAACTTGGCCAACAGCGCGGCAACGATGATGAAACCGATCAGCTGTGAGACGAACAGCTGGGTATTGAAGCCGAAGGTCTCTCCGACGCCACTGGCGGTCTGGGCCAGGCCTTCTACGATGCCACCTTCAGCGGCAGCCAAGAGTGCGAACGAGTTCATGAAAAATTTAGACTGGTAAGGGAATGCGCGGAGCCAAATGCCCCGCGCATTAATGATTACTTCGTGAGCAGGATCGCGATCAGAATCGCGCCTTCGGCCAGAGCGGCGCTGAGGAGCGACTGCACGAGGATCTTGCCGGAAGCGCCGGGATTGCGGCCGACGGCTTCCGCCGCCTTGTAGCCGATGAGGCCGAGAGCGATGGTGCCGCCGAGAGCGCCGAGAGCTGCTGCAATGTTACCAGTCATGTTCGTGTTGTGTTGTGTTGTCTCCGACAGCCCCGGGATTCAATGCCTCGGTCGAGCCGCCGAAATCGGGAAAATCAGTGATGGCCGCCTTCTTCGTGGCCTTCGTGGTGGTGCTCCTCGTCGTGGTGGCACATCAGGGCCGTGAACACGGCGGTCAACAGGGTGAACACCAGCGCCTGGATGAAGCCAACCATCAGCTCCAAACCATAGAAAGGCAGCGCCGTGAGCCAGCCGAAATACTTGCCGCCCATGTGGAGCATGATCTCCAGCAGGTTCTCACCGGCGTAGATGTTGCCGAAGAGACGGAAGGTCAGGGACACCGGCCGGATCATGATCGAGATGACTTCAAGGAAGCCAACCAAGAAGAAGATCGCCAGCAGGAGGATTTTCATGATGCCCGACGCCTCGCCCCGGAAGAGGAAGATGTGAGCGAAGAAGCCGCCGATGCCGTTGGCCTTCACCGACCAGAAGATCCAGAGCATGAAGAAGCACAGCGCCAGAGCCAGCGTCATGTTCAGGTCGGCATTGGCACCACGCAGGACCGGATGGCTCAGGTGGTGCAAGTGGCCGGTCTCGTCCGGAACACCCCAGCCGATCGAACCCACACCGGGAAGCAGGCCAAACCAATTGGCCGAAAGAATGAAGAGGAACGCCGAACCGAAGAACCAGAAGGTCTGCTTGACCAATTTGTCGCCCATCACGCCGCCCAAAAAATCATAGAGCGACTCCACCACCCACTCGGCGAAGTTCTGGAGGCCGGAAGGAACGAGCTTCACGTTCCGGGTGGCCACTTGGGCAAAGGCGATCAAACCGAGGGCGACCAATCCGAACGCCACCATCGAGTTCGTCACCTTGAACCAGCCAAACTGGGTCAAAACCGGGGCCTGGAGGGGCAGTTCGACGCTGCCACCGGCCGCGAATGCCGGGAGCGCCGTGAGCAGGGGCAAAACCAGAAGATGTCGGATGGAGCGCATCGCGTTTTAAGGGCTGTTCGCCGAAAATTGCCATTTGACAACCAAACCGAGAGCGAACAGGCCCGCGACGCTGCCGGATTGTGAAATTCTTCACAAGCGATTTTTTCGGGGAAAACGAAGTGTTTGCGACCGGAACGAGCGACGGGACAGGGATTCTCCGGAAGTGGCTGCTGGGCCACGGTTTTTCGTCGTTAGACCGACTCATTCCCGCCAGTAAGAAGGGTAAAGGCTCTTTGCGCTGAAGCCATGGCCGGGCGCACCCGGTGAATAGCGCTCCGGGCGGCCGGGTCTATCTTCCACACAAACCGGCGAAACCAGCTCCGGACGGTGAACCGAACTCCGGGATAAGTCCGATCTGCTGACCGCCACTACGTTTCACACCATGCGCTCCAAGCTGGGTCGGCATCTGGGTTCCCTCTCTCTCGCGGGGGTTTCGGTCTCGCTCCTCGGATGCTTCGACGAATCCTCGAAGTCCGCCGTCCCTTCCGCAGCGCCATCGGGTCAGGCGACCGTTGCGGTCGTGGTGCCGGAAACGCCGCCAACCGAACCGAAGCCCGAGCCCACCGAAGCGGTCCCGGAGAAGCTCGCCGAGATCGTAAAGCTGGTGGAAGCCAAGGTCGCGCCCGAGGTGATTCTCGCCTACATCCACCGCGAGGAACGCGACTACGACCTCACGGCCGATGAAGTGATCCTCCTGCGCAAGCGCGGCGCGGACGACGGCATCATCGCCGCGATGGTCCGCAAACCCGTGGTTGAGCCGCCCGCCGTCGAAGAACCCACCGCGCCCGTGGCTTCCGTGGCCGTGGAGCCCGCTCCGCAGATGGCTTCTCCATTGGCGAATCCCGTGGCCCCGCAAGCACCCGAACCACCGGCCAACGTCGTCACGCAATACGTCGCCGCCGTGGAGTCCCAAGCGCCGGTGACAGTGGAATACTTCAACACCTACCTCGCGCCGCACGGCACGTGGGTGGATGTGGCCGAATACGGCCGTTGCTGGCGGCCGACCATCGTGACCATCGACCGCTCCTGGAAGCCCTACTGCAACGGCGGACGCTGGGTCTGGTCCAACCACGGCTGGTATTGGCAATCGGACTACTCCTGGGGCTGGGCCGCGTTCCACTACGGCCGCTGGTGCAACGACCGGCGCGCCGGCTGGGTCTGGGTGCCCGGGAGCGTCTGGGCTCCGGCTTGGGTTTCTTGGAGAAAATCGAAGGACTATTGCGGCTGGGCACCCCTACCCCCGGCGGCCCATTACTCGGATCGCATCGGCCTGACCTTCCGCGGCAAACGCGTCGGCGTGGACTTCGACTTCGGCCTGTCCTCGGACAGCTACAGTTTCGTCGAATCCAAGCGGCTCGACGACCATGGCTGGCACCGCCACCGCCTCGGCCCCCGCGAGACCGATCTGATCTTCGCCAAGACCAAACCCGTGAACCGTTACGAACAAGGCCACCGGGGGCTGGTCCACCGGGGCGTGGATGAGGAATGGTTCGGACGCGGGGCGGATCGCCGGGAACGCATTCCGGTGCGGCTCGACGACATCGCCGAGCACGACGGCAGGCGCCCCGACCAATGGCGCGAACAGGGCCGCTCCCTCGCCGTCTATCGTCCCGATCCCACCGATCGTATCCGCCAGCCCCGCCCCGAACCGCAGCGCACGGATCTCGCCGGATCTCCCCGGCTGCACATCAACGGCAAACCCACCGATCCAACCCCGCCCCAGCGTTCCGCCCCGGCCGCATGGCAAACCCGGCCCCGCGCCGAACGTCCCGCTCCGGCTCCCGCCCCGATGCGCCCCTCGGACGCCATCGCGAATCCGACGCCGGACCGTGAATTCCTCCCTTCGCGCCCCGAGTTCCCCCGTGTTCAGCAGCCCGTCGCCGCCATGCCAGAAGATCCGCTGCCGGAAAACGGCCCGGTGCGGCCTTCACCCGGCCGGGGCATCGACCGGGAGCGCCGCATCGGCCAAACACAACCGGTCGTTCCTCCGAAAACTCCCGCCGAAGCCCTGCCCCGCCGCAACCCGCCCACGGCCGAAACCGTGCATCGCCCGCGCTTCACGCCGATGCAGCCGCAGACCAGCCTCCCGGGCCAAAACCCGTCGCGGAACCCGATCGATGCCGGACGTCTCCAGCGCCCAGCCCCGGCGGTTGCACCTCCCGTCCAACGCCCCCAGGCGATTCAGCGTCCACAAACGGTTCCGCAAACCGCCATCGCTCCTCGGTTCGCTCCTCCGGCCACCACGCCCCCGCCCCGAACCGCGCCCGCTCCCGTAGCCCCGCGCGTCCAGTCCGCTCCCGCTCCGGCGGCCCAGCCCGCCCGACCAATGCCGAACCCGCAGCGTTCCGGCCAACCGGAACCGCCGCCCCGAAACGGCAACGGCCGCAACCGGTAAGCGGTCGCCGGAAGCCGCCAAGTTTTTTGGGCGACGCTTCCCTTCGCCGCGCTCCGTCCCCTAGCCTTGCCCGGTGGACGGACTAGGTTTCATCAGGGATCTCGCGGTGGTGATGATGGTGGCGGGCGCGGCCGGCTGGATCTGCCGGAAAATCGGGCTCTCCGTCGTGGTCGGCTACTTGGCGGCGGGCATCATCATCGGCCCGCACACGCCGCCGTTCCAGCTCGTCGAAGACAAGGCCCGGGTCGAAATGCTCGCGCAGTTCGGCCTCGTCTTCCTCATCTTCTCCATCGGCATGGGCCTCAGCCTTGGTCGCCTTCAGCGTCTCGGAATGTCCGTCGCAGTGGCCACCGCCATCGGTGCGGTGCTGGTGCTCAACGCCGCCCAGTTCTTCGGCGCGGCTCTCGGCTGGTCCGCCACGCAGAGCCTCTTCCTCGCCGCGATGCTCATGGTCTCCAGCTCCGCGATCATCGCCAAGGTGCTGGAGGAACTGAACGCCTCCCACGAACGTTCCGGCCAGCTCGCCCTCGGCATCACCGTGCTGGAGGACGTCGTCGCCGTGGTCATGCTGACGGTGCTGACCTCGGTCATCGAGTTCGGCGGCGCCGCCGGCGGTGCGTCCATCTGGGCCACGCTCGGCAAGCTCGGCGCGTTCATCGTCTTCCTGCTCTTCCTGTCCGTGATGATCGTGCCGAAGCTGCTGCGCCATCTCAGCCGCGAGGGCGCGGTCGAGCTCCGCACTCTGCTCCTCGCCGGGCTGCTCTTCGCCCTGGCCTGGCTGGCCGCGAAGGCCGGCTATTCCACCGCGCTCAGCGCCTTCGTCCTCGGCGCCATCGTCGCCGGCACCCGCTACAAGCCGGAGATCGAGCGCGGCTTCGAGGCGCTGCGGCAGATCTTCGGCGCGGTCTTCTTCGTCGCCATCGGGATGCTCGTGGACGTGAAGCTGCTCCCGACCGCGTGGCCGCTCATCCTCGGTGTCACCGCGCTCGTGCTGGTCGTCCGCCCGTTGGCCTGCGCCGTCGGGCTGATGGCCGTGGGCAACTCCGACCGGGAAGCGCTCCGGGCCGGCTTCTCGCTCACCCCCATCGGCGAGTTCTCCTTCATCATGGCGCAGATGGGCGTCTCGGCCGGCGTCGTCCCGGAATCGTTCTACGCCGTCGCCGTGGGCATCTGCTTGACCACCTCCCTCGCCGCGCCCGTCGTCACCCGCCGCGCCGAGCCCTGGGCCAACTGGTTGGCCGACCGGAAGCCGAAGTTCCTGCGCGACGCCCTGGACTTCTACCGGAGCTGGCTCGGCAAGCTCCAGGACCGCGGCAGCAGCAGCCAGATGTGGCGTTTCGTCGGACCGCGCTTGGCCCAGATCGCCCTGCACCTGCTCTTCCTCAGCGCGCTCCTCGTCTTCTGGAAGCCCGTCTATGCCCGCCTCGAACGCTGGCTCACTCCCGACTGGCCGTTCCCCAACGGCCTGCCGATCGTCTTCTGGATCGCCTTCGGCGTCGTCCTGCTCGGCCCCCTCATCGCCCTGTGGCGCAACGTCGAGGCCGTCGTCATGATCCTCGCTGACGGCTCCACCCGCCAGCATCCCCGCAGGGAAACCCTCCGCCCGCTCGTCGAAACCAGCCTCAAGAGCGTCGTCATCGTCCTCCTGCTGGTCTGGCTCCTCGGCCTCCTGCCCGTCTCCGGCGCCCCGCCCGGCCGCGTCTTCCTCGTCGCCGTCTTCCTCGGCGTCGTCGCCACCTTCTTCTCCGGCCGGCTCGTCAAGTGGCACAGCCGCATCGAGCGCGAACTCGGCGTCCAGCTCAAGACCGCCGCCAGCCCTGCCCAGGCCGCCGGCATGTCCCTCTCCATCCTCGACCGGCCGGAGGAATGGAGCCTCGACATCGACGAAGCCACCCTGCCCGACCAGACCGAGCACGCCGGCCGCGCCATCCGCGAGATCAATCTCCGCCGCCGCACCGGCTGCTCCATCGTCGGGATCGATCGCCGGGGCTTCACCCTCAGCAACCCCTCCGCCGACGAACGCCTCTACCCCGGCGACCGCCTCCTGCTCCTCGGCACGCCCGAACAGCTCGCCGAAGCCGAGCGCATCCTCACCGGAGCCGTCTCCAACACCCCCGTCGGCCAGTCCTTCAGCGAACTCACCAACGAGACCATCCGCGTCCCCGCCGACAGCGCCCACGCGGGCAAATCGCTCCTCGAACTCGACCTCATCCGCCGCTTCGGCGTCCAGGTCTGCGGCATCCGCCGCGGCCAGGAACGCCACGTCCTCCCCGCCGGCAAGGACACCATCCTCGGCGGCGACCACGTCCTCCTCCTCGGCACCCACGACCGCATCCAGGACTGCCGCGCCTGGTTCGAGCAAACCGCCAGCACCGCCAGCCCCAAGGACTGACCCCATCCGGCATCCGGTCTCCGGCATCCGCCATCAGTCATCCCATCCCCACGTGCAAAAATGTCGGTCGCTGGTGCATCCTTCCCGTTCCCAGCCAACGCCCGGCGTGGTTGATTCGCCCCGCACCAAAATCAACTGATCGCGATGAAACGCCTCCGCCACCTGGGCTTCTTCAAATTCAAGCCCGAGATCATGCCCGACGAGATCGCCGCCGTCTGGCGGACGATGGAGAATTTCCAGCGCGAGATCCCCGGCATCCTCGAGTTCACCTGGGGTCCTGACGCCAGCACCGAAGGCCTCGCCGACGGCTTCACCCACTGCCGGTGCATGACCTTCGAGAGCGTCGCCGCCCGTGACGCCTACCTGCCCCATCCCGTCCACCAGGCCGCCGTCCAATTCGTCGTGCCCAAGCTGGAACGCTTCATCGTCATGGACCACGAATTCCGCGTCGCAGACGCCCCTTAATCATAATCCTGATCTTAATCTTTCCCTCCATCTCAATCCCTCCCTTCCCAGATGAAGATTGAGATTAAGAACAAGATTAAGACCTAGAAACCGCGACCATTTCGCTCCCGTCATTTCTTAACCAAACCCAACCCCCACTGATCCCATGCCCAATCCCTGGACCGGAAAAGGAAACCCCTACACCCGCCTCGAAGTCGTCGAACGCCTCCGCGAGACGCTCAAGAAGAACCAGCCCATCATCGCCGCCGGCGCCGGCACCGGCATCTCCGCCAAGTTCATCGAGAAGGGCGGCGCCGACCTCATCATCATCTACAATTCCGGCCGCTTCCGCATGATGGGCCACGGCTCCACCGCCGGCATGATGGCCTACGGCGACGCCAACGCCATCGCCATGGAGATCGGCGAATACGAGGTGCTCCCCGTCGTCGAGGAAGTCCCCGTCATCTGCGGCGTCCACGCCACCGATCCCCGCCGCCGCATGTGGCACTGGCTCGGCAAGGTGAAGGAAATGGGCTTCTCCGGCGTGAACAACTTCCCCACCCACACCATCGTGGACGGTCACTTCCGCGGCGTGCTGGAAGAGACCGGCATGAGCGTGAAGAAGGAGTATGAAATGGTCGCCCTCGCCCGCCGCATGGACCTCTTCTCCATTGTCTACGTCGGCTCTCCCGCCGAAGCCATCGAGATGGCCAAGGCCGGCGCCGACGCGATCATCGCCCACGTCGGCACCACCGTCGGCGGCTCCATCGGCGTCACCGGCGCGGTCGTGAGCTGGGAACACACCCTCAAGCGCACCCAGGAGATCATCGACGCCGCCCGCACCGTGCGGAAGGACATCTTCTTCCTCTGCCACGGCGGCCCGATCAACACCCCGGACGACGCCGACCGCGTGATCAAGAACACCGACTGCGTCGGCTTCGTCGGCGCCAGCTCGCTCGAACGCATGGGCGTCGAAGAATCCCTCACGAACCTCACCAAGAAGTTCAAGGCCCTGCCCGCGCCCGCCGCGAGCAAGTTCCCGGCGTTCTGAGCTGACTCGACCAATCCGAAGAAACCGGAAGGGCAGCCAATGACATCGGATCAAGCCAACCAGCTGGCGGAGGCCTTCGCTAAGGATGGCGGATCAATTGTCATTAGATGGATGCTCGAAGGCCGTTCTTCGAGCCCCAGCGACGAGGACCGCATGATTGAAGACGTCATGCGGTCTCTCGAAGAACTGGCACAACATCACACCGACACCGCCTGTTGCCTGATGCTGTCGTTGTGGCCAATCGCATCGCACCGCAGGCTTCATCACATCTGCGACTCCATTGATCTGTGGATTTCGACCAACCGTTCAGAAACCGTCTCCAGTCATTTGAAGAGTTTGGTCTCCTCAACAGATGACGTTGACCTCAAACGCCATTTTGAAGGAGTGCACGCAACTAGAGTCACCCGTTGAAGCCTTCGCCTGGGTGCATTCAATGATTGGCCCAATCTAAATGCCTTCTGCCGCTCATAATCACCAACCCGAAGGGTTGGCATCCATTAGCCGGGGGGGTTGAGGAGCGCGCAGCGCGACGACACCCCCGGCTAATGGATGTCAGCCTTTCAGGCTGAGCCTCGCCAAAACCCGGACACCAATCCGATAACTCCACTTATGGCTCAATGGGCGGGACAATTCACGGGACTGACGCACGAAACCAAGGTGCAGGACGCCGAAGAGTCCTTGAGAAAGGCCGTGCAAACGCACGCCCAGTCACCGACGCCCGACAAGGCAACCCAAGCCATCCAACAATTGGCTGAACGCGTTTTGAAGACCCGTTTGAAAGCCCTTCACGCCCGCATCGCCGCTCTGAGCGAACCCGGCAAACACCGCGCCTCCCCGGAAACACTGGAGCATCTTCGACAACAGGAAACGCAGCTTCTAGACGGCGGAGTTGCCCCCATCCTCAAAGAATTCGGCATTCCTTCTGCCATGAGGGATTCATAGCTCTCGTAGGTTCCCATCTCTCCAGAACTCCATTTCTCCACCACTCCACTCCCTCCCTCGCCATGCCCACCATCGCCGTTCTCGGAACCTTCGACACCAAA
>CAMLMI010000108.1 GCA_946480965.1 uncultured Verrucomicrobiales bacterium | reverse complement strand
GGGAAGAGGTTCGCCGCCAGGTCCGCGCCAAGCTGGAGGCCGAGCAGACCGTCGTGCCGCCCGGCTACATGCGTCGCTGGGAGATCGATGTCGGCAAGCTTTCCGTCGCCAGCCGCCAGGAACAGATGCAGATCCGTCTGAAGTTCCGCGTCGCGCAGACCAATGAAAGCGGTCTCTACCAGGGGGTGATCCAGGTCGGGCCGCCCGACACGGACAAGCTGAAGACCACTTCGGGCACCTTCGCCCCTGCCACCTTCCATGAAATCCCGATTCCCCGAGATCTCGTGGACGACAAGGGCATCCTCAGCATCGCCTTCATGAACCCGAACGATGTCGGCCTGCTCTTCCCCTTGGACGAAGGCATGGAGGTGCTCTACCGCGACGGCGGGTTCCGGCTGAACTTCGCGCGCGGCCTGCTCATCATCTTCTGTTGGTTGTCGCTCTTCGCCGCCGTCGGCCTCGCGGCGGGCAGCTTCCTGTCGTTCCCCGTGGCGTCGCTCGTGGCGGTGTCGGTCTTCATCGTCGGCATGTCCTCCGGCACGCTCAAGGGCGTGGTCGAGGACGGCACCTTCCTCGGCACGGACCACGACACCGGCCAGCCGCTGAACCCGGCCCTGGACTTCATCATGGTCCCGGTCTTCCGGCTGATGTTCATGACGGTGAGCTTCGCGCAGGATTTCTCGCCGGTGGACAGCCTGAGCAGCGGCCGCAGCATCCCTTGGGGCTCCGTGGCGCGGGCGTTTCTCCAGGTCGTGCTCTTCACCGGCGGCTGCTTCGCGCTCTTCGGCATCTGGCGGTTCAACCGCCGTGAACTGGCCGCATCCCAGTCGTCGTCATGAACCGTCGTCTCTTCAAACCCGCCCTCGCCCTCGCCATGGCGGTTCTCCTGACCGCCGCCGGCTTCATCCAGCGCGGCCTGAACCGCGACCGTGAGACGATGGGCCTGAACCGCTACGTCGAGCTCAAGGGCGCGCCGCCCGTGCTCGCGCTCACCACCGTCGCGCTCGGCGGCTTCCGCGGCCTCATCGCCAACGCCCTCTGGATCCGCGCCATGGATCTCCAGGACCAGGACAAATACTTCGAGAAGGTCCAGCTCGCCGACTGGATCGTGAAGCTAGAGCCCCATTACACCCACGTCTGGACCGTGCAGGCCTGGGACATGGCCTACAACATCTCGGTCAAGTTCTCCGACCACGGCGACCGTTGGCGCTGGGTCCGTGCCGGCATCGTCCTGCTCCGCGACGAGGGCATCAAATACAACCCCGAGGAGGTCCTCCTCTACCGGGAGCTCGCCTGGTTCTTCCAGCACAAGATGGGCGCGAACCTCGACGACGCGAACATGTTCTACCGCCGCGCCTGGGCTGCCGAGATGGAGCCGCTGCTGGGCACGAACTACGTCGAGCTGATCGATCCGCAGACCGACGCGCAGAAGGAGCGCGCCCGCATCCTGCGCGAGGAATACAAGATGGATCCGGCCTTCATGAAGGAGCTGGACGCCAAATACGGCCCGCTCGAATGGCGCCTGCCCGACGCCCACGCCATCTACTGGGCCTCCGTCGGATTGAAGAAAGCCGCCGAAAGCGGCCAGGATCTGATGCCCATCCGCCGCAACATCTACCAGTCCATGCAGGCCGCCGTCATGCGCGGCGCCTTCGACTTCGACAAGCTGACCGGCAGCGTCCTCCTCGGCCCCAACCTCGACATGGCCGCCAACGCCAACGCTTCCTACGAGGAGATGCTGGAGGCCGACGCCGAGAACCGGCCCAACATCCAGACCGCCCACAAGAACTTCCTTCGCCGCCTGCCATTCTACCTCTACACCGCAGGCCGCAACAGCGAGGCCGCCTACTGGTTCGGCTATCTGAAGGAGAAATACCCCGACTCCGTCCGCCCCGGCATGACGCTGGAGGACTACGTCGTCAGCCGCGTGGCCGAGGTCGCCAGCGAGACCAACGTCGATCAGAGCCGCCTCATCATCCAGAACTACCTCGCCCTCGCCTTCATCGAGAACGCGACCGGGGACCAGGACCGGGCCGCGAACTACGAGCGCATCGCCCGCGCCATCTGGGTGCGGCACAACACCGAGATCGGCGGCGGCGCCGCGTTTCAGCGCGTGGGACTGCCCGACTTCGAGATCATGAAGCGCGAAGTGCTGGAGCAGTTGACCGGCCCGGATTCCCAGGTCCGCCCGGAACTGCTCTCCATCCTCCGCAGCTATTACCGCGTGCCCGTGCCCGCCCCGGCCCCCGGCACAAATGCCCCGGCGATCACCCAATGATCGGAGCGCGGACGAGATAATCCGCGCTTTGCATCCTTCAATCCCGCCTCTCCAACACCCAATCCGCCGCGTCCGCCGGATCGGCCCAGTGTCGCATGTCTTGGAGCGTGGTTTCGTTCATCGCCTGCACGTGTCCGTCGATGAACGCCGCGACCGCGCGTCGGTTGTAGCGGGGATGCACGTAGCCCCAGTTGGCCGAGGTCTCGGCCGCGCTCCACGTCGTCGTCCAGCGGCGTGAATCTAGATACGGCGGCTTCACCACGTAGTAGCCGTTGGCCTCGGTTCCGTCGAACGGGCCGCGCGCGGAGACGAAGACCATCACTTCGGACGGCCGTTGTGTTTCCGTTGTCTTCAACACGCAGAACTTGCCGAAGCGCTCCATCGCCTTTGCTGTGGGCGGCAGATCCAGATCGTCGCCACCGACGAAGATCGAGTTGATCCCGAGCGATGGGAAGACGCTGGCCGCATAGACACCCGCACCGTGCTCCATCGCGCGGAACTGCTGGAGCAGCGCGTGGTTTTCATTGGCGTAGATCACGTCGAAGTTTTTCGCGAGATACGGATACAGCCGCCACGGGTAACGCGCGTTGATCGGGTGCTCGACGGTCTGCCCGAGATCATCCGCCGCTTCGTAGCCGTAGCGGTAGCCGGGGAAGACGTGGTCGCGGTGGTCGTCGGCATAGAGCTGCCAAGCGAGGATCAGTTGCCGAGCGGCGGAGGTTTCATTGGCGCGCTTCGCGTGGCTCTTCGCGCGGCCCAACACGAGCAACAATAGCGCGGCGAGAATGGCGATGATCGCGATGACCACCAGCAGCTCGACCAGCGTGAAAGCGCGGCGATGAAGAGTTCCGAAGGTTGATTGTGAGCTTTCCCAAGAAGCGGATTCCCATGCGCGCATGGTCGCAAACTAGGCGCGCGAATCACGTCCGGCTTGTGGCCGGTTGCCAAAGCTTGTCGCGCGGTTGCGCTTCGCAAACGCGCGACAACGATTCGCAAGCGACCGGTGGCAACACCGGAAAAATCGTGGCGTTTATGGCGGCGATGAAACGAGCCACCTGCCTCTCCCTCCTCGCCGGCCTGATGTGCGCCGCCAGCGTTCCGGCCTTCGCCCAGTTCAACATTTCCACCGGCACCGGGCTGTTCGATCCCACGTTCCGCGGCTCCGCGAACACCACCTGGTTTGGCTGGGGCCCGGGCAGCTTCGATGGTCTGACCAACGACGAAACCATCGACAATCCCGCGCCCACCATCGGCACCTTGACCGTGGGTCTGAGCTTCACCCAGAGCCCGACGGGCAACGACATCCTCGCCGGTTCCGACAACATCTACTCGTCCACCGCCGGCGCGACCGACCTGCTCTTCGACATCCCGACGCTCGGCACGGTCGGGTTCGGCTACACCACGATCATCGTGCAGGGCCGGACGGCTTTCGGCGGCTACGGGGTCGAGCCGAGCTTCGGCGACATCGCCGGAGTCAGCCCCAGCGTGACCTTCGACCTAAACGCCAACGGCGCGGGCCAGTTCTGGGTGAGGTATGAGATCACGGGCAACGCCGCCAGCTACGATCTCGCCGTGGGCCTCGCCGCGAGCAGCTTCACCTCCATCGCCGAGCTGGAGTTCGACACGGTCTGGTCGGCCGACGGCTTCGCGCTGGACAGCGTGACGCCCGTGCCGGAGCCCGGCGCGATGTCGCTTCTCGGCCTGGGCGCGCTCGCGTTCGGCTTGATCCGTCGCCGCAACGCCTGATCGCGACACCCCCTTTTCCCCGGCGAGCCGGTCCGAACTGCGCGGATGGGTGTCCGCTCCGGACGCCGGTGGGAACTCTTTTCAAACACCACGAAAAATGTCTCGTCCACGCATTCTCCTGCGTCTCGGCGTGCTGGGTCTCGGGCTGCTGTGTGCGCAGCGGCCCGGGGCCTTCGCCGCCGACATCGTGCTCGCTGCCGAGCCGGCCGCCCTTGATCGGTGGATGTATCCCTTCAACGGCACGCCCGGCACCCGTTCCGCTGCGCCGACCTTCGGCTCCGCCGGGGATTCGACCGGCGTGGACACGCGCCACGGCCAGTTTCTCCTCGGCTGGAACACCGCGTCGCTCGTGCCGACCAATGCAGGCCCGGCCAACTACCTCATCCGCCGCGCCGCCGTGACGATCCTCGTGAAGAACCACGAGAAGTTCGTCCTCGATCCCACGCACGACACCTGGCGCACCTTCCTGCCGCTCGACGATCCGCTGCATCTCGCCGACGAAGATGTCGGCGTGCCGGTCGAGCTGTTCGGCGCGGGATTCCGCAACGGGTTCGCCGAGGCGACGTTCTTGGAGAATTCACCCTTCGGCTCGTCCGCCGCCGGCCAGCGCAACGCCTTCGCGGCGAGCTACGACCCCAACGGCGTCTTCGTCGATGTCGGCAACAACGTCGGGAAGACCACCGCCCAGTTTGCGCCGTTCGCCGCATGGCCCTTCGCCGTGGGCAACATCGCAGGACTCGCGGCGGGCGCCCTGGTGCCGGTGGACTCCGCGATGCGCTTCGAGATCGATCTGAGCGATCCGCTTGTCGTCGGGTATCTCCAGCGGGGCCTGGATGTCGGCCGCCTGCGCTTCGTCGTCTCGTCGCTGCACGGCGCGAGCTTCGGCGGCGAGCAGAGCTATCCCGATTTCCACACCCGCGAATCGCTCACCGGCGAGCCGCCCGCCTTGGATATCGAAGTGACCGTCGTCTCGTCCGAAGACACCGATGAAGACGGTCTGCCCGACGACTGGGAGAGGTTCTACTTCACCGATCTTTCGCATCGCCCCGAGATCGACGACGACCTCGACGGCCTGGGCAACCGGCTCGAATGGCAAGCGGGCAGCAATCCGAACAACAGCGCCTCCGGCCTGCGCTTGTCGATCACCACGAACACTCCGGTCGTCGCACGTTTCACGCCCGCGCCCAGCCGCGCCTACGCGGCCGAAGTCTCCACGAACCTCCCGAACTGGCTGCCCGCCGAAGGCCGCTTCCAGTTCCCGTCCCCCGGCGTCGCCGAATGGCATCCCGCCACCAACACCGCGCCCAACGCCTTCCTCCGCATCCACACGACACTCAAACCCTCCGCGCCATGAACCTGAAAACTTTCCTGCGGCCACTGCGGCTGCCCAATTCTTCAACCACAGATAAACACAGATGGACACAGATTTGGGCGAAGCAGCCGATGGCTTCTTCCACGGGCCTGTCTCAGGAGTTGGGGCAGCCTGAACATTCCCACCGAGCCTCTCACCCAGCCCTCTCCCCGTCGGACGGGGAGAGGGTGGCCGAAGGCCGGGTGAGGGGATCGGAGAGCTTCTGTTTCCAGTCTCATCCCGCCCCATCCCATCTGTGTTCATCAGTGTCCATCTGTGGTTTCCCGTCTTTCTCCGCCTTTCTTCTGCGGGCATTCGCCGGTGCATTGATCGCCGCTCTCTCGGTCGGCTGTGCCACGCCTTCGCGTGAGTCGGCCACGGCTCCGAAGCAGTTGCCAGAAGCCGTCGCCAGCTTTGGCGCGACCGCGACCGACGACGGCTCCATCTACGTCTATGGCGGCTATCGCGGCGAACGCCACGGCTACAACCGCGACGAAGTCTCCGGCACGCTCTGGCGCTGGCGCTCGGGCGCGGCACATTGGGAATCCTTGCCCACCGCCGGGCTCTCGCAGGGCACCGCGCTCGTCAGCGACGGCCGGACGCTCTACCGCGTGGGCGGCATGGCCGCGCGCAACGCCAAGGGCGAGAAGCAGGATCTCGCGTCGCAGGATGTCGCCTCCCGCTTCGACGGCGCGCGTTGGCAGCCGCTGCCCGCCTTGCCGAATCCCCGCTCCAGCCACGACGCCGTCTGCCTCGACGGCAAGCTCTACGCGATCGGCGGCTGGACCTTGCCCGGCGGCACGAATCGCGGCGTCTGGCTCGACCACATGGTGGTGCTCGATCCGAAGGAAGCTTCGCCGCAATGGCGGAAGATTCCGCAGCCCTTCAAGCGCCGTGCCCTCGCCGTGGCCGCGCTCGACGGCCGCATCTACTGTATGGGCGGCATGGATGACGACGACACGACCTGCCGCGACGTGGACATCTACGACACCCGCACCGGCCAATGGAGCAAAGGCCCGGAGCTGCCCAAGGCCCCGATGAACGGCTTTGGCTGCGCCGCCATTTCCGCGAACGGTCGTCTGTATGTCAGCGGATTTTCCGGGCAACTGGTCCGGCTCAACGCCGATGCGACCGGCTGGGAATCCGTCACCAAGCTGGAGACCCCGCGCTTCTTCCACCGCTTCGTCGCGCTGGATTCCTCGCGCCTGCTCGCGCTCGGTGGCGAGAGCAAGGACGGGAAGTTGGATCAATGCGAAGTCGTCAATCTAGCCAAGCCCACCGCTGTGGCCGTCGCAGTGAAGCCGTGAACGGAACTTCGCCTCTGACCGCGTCGTTTCGCCTTTTAGGTCCAAATCAACACCCATCCTGAAACCATGAGCTCATCCACTTCCATTCGCCGCCTCGCGCTGATCACGTTGGCCGCCGTGTCCATGAACTTCACCGCCCGCGCCCACGATGTCTGGATCGAGAACACCGAGTCCGGCCGTCTTGTGCTCCGCTTCGGCGAGCCCGGCGAGGACGTCGAAATTTCGCCCGGCCATCTCGACAGCCTCACGCCGGTCAGCGCTTGGCGCATCACTCTAACCAACACCGTGGCCGCGCTGGAAACGCGGAAGGAATCCGAGGGCATCCTCTTCGTCGGTGCGAAGTCCGATCAATCTGTCCAAGCCGAGACCGGTTTTCCCGTGATGGCTTCGGCAGGCAAGCCCGGCCGCAAGCCGTTCTTCTACGCCCGTTGGCAGCCAGCAGGCGGCGGCGAAGGCAAACCCGCGCTGACGCTCGACATCGTGCCGACCGGAAAGCCCGGCGAGATGCGCGTCTTCTTCAAAGGCCAGCCCGTGCCAGAGGCGAAGCTGACCGCGCATCTGCCCGGCGGCGAAACCGAGAAGCTCACCGCCAACGCCGACGGCGTCGCCACGCTCCAGTCCGACAAGCCCGGTCTCTACCTCGTTACCATGAACCATCATCGCGAGACTCAGCCCGGCTTCCACGGCGGCAGTGCCTACGAGCTGGTCAGCCACAATGCGGCGTTGGCTTGGCGGCAGGAGTAAACATCTTCGTCCTCCTCATCCTCTTCGTCTTCGCCGCCTTCCGCAGAGACGAAGACGAGGAGGAAGACGAAGAGGAGGAATGCCCTTCCATGAACTGATCCAGTGATATTCGTTTCTTTCCCCATGCTTCGTCTAGCTTGCGTGCTCTCCGCCGCGCTCTCCACCCACGCCGCCGATTGGCCCGGCTTTCGCGGCGACGGTTCCAGCGTTTCCTCCGCCACCAACCTCCCGCTCCATTGGTCCGACTCCAGCAATGTGACGTGGCGCGTCGAGCTGGCCGGCGCGGGCCAATCCTCACCCGTGGCCCGGGGCGGCCGCGTCTATGTCACCGGCACCATCGGCGCGAACAAGGAACAACTCTTCGTGCAGGCGCTGGACCTCGCCACCGGCCGGGAAGCGTGGCGTTTCACCACGAACTCCACCACCCCCGCCGCCGTGTCCGACATGTATAGCCAGGCCGCGCCCACGCCGGTCGCGGCCGAGGACGGCGTCTTCGCCTTCTTCGAGAGCGGCGACTGCCTCGCGCTGAACCCAGACGGTTCCCTGCGCTGGCACAAGGCGCTGACGAAGGAGACCGCCGCCGTCACCAGCAACCACGGCCTCGGCGGTTCGCCGGTGCTCTGGGAACGCGGCCTCTTCGTGCCGCTCGACCAGGCCGGTCCCGCCTGTTTCCTGGCCCTGGATCGCACCAACGGAAAAACGCTCTGGAAGACGGAGCGCCCCGGCTCCACCTCGTGGACCACGCCGCTGGTCGCGAAGCGCGGCGACGAATGGCAGATCGTCCTCAGCGGCGGTGGCAGCGTCGTGGCCTATCATCCCGAGACCGGCGAGAAGCGCTGGGAAGTCGGCGGCATCGACAAGAACAACACGCCCTCCGCCACGCTGACCGGCACCACGCTCGTCGTCGCCTCCGGCACCAAGCGCGGCAATCTCGCGCTCGATCTCTCCGGCTCCGCCACCAACACACCCGCCGAACTCTGGCGTTCGCCCGATGCCGCCTGCGGCTTCGCCTCGCCGCTGGTTTATCGGGGCCGCACCTATTTCCTCAACCGCGCCGGCGTGCTCACGGCCGCCGACTCCGTGACCGGCAAGACGCTTTTCGACGAACGCCTGCCGCAAGGCGCGTGGGCTTCGCCCGTGGGTGCTGAGGGCCGCCTTTACGTCTTTGGCGAGAAAGGCGTGAGCACGGTGTTGGCGGCGGAGGAAGGGTTCCGTCCGCTGGCGACGAACACGCTGAAATTCGCCGCATCGGTCACCGGTGTGGCGGTGGTGGATGGGGCGTTCGTGCTGCGCAGCGGGAACGAGCTGGTGCGGGTGGCTGTGAGGTAGGGCGAAGGCTTCCCCTCGAATCGGCGTAGCGCCGACGTCCCGTCGGCCGTATCGCAAGCGTCACGCTTGCCCGAGCGTCCTCTGTCGGAAGGTCGTCCTCGCCGACAGGATGTCGGCGCTACGGCAACCGGGACGGTTGCGGAACGGCAAGCCAGAGGCTTGCGCTACATCGGCTCGGCGGGAGCCGTCGCCCTACCTCCGCACTTCGCGCCAATCGTCGATCGTGATCTGGCGCGCGTTGCGCCATTGGCCGTGGCCGTCGAAGAAGAGCAGGTTCGGCCCTTTGCCGTGGCGGGTCGCGGCGACGCGGCGTTCGCCGCTCAGGCCGGACGTCGGCGTTTGGTAGGGCAGGTGGCTGCGGCTCCACACGTCGTTCAGTGTGCTGTCGTAGCCCGACCCGAGAGCGGTGATGACGGGTCGCCAAGTCCCGTTTTCGTTGTCGGCGATGTAGATCGTGTCCGATGGCTGCTGGAAGCGGGAGAGCTTGGTCGCGCCGTGTTGTTCGCCGCCGGAGGTGTCGGTCGCGCTGTTGAAGCGCCACGCGTTGACCACGTAGCCGATGAGCTGGCGTTTGTCCGGATGCGCGGGGCAGGCGAGCACTTTGGCCATGCGGAAGTTGGTCGCGGAGCTGGCCCCGAGGTTCGGCGAAAGCACCTGCCACCAGATGGGATTGTTGCCGCGCGGGATGCGGTCGCCGTGGTCCTCGGCGTAGAGCAGGAGCGCGACGCCCATGTTGCGGAGATTGCTCAGGCAATTGGTCTTCAAGGCCGCGCCCTTGGCCCGGCTCAACGCGGGCAGGAGCATTCCGGCAAGGATGGCGATGATCGCGATGACGACCAGCAGCTCGATGAGCGTGAAGGCTCGGGCGTGTTTCCGGGGCGACATGGCGTGTCGGCTTGGATCGGGGTTGGGGAAGCGGAAGCAGTCTCGGCGACGCGGCGAGGGCGGCAACCTTTTTGTCCGGGGGCGGGAGTGGACGTTTGGCAGTTCGGACGAACCCACCCCTGGCCCCTCCCAGGAGGGGATATGGCAGGACGTCATTCGGCCTTCGGACGCGCGTGCCCGGTTCCCCTCCTGGGAGGGGCCAGGGGTGGGTTGGCCACTTGGTCTGAAACCGCCCTTCCTCCCGTCCGAAAAGTCCTTTGCCCGCCTGTCGGTGCTGCGCCACGCTTTGGCCATCATGAAACTCCCCGCCAACCTCGAAAAAGCCCTCAACGACCAGATCAACCTCGAGTTCCAGTCCGCCTACGCCTACCTCGGCATGGCGGCCTACTTCGAGCACACCGCGTTCAGCGGCTTCGCGGAGTGGATGAAGCTCCAGGGCCAGGAAGAGCTCGGCCACGCGAACAAGTTCTTCAGCTACGTGGTGGATCGCGGCGGCAAGGTCACGCTCCAGGCCATCCCGCAGCCCAAGTGCGAATTCAGCGGACCGCTCGAAGCCTTCAAGGCCAGCCTCGGCCACGAGCAGAAGGTCTCCGCCGCCATCTGCGGCCTCTACGAACTGGCCACGGCGGAGAAGGACTTCGCCACGCTGTCGTTCCTCAAGTGGTTCCTCGACGAACAGGTGGAGGAGGAGAAGACGGTGGGCGACATGATCGTGAAGCTGGAGTTCGTGGGCGACAACCGCAACGGCCTCTACCAGATCGACAAGCTCGCCGCGAAGCGCGCCGCGGCCGACGACGGGGGCGAGTGACGCCCTGATCGCTCCTGCTTCCAGGCACACCGCCGCCGGGAGAACCTCGGCGGCTTTTTTATGCCCGCGATCTCCGGTGCTTCGACGCCGTGGCGCGATGCCGGTCTTCCGGGCAACGGGGCGGGAGGTCCCGTTCGGTTCCGCTGAAACACCTTGGCTGCGGGCGAATCTCCGGGAGGAAACCCGTTGCCCGCCGCTTTTCGCCGCGCACACTCGCGGCATGACCCGCCGCCAATTCCTCGCCACCGGAGCCTTGGGCCTTGCCGCCGCGCCCCGACTGTTCTCCGCCGAACCTGCGTCCGTGCCGAACAAGCTGATCGCCTTCACCAAGCCGTTCGACACCTTGAGCCCCGAGGCGACGGCGGATCTGGTGGCGGACGTGGGTTGGGACGGCGTGGAATTCGCCATCCGGAAGAACCGGGGTCACGTGCAGCCAGAGAAAGTGGAGGACGATCTGCCGCGCTACGTCGAGGCGCTGAAGAAACGCGGCAAGGAGATCACCATCGTCACCACCGAGATCACGGCGGTGAATCCGCTGAACGAGCGCGTGCTGCGGGCGGTGGCCAAGGCGGGCATCGGCACCGTGCGGCTGGGCTTCTTCCGCTACACGAAGAACGAGGCTCCGGACCGGCAGCTCGCCGAGGTGGGCGCGCGGCTGAAGGATCTCGCGACGTTGGGCGGCGATCTGGGGCTCAAGATCGGCTTCCAGAACCATTCCGGCGTGGACTACGTGGGCGGCGGAATCTGGGATGTTTGGCCGTTGCTCCGCGATCTGCCGCAGATCGGTTACTGCTTCGACATCGGCCACGCGACCATCGAGGGCGGGCTTTCCTGGCCGACGGAGGCGCGGTTGACGCGGCCAAAGTTCACCGCCGTCTATGTGAAGGATTTCCTCTGGGAGAAGCGCGCGGATCGCTGGGCCTCCAAGTGGGTGCCGCTGGGGCAGGGGATGGTGAATCCGCAGTTCTTTCAGTGGCTCAAGGAGACGAGCTACACCGGCCCCATCTGCCAGCACCACGAATACGACCACGGCAAGGACGACGTGCTGCGGAAGCATCTGAAGGACGACCTGGCCACGTTGAGGAAGTGGCTGGGGTGAACCGCAGAAGAAGCGGAAGAAATTCCCTCAGAGCGGGCCACGCAGTGGATGCTGCCGCCCACCCCTGACCCCTCCGAGGAGGGGATAGGGGGTGGCACTCAACCACGGACGGCCGCAGCGCGCCGAAGACCGGATCAATCGAGCGTCTTCGCGCCGAAGATGAACCAGGCATTCGCGATCCGGCCTTCCTTCACCGCGTAGATCGCCACCAGTTCGATGCGGCCCGGGCCTTCGGGGAAGGTGCGGATCACGGTCTCGTGGTCGATCACGGTGGAACCCGCGACGATCCGGTGCTTCAGGTGGGCGTGGAGATTGGCTTCCTGGAAACGGTCGGAGAACCGCGCGCGCAGTTGCTCCCGGCCGTGGGCCAACAAGGTGGTCGGGTGCTCGAACTGGCAGGCGTTCTCCGCGTAGGTGGCGAGGATCGCCTCCACATCGCGGGCGTTGTAGGCGTCGAGCTGGCGTTGGACGACGGCTTCCGGCGGAAGGTTAAGAGGAGTCATTTCTTCGGGCGATAGAGGCACGCGGCGGATAGACCGGCTCCGAAGACGATGCCTAGCACACCGTAAACCCGCGACCCGGCCGGAGATATTTTTTCCAGCGTGCCAGTGTTATGTTTTCCGGGCGGATGATAGACCACCATAGTTTGGGGCCAGATCACAAAAAAGATTCCAAACAGGAGGAACATGATCCCGATCCCCAAGCCCCAGCGTTCGGTTGAACTGAGTCGTCTCATTGGCGTTCGCCGGTTTGTTTCAAGCCGTCGGGAAAACCGGCACGGACCAGATACCTTCGGGATCGCGTTCGGGAGAAGATCGGCGTTTCCAGAATGCTGGAAGGTTCAACGCTGAATTCTAGTCGGCTGTGTGCGGCAGGGCTCAGCAAGAGAGGATCCGCGAAGACGGAGGTTAAACGGGGATCAGGCGGCGATTTGCTTGTAGGGCTTGAGCGGGTCTTTGAGGGGTTGGATGTCGAAGTGGACTGGATCGTCGATCCTTTGCTCGGGTTGTTTGCCGTCCCATCTGGCCAGCCGTGCCTGGAACGGGTGGCGGGCTTCGGTGATGTCGCGCTGGTCGTGGAGCCAGCGGAACTCGGGCAGGCACTCGGAGGCGGCCTTGTGGAGCAGGTGCCCACGGCCACGGAGATTGATCCACGTGAGCAAAAAAGCCGCTCCGGTTTCCCGGAGCGGCTTCTTCGTTTCTGAAGGTGATTACTTCTTCTTCGCGGCTTTCTTGGCCGGAGCTTTCGCCTTGGTGGCGGAGCGCTTCTCCTCGATCGCGGCCTGGGCGGCGGCGAGGCGGGCGACGGGCACGCGGTAGGGCGAGCAGCTCACGTAGGTCAGGCCCACGCGATGGCAGAACTTGACGGAGTCCGGATCGCCGCCGTGTTCGCCGCAGATGCCCAGCTTGATGCCGGGACGGGTCGCATTGCCCTTCTCGGCCGCGATCTTCACGAGCTGGCCGACGCCGGTCTGGTCGATCGAGGCGAAGGGGTTCT
>CAMLMI010000107.1 GCA_946480965.1 uncultured Verrucomicrobiales bacterium | reverse complement strand
CTGGTCGCAGAAAATCCAGCCGAAGTGCTTGAAATCGGCACTTTCATGGGAGGCACCACACTACAAATGGCGGACAACCTCCCATGCTCAATAGTCCATACCGTCGATCTTCCACCAAACTTCAATCTCTCACTCCCTGATGCCGCGCTGGCACTTGATGATTTTCATCTCATCGCCCATCGCACAGTTGGTAAAGAGTTTCTCGGCCACCCCTGCGCAATTCGGATTCGGCAACATTTTTGCGACACGGCCAAGTGGAACTTTGCCGAGGCAGGAAATCCTTCCTTCTTTTTCATCGATGGATCACACACCTACGAATACTGCAAAAATGATTCAGAGAAGTGCTACGAAGTGAGCAGATCTGGTTCGGTTTTTCTCTGGCACGACTGCGATGCAAGACATCCCGGCGTCATCAATGTTCTAAGAGAGTGGAGACGCGCGGGCAGAGACATTAGGCGGATTATTGGAACGCGGATTGCCTACTGGAAAAGGCCTTGATGAAGCGATCTGGTTACGGTGTGCATAAAAATGCAAGCGTTGCTCTGCAGCAAGAAATTCACTTCGCCCTGGGATGATGCTTCCGGTGGACGTCGTGCAAGCGGTGGCCGGTGACGTGGGTGTAGATCTCGGTGGTGGCGATGCTGGCGTGGCCGAGCAGCTCCTGGATGACGCGCAGATCGGCCCCGTGCTCCAGCAGATGCGTGGCGAAGCTGTGGCGGAGCATGTGGGGCGTCACGTTGCGGGTGATGCCGGCGCGGCGGATGCGGCGCTTGATCCGGCCCCAGAGCGTCACGTGGGCGAAGCCGGTGCCCCGGTTCGTCAGGAAGACATGGCCGCTGGACTTTTTCGTCAGCAGCGCCGGTCGCCCGACGTTCAGGTAGTTCTGCAGCGCCGTGATGGCCGAGCGGCCCACGGGCACCACGCGTTCCTTGTTCCCCTTGCCGATGACGGTGGCGAAACCCTGGTCGAGATGGAGCTGCTCCAGGCGGAGGTTCCGCAGCTCGGCCAACCGCAAACCGGAAGCGTAGGCCAGTTCCAGCACCGCGTGGTCGCAGAGCGCCTCGGGCGTGGCCTCCACGGGTGGCTGGAGGATGGACTCGATCTCGGCGGCGCTGAGGTCCTTGGGCAGGCGCTTGGCCCGCTTGGGCATGGAGAGGTTGGCGGCGGGATTGGCGGAAAGGTGCTTCTCCGACTCGGCGAACTTGAAGAACGCCTTCAGCGCCGCGACCTGGAGATAGACGCTCTGGGAACTGAGCGTGGCGTTGCCGGGCCGGTTGGCGGCGGGTTTCCGGGCACGCTCGGCCTGGAGGTAGTCGAGCAACACGTCCGGCGTGACCGCCCGCCAATCCTTCAAGCCGCGCTGGCCCGCCCAGGCGACGAAGCGCTTCAACTGTGCCGCGTAGGTCCGCTGGGTGTTCTCCGCCTGCCCGCGCTCGTGCCGGACGTGGAACAGGAAGTCTTCAACGAGGGCGTCCATCCGAGAGTTCAGGGAACGGCGATCGCCTTGAGCGAAACCTGGTAGCAAGAGTGTCGATACTCGTTGATCCAAAAGAAGGCGAACGAACATCGGGAACATTTTTCGCAGAGAACCCTGACAACAGCGTCCATTCCGGAAGCGATAGAGGTGTTATTCAGGTTTATCTGGAAGCATCCGGCGATCTCAGACCTGAGAGGTTCTTCGAACTGGTTGCGCCAACTCCATGCAGCTTCCGCGATATGCAGGACACCAATCTGTTGAAGCGTAGCGCAATCGCCACACCTAAACTGGAAGCCAGCGTTCTGGGTTTCCCATCCGTCGAAAAACGGAGGGCGGTCCAGAAGCGGCTCAACCAGTTTCATTGGCGGATCCTCTGTCTACGAGACGACACCTAAAGCCTCTTCCCCGTCAGCTTCTCATACGCCTCGAAATACTTCGCCTGGGTCTTGGCGACGACGTCGGCGGGGAGCGCGGGGGCGGGCGGGGTTTTGTCCCAGTCGAGCGTGAGCAAGTAGTCACGGACGAACTGTTTGTCGTAGCTGGGCTGGCCTTGGCCGGGCGCGTATTGGTCGGCGGGCCAGAAGCGGGAGGAGTCGGGGGTCAGGACTTCGTCGATGAGGATCAGCTTCCCGTCGAAAAGGCCGAACTCGAACTTGGTGTCGGCGATGATGATGCCGCGTTGGCGGGCGTAGTCGCGGGCGAACTTGTAGAGCCGCAAGCTGGCGGCGCGGGCCTGTTCGGCGATGTCGGCGCCGACGATCTTCACGGCCTCTTCGAAGGAGATGTTTTCGTCGTGCCCGGTCTCGGCCTTGGTCGCGGGGGTGAAGATGGGTTCGGGCAGCTCGGAGGATTCCACGAGTCCGGCGGGCAGCGGGATGCCGCAGACGGTCTGGTGTTTCTTGTATTCGTTCCAGCCGGAGCCGGCGAGGTAGCCGCGCACGACGCACTCGATGGCGAGGGGCTGCGACTTCTTCACGATCATACTGCGACGCGCGAGCTGGGCGGCGAAGGGCTGGAGCGCGGTTGGGAGCGGATCGTCGGCCTTGGCGAGCAGGTGGTTCGGCTGGAAGCCGGCGGTCTGCTCGAACCAGAAGTGCGACATCTGGGTGAGGACCTCGCCTTTGCGCGGGATGCCGTTGGGCATGACGCAGTCGAAGGCGGAAATGCGGTCGGAGGCGACAAAGAGGAGGGAGTCGCCCAAATCGAACACTTCCCGGACCTTTCCGCTCTTCACTTTGCGGATGCCGGGGAGATCAAGGGTCAGCAGCGTGCCGTCAGACATGGCGGCAAGATGCCGGGCGTCCCGCGCGGGGGGCAATGAGGATTGCGGGCCAGAGATGGAGACCGCAGAAGACGCAGACCACGCGGAACGAAGAACCGAGCCGACAAGCCGCTTGCGGTGTATTCCGGCCGGAATGGAGCCGTTGGGCGAATGCCCGGATGGGTGAACGAGCCGCAGCAGGACAGGCTTCCAGCCTGTCCTCAAAGTCTAGCAAGAACCACGGAACGGTGAGCGCGTTTGAACCCAACGAAACTCTTCGGACCTTCCACGCCCCACGGGTCAGGCTGGAAGCCCGACCTACTTTGGAACCGCATCGTTCCGGCTCAGTAGCCCAGCTTGGCCATCTCGTTCTGGAGCGCGGACTGGAAGTCCATGAGGTCTTCCTGCGAAGGACGGTAGCCCTTCTTGTCCGCTGCCAAACCGAGACGCCCCATCTGGTCGAGATACCAGGTCGCCTTCTGGTTGTCGGAAAAGGTCACGCCGCCGCTGATCATGGTGCCGGGACGGGCAATGGTATCGACTGTGACCTTGACCGAACCGGGAGCGGCTCCGGCGGCGGGTTCGGGCGGGAATCCTTCGTCGGCTTCGGGGCCGGGCGGCATTCCCGCTCCGGCGGCGGGTGCGGCGGGCTTGGGCGGTTCCGGCGGGGCCTCGACGACCGGGTCCTTTACCTTGAGCTTCAGGTCGTCGATCAGGAAACGGACCTCCATGTAGGTCAGCTTCACGCCGAACTCGGAGGCGATGCGGGTCTGGATGTCGGAAAGCTTCACGCCCTGGTCGAGCCAGGAGGCGACCTTCTGTTTCTGCTCGTCGGTCAATTGCATGTCGATGGTCGGGATGTTGGAACGGCCCGGTCCCGGACACAACACCAAGCCCGCCTTTCGCGCAAAAGCGGAAATGCGGTTGCAAGGTTCCGGGGTTCGGAGCGACTTCTTCCCGAACCTTCGCGAAGCCGATGCCCGACTCGCCACCCTCCAAACCCTCCCGGCCGCTCCGGCTGTGGCTCGTGCTTTTCTGGGCCGCCGGGCATTGGCTGCTGCTGGAGCTGGTGCGGTTCGCGATGGAGCTGATCGCCCGGTTGCCATTGATCGGCCCGCGTTCGGACCCGGTGATCGCGGGCCTGATGTGGGTGGAATGGCTGCTGGTGCTGCCCCGGCTCGCGCTGCGGCTGCTGTGGCCCGGCGAATCGCTGCCCGCCGGCGGGCTGGGCGCGTTGACGCTGTTCAATGGCCTGCTCTGGGGCGCGGCGTTCCATCTCTGGTTCCTGTGGCGGCGGCGATGACGGGCCGCTCCCGCTTCAAGCTCGCCACCGGCGACGATTTCGTGTCCGGTCCCGGCGGCCCGCCTTCCGCCGAGCCGATGCGCCGAGCGGCGCTTGGACGGAAGGACGCGCGACCAATCCTGTGAACACTCCGTCCGGCCTGTCCCTCGATGTCGGCCACGCCATCCAGTTGGCGCTGGCCCCGGTCTTCCTGCTCACCGGCATCGCCGGGCTGCTCAACGTGATGGCGGGACGGCTTTCCCGCATCGTGGATCGAGGCCGGTTCCTGGTGGAATCGCCGTTGGGCATGACGGTCGTCCCGGCGGAGAAGCGCATGACCGAGCTCCTCAGCCTGGAGCGCCGGCGTCATTTCGCCAGCGCGGCGATCACCGCCTGCACCCTCTCGGCGCTGCTGGTCTGCCTAGTGATCGTGCTGCTCTTCCTGGAGGCGCTGCTGAAGCTGCCGCTCAAGTGGCTGGAGGGCGTCATCTTCACCTGCGCGAGCCTCTCGCTCGTGGCGGGCCTCGGGTTCTTCCTCCGCGAGGTCCATCTCGCCAACCGCACCGTCAGGATCGAGTCCGCACTGGCGCAGCCACCGCCTCCCGACTCTCCCCGCCCCACCGCCATCGATGAGCCCAGAGCGTAGAGCCTGTCCGGATGACCACTTAGTCGGAGACAGGTCGAACGCCGCGTTGGCGAACCCGCCCTAAAGCCGTCCTGTGTTCTCGGCCGGAACCGACGGATCTCTGGGGCGGTTGCTTCCGCGCTCCGTCGCATCGCGAAGCTACGGTTGACCCAGCCGGATGCGGAAGACCGTCGTCGGCCGCACCGCCTCGACCGTGAAGGCCGCATGTTCGCCGGTCGCTTCGAGGCCGGCAGCGATCTCGGACCAGTGCGTCAGGTTCGTGGAGCTTTCGATCCGATAGAGGCCACCCGGCACCGAATCCCAAACGAGCCGGAGCGAGCCTTGGGCCAGCAAGAAGGGCGTGATCCGCATGGGGCTTTCGTAGGGATCGCGGAAGACCATCCAGACCGGCAAATGGTCCGAGGCGGTTTCGCTGTCGGTGGACAACAGCGGAGCGATGTCGCCCGTCAGCGTGTCGGTGCGGAACACCGCCGAAGACAGGACGTTCGTCGCGAGCAGCCCGCAGGGCAGGATGTAGTCGTAGCGCCGGCTCAACTGTGCGGTGCGGGTGGAAAAGGTCCGGCTGTTGCCATTCGCCGGATCGACCGGCGCGGTCATCCGGAGATTGGTTCCGCTCGAAGCCAGGCTCGCGAAGGGCTGTCCCGTGGCCGAGGGCGGTTGGTCCACGTCTTCGTTCATGTCGCCCGTCAGCACGTAGGGGCGGCGCGGGTGTTGCGGCAGGAAGACGGTGGCGAAGAAGTTGGAGATGGCCCGGGCTTCGGCCCCTCGGCGCGCGGCGGAGGCCGAGTCCTGGCCGGACTTGAGATGGGTGGTGAAGACGTGCAGCGGCTGGCTCAACCCTGGCACGGCGATCTCGGCCTCGAACAGGTCGCGCGTGAAGCGCCCGTCGTTGCCAAAAGCCGCGAGGCTGACGCCGTCGAGCCACTTGGCCGAACGGATGATCGGATGGCGACTGAGGATCACGCTGCGGATGTAGCCATCGGTCCCGGAGTTCGCCGCCAAGTGGTAGCCGGGGAGGAACGCGGCCACGAAGTTCGTCATTTCCCAGGAGAGCGGGAACGGGATCTCTTGGAGGGTCAGAACGTCCGGCCGGAGATGTTGGACCTGTCGGCCGATGGCGCGGACCTGCGGCGAATTCGTGCTCCAATCGTCCACGCTGTTGCCGTGGACGTTGTAGTTGAGCAGCGAGAAACCTTCGCCCCGGAGGCTTCCGGGACAAAGCCCGAGCAGCAGCGCAAGGCAGCCGCAGATGGCGAGGGCGACTCGCCTTCTCGCCCCAGCGACGCGAACCGGAAACGGCACGGCTCCGTCACTCCTCGTGCGCTCCGGCCTTCGGCTCGGGCAACCAACGGGTCAGCACCACGCCCATGAGGGCATAGACACCGGCCACGAGCGCGGCCATGACGGCCATCTTCTCCTGGCTAGGCGGCTTGCTCTCCGAGAGCGTGATGGTGAACCACGCCGCCGCCGTGCCGATGACGCGGCCACCGATGTTCGCCGCGAAGCTCTCGCCCGTGCCGCGCAGATGCACCGGGAAGACCAGCGGGATGTAGTTCCCCCAGAAACTGAACTGGGCGACGGTGAACAATCCCGCGACGAAGATGCCGATCTGGATGATCGGCAGCGAATCCGCCTGTTTCAACGCGGTCGAGATCCACCAGAAGAGCAGCGGCACGATGATCATCGCCGGAATCTGGAAGACGCGGAGCAGCGTCCGGCGGCTGAGGATCCGCACGGCCAGCACCGCGAGGGCGAAGCGTCCGACCAATCCGCCGATTTCCTGGAGAATGGTCACGTGGGCCACGGCGGCGTCGTTGGCATTGCCCGCGATCTGGCGCCTCTGCGCCGGAGTGGGTTCGGGCTGTCCCTCGGCCTGGGCTTTGGCCACGGCGTTGGACACGGCCGTCTTGGCGGCGGCGATCATCGCCGGATGGCCACGCTCTGCGGGGGTTCCCACCGCCTGGGCTCCGAGGATCTGCGGCAACTGCTGGATCGCGCCGAAAGCCAAGCCGTAGCTGGCCGCGAAGACCAATGTGGTGACGATCGTCGTGCGACGGAGCTCGGGATTGAACAGCTCGCCGATGCTGGGACGGCGCAGCTTGCCGGACGCCTTCTTCTGCGCCCACACCGGCGATTCCGGCAGGAAGGGACGGATCAAGATCAGCGGAATCGCGGGGATGACGCCCGAGATCAGCGTGTAGCGCCACGCTTCGTGCCCGCCATAGATCGCGGGCAGATCCAGCGCGATCTTGGCGGCGACCGCCGCGGCCACGCCCACCAGCAAACCGCCGATGGAAGAAAACGCCTGGGTGTAGCCCAGCACCTTTTCGCGCCGTGTCGGATCGGGGAACAACTCGGCCAACCACGCCACGGCCGCGACGAATTCGACGCACACGCCGATGAAGACCAGGCAACGGAAGAAAAGGAGCTGGTTCAGCGAAGTGGCGAAACCGGCCGCCATCGCCGAGAACGCATACAGGAGGATGCTGAAGGTCAGCACCCGGCGACGTCCAAGACGGTCTGTCAGATAGCCACCGAGCAGACCGAACACGCCGCCGGCCAACGCGGGCACGAAGAACAACGTCCGCGCCCACGACACGTAGTTTTCCCCGCCCGGCGCGAAGCTCGCGATCGCTTCGGGCCGCGCCATGCCTCCCGCCACCAGTTGCTCGATCAGCGGCCCACTCAATGCGGCCATCGCAGGCTTGATGATCAACGGCAGCATCAGCAGCTCGTAGATGTCGAACGCGAAGCCGATGGCCGCGATGATGCAGATGAGCCATTGGGTCCGGGTCAACCCGCCGGCGGTCGGGGAAGAATTCATGGGCGGGAGAATTATACGTGTGCGTGTTAATTTTCAACCCCGCACTTGGAACCACCTCTACGCTTCGCGATTCCCTCTGCGTTCATCGCCAACTTCCAGAAAACGTGCTTGCACAGTTTCCGGGAGGACCGCTACCTTCCACGCCCTCGGTTGCACCCGTAGCTCAATTGGATAGAGCATCTGACTACGAATCAGAAGGTTTCAGGTTCGACTCCTGACGGGTGCACCACTTCTTTCCGGTTCTTTCCCCCGATCCCTGCAACCTTAACGAATTGCGGCTACTTGCGTTCCGGCACCCGCATTTCAAAGGCGGGAATGCGCACCAGCACCTTGCGCCCCTGTTCGTCGATGCCCAGATAGCTGCCGCGCGCGACGGCGAAGAGGGAATCGAGCAGGTGGAAGGAATTGTAGGTGAAGCGCTCGCCCGGCGGGATGCAGGGATTCTGCCCGACCACACCATCGCCCTCCACGGCGGTCACTTCGCCCTCGGCGTCCGTCACGACCCACTTGCGGCCCTTGATCGTCACCGCGACCGGCGACTCGTTGTGGATCGTGATGAAGTAGATGAAGCAATGCGGCCGGTCCGGGGATTGGTCGTCGTTGGGCCTATAGACCAGCCGGTCCACCGTCACCCTCAATCCAGGCAGCTCCAGAATGTCGCTCGATGCGCTCAAAGTAGGATGGGTGTGGTCCAGCGGAACCGGCAACCCGGCGCGAACTTGCACAGCCCCCGGGAAAAAGGAAAGGCGCGGAACGGGAATACGTTCCGCGCCTTTGCTGAAAGATCCGTCGCGAACCCGGGACTATTCCTCGGGCTTGGTCTTGCGGAGGCCGGTGACCCGGTCGCCGGTTTTCCACTGGCCGCGCTTGCCCAGAAGTTCAACGCGCTCGAATCGCTTGAGCACGTTCCGCTTTTTTCCAGAGCCGCTGGCGGCCCTAAGACTACGATGCTGTGACATGTTCTGCTGAAAAGGTTGTCCGCCCGACTTTGAGCGGACGCGGGTTGTATCACGCAACAACGGGATTGCAACAGGTTATTGTGGCCGAGGTTGGCACCGATTGCGGCCCACACGACGGCTCTGGCGGCGAACCAGCGAAGTCACAATCGCGCAAAGCCCTTTTAATCAATCATTTGAAATCCGGACAACTCCTTCATCCGGGCTTCCCGGTTGACGCTCATTTGGCTCGGCCCGTAGTCTTTCCAAGCCCCGCGCCGGACATGAGGTCCGGCCCACGGGCGGAGTGCTATGCCGGAAGGTTACTGCGTCAAATGCAAGGCCCGGAAAGAGATCGTCGATGCCGTTGAAGAGACGATGAAGAACAGCCGCAAGGCGATCAAAGGCCGTTGCCCGACCTGTGGCACCGTCATGTTCAAGATTCTCGGCGGCAAGGCCTCCACCGCTGCCGAGCCCGCCACGCCTCCGCCCGCCGCCTCCTAGCCGTCCAACCCGGAGACCGGCTTGCTCCAAGAATTGCTCCGTTCCCTCCGGGTCGAGGCTCTGCCCGCGGCTCGCCGCTTGGGTCTGGTCCACGAACACGCTGCCATTCTCGGTCGGTTCTCCCGCTGCGGCCCGGCGTGGCAACCGCATCTCCGGCATTGCCAAGAAACCATTCTCGATGCCGCCGCGCGCTGTTCCCGCCGTCACCGGGCGCTCGTGATCGGCGCGGGCGACGCTTTGGACGTCCCCGTGGCAGCCCTCGCCCAGCAGTTCGACCAAGTGGTCCTCGCCGATGTGGTGATCTCTCCCGTGTTGCGAAAGCTGCAACGCCGATTGCCCGATCGCATTGTCTGCGCGCTTTGGGATGCCACCGGTGCCTTGGAGCGAATCGCCGCCTCACGGAAAACGCGGCCAACCGATTCCCTTCCCGAAATCTTCCGCAACACGGCTCCCCTTCCCCCGCCCGGTGGTGCTCCGGACTTCGTGGTCTCGGCGAACTGCCTCTCCCAACTGGGCCTGGTCCCACCCTCCAGCCTCTCGGACACGGACCACAGCCCGGCGATCATCCACGCCTGCTCCGTGGCCGCCGCTCAAACCCACCTGCGTTGGCTGGACCGCCTTGATGCTGTCCGTGTGCTGTTGGCCGATTGCGCCCGCCTCGAAACCGACGCCAGCGGCTCAGAACTTTCCCGCGAGGATGTCCTGAAAGGTTTGCCGCTCCGCGCTCCGGATCGCACTTGGCGCTGGGACATCGCGCCGATTCCCGAATGGCATCCGCACCGTCACCGCGTCCATGAAGTCGGCGCCTGGATCGACTGAAAGAACGGCCCCGACCAAGCGACCTCGAAACGCGGGGGAGAAGGCCCCCTTCACCGTTCCGTTCAAGGACCGAGCGGTTCCCTGGCCAGATGCTGCTCCAGCACGCGCTGGAGTTCGTCCAGCTTCACGGGTTTGGAGAGGTAGTCGTCCATGCCGGCGGCGAGACAGGCGTCGCGGTCACCCTGCATGGCATTCGCGGTAAGAGCGATGACGGGAATGCCGGCCGTTTCGGGAGAGGCCTTCAGTCGTCGGGTCGCCTCGAAGCCGTCCATCTCCGGCATGTGGCAGTCCATCAACACGAGGTCGTAGCGGATGCGGCGCACGGCTTCGAGCACCTCGTTTCCGTCGGCCACGATGTCCACGGAATGGCCCAGCTTGCGGAGCTGCCGTTCGCCGACCTTCTGGTTGACCATGTTGTCCTCGGCCAGAAGCACGCGGAATCCGCTCTTGGCGGCGGAAGGTTTCGGACTGGCCGGAGCGCCCGTGACTGCGGAACCGCTGCCCAGGGCTTCGCGCAGCGCCTTCTCCAGAGAATCCAGCTTGATGGGCTTGGCCACCGTGGCGTTCGCGCCTGCGGCGCGGAGTTCGTTCGGGTTGACGCGGTCCCCGACCGAGTTCAACGCGATCAGCCGAAGGCCGGACAGGGCGGCATCGGCCCGGATGGCCCGGATCAGTTCAAGCCCGCCAGCACCGGGCAGGGTCAGATCCACCAGGACCGCAGCGCAGGCCTCGCCCCGGGAGGCGGCCGTGCGCAGGGCCAGGAGCGCCGCCTCCGCATCGGCCACATCGGCGTCCGGCCGGGCACCGAACGCGACGAGATGCCGCCGGAGAATCCCGCGCGAAGCCGAGTGGTCTTCCACCACGAGCACCCGTTTGCCCAGCAGCTCCGGCAACGGCGGATGCTCCGCGGCGCCACCGGCGCGGCGGCCGAGGCGCAGCGTGAACCAGAAGGTGGAACCCTGCCCCGGCACGCTGGTGACGCCGATGTCGCCGCCCATGAGCAGGGCGAGCTTGCGGCAGATGGCCAAGCCGAGGCCGGTGCCGCCGAACTTGCGGGTCGTGGAGGCGTCGGCCTGCTCGAAGGCCTGGAACAGGCGCGCCTGCGCCTCGGGTGAAATGCCGATGCCGGTGTCGCGCACCTCGAGCCGCAGCAGCGCTTCGCGCCCGGCAGACTCGACGAGCGAGACGTCGAGATGCACCGCGCCGTCCCGGGTGAACTTCACCGCGTTGCTCAGGAGATTCAGCAGGATCTGCCGGATGCGGCCGGAATCGCCGCGCAGCGCGGTGGGGACTTCGGGCGCGATCCAGGCGGTGAGTTCCAGGCGATGGGCGAAGGCCTTCTCGGCGACGAGGTCCAGCGAGCCCTCGACCACTTCGCGGAGATCGATGTCGAGCTCCTCGAACTGGAGCTTGCCGGCCTCGATCTTCGAGAAGTCGAGGATGTCGTTGATGATGGTCAGGAGGGATTCCGCGCTGCTCTTCACCGTGGCGGCGAACTCGCGCTGCTCGCGGTCCAGCGGGCTGTCGAGGAGCAGGTTCGTCATGCCGATGACGCCGTTCATCGGCGTGCGGATCTCGTGCGACATGTTCGCGAGGAACTGGCTCTTGGACTGGTTGGCCTGGTCGGCGGCGCGCCGGGCCTGCTCCAGGTCGCAATTGAGCTGGGACAGCTCCTCGGTCTTCACCGTGAGGTGCAGGTTGGCCTGCTGCAGGGCCACGCTCTGGTGGATCAGCTCGTCGTTGGCGGAGGCGAGCTCGGCGGTGCGCTCCATCACGCGCTCCTCCAGTTCGTCGTTCAGGCGCTCCATCTCGTCGGCGGCGCGGCGGCGTTCGGCGATGTTCTCCTGGAGCAACCGGTTCGAGCGGCGCAGGCCGACGATCCATCCGGCGGCGGCCACGATGACCGCGAGCAGGGACGCGCCGAACCACAGCATGCGCTTCGGCGTCCACCAGGCGGGCGTGCGCAGGACGACGATGTCTCCCGGCGAACGCAGGAAGACGCGGAACGAGGGCGTGCCGGAACGGCTGTGCGAAATCTCCTGCCCCGTGAGCACGCCGGTGAGGCGCAGCAGCGAGCCGGTCTCGGGCACCACCGAATCCTTCTCCGGCAGCACGACCTCGAACGGGCCCGCGTCGTTCTGGGCGATGATGACGGGGAAATCCCCTTGGCTGGCCCGGCCGAGCACGACGGCCTCGGCCTGGACGAGGCGACCCTCGTAGTGCGCGGGGTCGGCCTCGTAGAGCTTCTGGTCCACCGCCACGGCCGCGACCGGCGCGTTGGTCGAATCGGGCAAGGTCCGGAAGAGCGCGTTTTCCAGGGAGGGCGCGGAACCGACAAGCCGCGGGAAACCGGCCACCTGCACGCGCGTTCCCGGCGGAGGCAGATTGCGGCTCGATCCTCGGACCAGCACGCCGCTCGTTTCGTCCTGGAGCCAGAAACCAAGCCCCGGCCGCACGTGCGTGATCTCGCCCGCGACATGCACCCGGTGGCCCGGCTGCCGCACGAGCTCGAACCGCGAGATCTGGCTGATGGGCCGGAGCGGCAGGGCGAAGGGATTGCGGACCGCCGGTTCCAGCACGGACAGATCCTCCGCCGAACGTCCGTGGACGATCGCGCCGAGGAACTGGTGGCGGCCGTTGAAGAGCGTGGCGCAGACGCCCGTGACCGAGACCTTGGCGTCGATCAGCCGGACGGGCAGACGCCGCGATTCCTCCGCCCCGAGCGAGAAGGTGAAGGCGCCGTTGATCGAGGTGATCTCCAGCTCGATGGCGCTGTCGGTCCTCCGCCACGACCGCACGATGCCCTCGCTGGTCACGCGCTGGCCGTCTTCCTGGCCGGTGAGCAGCTGCTCCACCGCGACCTTGCGCGGCGCGGGCAGCAATGCCGTCCCCAGCACGGCGATGTTGGTCGCGTGGATCGTCGGAGCGAAGTCCCCGGGCCCGGCCGCACCCCGGACGCGGACCCGGTCGCCCGCCTTCAAGTGGCCGACATCGAGCTGCCCCGCCATGACGAAGATGCCCGCCGTCTCGTCCTGCACGAAAAGCTGCCCGGGGGCCACGTGGGTCACGACGGCCAAGAGATCGACGCCGAGAGCCGGTGGCGCGCCCGCCGGAGTCAACCGCCGGATGGCGGCGATGTCCGGAGCCACGCGGTCCATGGGCGACACCGCCGACGCCATCGTGCCCACCGGGGACTTCACCTCCCGCACCCGGGTCCGGGTGATCTGAGCCTGCCCATTGGTCCAATCCAGGAATCCGGTCATATCCAGCCGGTCGCCGTGGAAATAGTCCATCGAGACGAACCCGCGCAGCCGCACACGGCCGGTGCCGTCCTCGATGAACCACGC
>CAMLMI010000106.1 GCA_946480965.1 uncultured Verrucomicrobiales bacterium | reverse complement strand
GCGCATTCGGCGTCCACGAAGTCCGCTGCTCGGATCACACCGCGCTCGATCCAGCGCAGCGCCTCGCGGATAGCGCGGGGCGTGTGGTGGAAGCTGGCCAGCAGCGTGAGGTTCGAATAGTGGACCAGCGTGGTGTCCAAGGCGACGGACGTGCCGCTCGGGCAACCGCCGAAGAAATTCACCCGGCCGCCCTTCCGCACCGCCTTCACCGCTGCTTCCCAGCATTCCGGCTGGCCCACCGCTTCGATCACGACGTCAAAGACGTAGCCCGCTTCCTTCATCCGGTCCGGCAACGCGGCGATGACCGGCGTCTCCAGCACGGTGTCCGCGCCGAACTGGCCGGCTTTGGCCAAACGGTTCTCGCCGCGGCCGGCGACCGCGACATGGCAACCGGCGGCCTTGGCGAGGGCGACGAACATCAGGCCGATGGGGCCGGCTCCAATGACCAGCACGCGTTCCTGGGAACGCAGCTTCAAGTCATGGACGCCCTGAACCACGCAGGCCAACGGCTCGGTCAGAGCGGCGTCGCGGAACGGCGTTTCGTCGGCGAGCTTCAGCAGGTTGCGTTCGACGATCCGGGCCGGCACGGCGATGGACTCGGCGTAGGCGCCGTTCAGGAAGAGCAGGTCGTCGCAGAGGTTTTCCTGATCGGCTTGGCAGAAGAAGCAACGTCCACACGGCGCGGAGTTCGCCGCCACTACCCGGTCTCCGACGGCGAACCGTCCAGCGGCTTCGGGCGTGACTTCGACGATCTCGCCGGCCAGTTCGTGGCCAAAGACCGTGGGCGGGACCAGCATCTTGGCGTGGTAGCCGCGCTTGAAGACCTTGAGATCCGTCCCGCAGGTCAACGCCGCCCGGATGCCGATCCGCACCTCGCCGGGCTTCAACGGCGGAGCGGCGATCTCTTCGATCCGGACGTCTTCTTTTCCGTGGAGAACAGCGGCGCGCATGAATCAGACGGATAGTTGGGAATTTGACGCCTCCCGCCGAGCGACACGAGAACGTCGGTTGACGAAAAACGCAAAGGGCAGTGCACCGAGACCCACCAACCCCAATGCGCTAGGTTCCGGAATCGGTTGGGTGGAAAAACGGATCGCGTCGATCAGCAGTGCAGCGTTGCCGATATGCGGATCGGCGGCATGAAGGACGAAATCAAGCTGAACGGTTTGTCCTGCCAACGCATGAACGTCGGCGCCGTATAGAGTGAAACCACCGGTTGTTGAGAGAGGCGTGAGCGCCAACGTTTGGCCACCGAGCGTCACGTCGAACGATGTGGGCGACAGTCCGGAATAGAACAACGCATCAAACAACAGGGATTGCGAACCCACCGGCACTAGGCCGGTTTGAGACAGCGACGCGTCGGCGGGCCGCAACGGCTCGCTCCACAAACCGAAGCCCGCTTGGAGCATCACCGCATAGTTGCCTCTCGAGACATAGCTCCCGGAATTGTAGCTCTTGTCTATGAGGGCGATTCCCGAGGAATCCAGAAACTCGCCGTTGTGAAGGGCAAGATGCTCCTGGTTTGCTCCAGTGCGCCCGGTCCAACCCGGAAAAGCCGCTGCGAAATCGATTCGCTGATACGGGTCGCCTTGGACTGGGACGATGGTCGCCGATTCGAAGCCCAGATTTTGGAACGTTCCTTGGGCGTGCGCGCTCCAGGTTGCGATGCCCAAGACCAAACCCAGTCCGGTTCCCCATAGTGTTTTCATATTGATGATTGGATGCCTCGCCTCTTTGCGCGCCGTCGTTAAATCGGTCTTTCAGCTGATCCGCCCGACTCCTTCAGCGAAAATTCCAAGTCCATCGCTCTTGCTCAAGCAAATGAAGATCAAACTTCGGTAGAAGTGCACCGCACTCGAAGCCGTTCCGATGGTCCGACCAATCACCGACGACTGGAAAATTCAGTCCGACTTCACTCTGGCCCGCGAAGGCGTTGCTGGATCCTTTCATCGCTGATGAGCGAATGGCGGATATCGGTTCTCACCACTCCGTCTCTTTGTAGTCCTTGAGGAACTTGCCCCAGACATGTTGGCCGGTGTTCACGCCGTCGATGATCGGGTCCACGATGCGGGCGGCGCCGTCCACGATGTCGAGCGGGGGATGGAACCGGTGCTCGGCCACCTTGCGCTCGGCGATGTGGACCGGGTCCTCGTCCGTCACCCAGCCGGTGTCCACGGCGTTCATGTGGATGCCGTCGGCGAAGTAGTCGGCGGCGGCGGTGCGCGTCATCATGTTGAGCGCGGCCTTGGCCATGTTGGTGTGCGGATGCCGCGTGGTCTTGAACTTCCGGTAGAACTGCCCTTCCACGGCCGAGACGTTGACGATGTGTTTGTCGCGCTCCGGCGTGCGGAGCATGAGCGGCTTGAGCCGGGCGTTGAGGATGAAGGGGGCGACGGCGTTGACCAACTGCACTTCCAGCAGCTCCACCGTGGGCACCTCGACCATCAACATGCGCCAGGAATTCTGTTCGCGGAGATCGACCTGCTGGAGGTCCTGGTCGAGCCGGCCCTGGGGGAAGAGCGCCTGTTGTGCGGCCAGTTCCTCGGGGAGGAGCGGGACCTGGGAAAGCTCCGCGGCGTGGGTCAGGCCGGCGACGTAGCCGCCGACATGAGGAGGCGGATTCTTCGCCAAGTTCGCGGCCAGTTCCGCCTCGTTACCTCGGCGGCTACCTTCCGGCAACAGGCTGTAGCCGCGCAGCCCTTCGTAGCGGCCGAGGAGCTTGCGGGCGTCGGCGGAGATCGTGTCCAGCGCGGCGGTCTCGCCGTCCATCATGTGGCGGTAGAAATCGGGCGGACGCCGCACGGTTTGGCAGGCGTTGTTCACGATGAAGTCCAGCCGTTCCTGCGTCTCCAGCATGTGGCGGCAGAAGGCTTCGACGCTGGGCGTGTGGCGCAGATCGAGCCCGTAAATCTCCAAGCGATGGCCCCACTCGGCGAAGTCCGGCTCCTTCGCGTAGCGCATCGCGGAGTCGCGGGGAAAGCGGGTGGTGACGATCAGCTTGGCGCCGGCGCGGAGCAGCTTGATGCCGGCCTGATAGCCGATCTTCACGCGGCCGCCGGTGAGCAAGGCGACGCGGCCGGTCAGATCGGCCAGTTCCTCGCGCTTGCGGTAGTTCAGCTCGGCGCAGGCGGGACAAAGCTGGTCGTAGAAGTGGTGGATCTGCTGGTAGTCCTGTTTGCAGATGTAGCAGTTCTGCGGTTCGACCACTTCCTTGAAGTCCGGCTCGGCCACCTCGATCTGCGCGTCGGACGCCGGGGGCAGGTAGTTCGGCGTGGTGAAGACGGTCTGGCGGCGCAGCTTGCGGATGCCGGTTTCGTTCAGGACCGATTCGGCCTTCTGCGCCTTGGCGTTCTTGCGCTCGCGGCGCAGGGCCTTGATCAGCTTGCGCTGGCCGACGGCATCGGGCTGGGCGGCTTGTCCGGCGGCCTTGAGCAAGCGGCCTCGCACCTCGGCGGGAATCCCCGCGAGCAAGGTGCGATTCTGGATGATGCCCTCCAGCAGTTCGGCGGCGGCGGTCATCCGGGCGACGAGCGCGGCTTTGTCGATGGGAAGCGATGGGGAAACGGCGGCGGCCTCCGTGGTGGGAGGCTGGATCGGATCGGTGCTGTGGGTCATGTCGCCCGAGGGCATACGGGCGAGCCTAGTGGGTGGGGGACTTCAGTCCAAAGTCCAAAGTCCAAGGCCAGGCCAGTTGTCAGTTGTCAGTTGTCAGTTGTCAGTTGTCCACGCACGTGCGGCATGCGACTTTTGCTGCCCGTAGGATGTGGGCGTTGGGTTCCTTCAACCGTTATGAAGCTTGGAAAGTTGAGAATCATCGGATCGCTGGACTATTTCACGGGGATGCTTGCCGGTGTTGGCATCGGCATCTTCCTCGCCCCATTGTTTATTCCTTCGGAGCAGCGAGTGGGCAACTTCTGGGCGTTGGTCGTGGCTTTCGGCTGCCCGCTTCTCGCTTCGGTATTGCGGACAAACCTTAAGAAACAGGGTTCGGAATCTGAAAGACGTGCCGCTGCGCAGAAAAACGAGGCTTGATCAGCCCAGAGGAGACGGCAGCCGGCTTTCGCACGGGGATGAGCTGGAATCTCTGACAATCAAAACTGGCCACACTCCCTCCGCTTCGGCTTTCCCAATCGTCCTGCCTTTCCCACGCCGCAATCCGTCTTGCTGGCCGCCCGGCCGGGCCTAAGTTCCCCGGCCATGCTTTTGGAATTCACCAAGATGTCCGGCGCCGGGAATGACTTCATTCTCTTCGACAACCGCGCCGGGAAGATCGCCTTGACCACGGAACAGATCGTCCGCCTCTGCCATCGCCAGTTCGGCATCGGCGCGGACGGCATCATGGGCCTGGTGCCCTGCACATCGGGCAAGGCGGATTGGGCCTGGCAGTTCTTCAACAACGACGGCTCCGCCGCCGAGATGTGCGGCAACGGCGCCCGGTGCTTCGCCCGCTACGTCCAGCGGGCGACCGGGGCGAAGGGCGATCTGACCTTCGAGACCATCGCCGGCGTGATCAAAGCCAGCTTCGACGGCGACCGCGTGACGGTGAACCTGACCGCGCCGCACAGCCTGCGGCTGAACGAATCCGTGCCTTTGGCCCAGGGCGCCACCCCCATCCACTCGCTCAACACCGGCGTGCCCCACGCCATCGTGTATGTGGACGACGCGGACCAGGCGATGGTCGGCGCGGTCGGCTCCGAGGTCCGCTACCACGCGCACTTCAAGCCGCGCGGGACCAACGTGAACTTCGTGCAGGTGAAGGGGCCGAACTACATCCGCGTGCGCACCTACGAGCGCGGCGTGGAAGGCGAGACGTTGGCCTGCGGCACGGGAGTGACGGCGGCGGCGCTCGTCTCGGCGAAGCTGAAAGGCTTCCAGTCGCCGGTGAAGGTCCAGGTGCAGGGCGGCGATCTACTGGAGGTGAGCTTCCGCGAAACGGACGGCGAGTTCTCCGATGTGAAGCTGACCGGCCCGGCGACGTTTGTCTTCGAGGGACGGATCGAGATCTGAGGGATCGAAACGATGGCGGAGCGGCCGGGCGGCGATTCCTGGGAAGAGGCGTCGGACGAGCGCTTCGCAACCATCGTTCCGGGGCCGCCTCCGCCACCGCCCTTTCTGCTGACTACCCTCTTGTCCAGGTTGCGGTGGTGGAAGCCGGCGAAGGGCCGCGTCCACTGGGAAGAGGTGTTCGTCTCCCTCGTGGCCCGGGCGCTCGTCGGCTTGTTGATCGGGGCGGTCAACAGCTTTCTCCTGGTGCCTCTGGTCCATTGGCCGGGAAGGCGCGGCGCACCCTCCCTCTACGACCAGTGGAAACAGCCGGATTGGATCGAGTGGGTCTTCATCGGGCCGTTCATCTTCTGGACTCTCGTTTTTCTGGCGCGCACCCGGGTCGTTCTCCGGCCTTGATCGAAGGTCGCCGACGCCCGATCCGGCCGGGCGGTGATCGGCGTTGACCCGAAGCGGGACGAAGCGCGGTGCGCCCGGGCTCAGCCGATCAGCGACCCGACGATCCGTTCCAGCGTCCGTCGCAACGCAGGAGGAATCTTCGTGCGGGCCGGGTCCTGCTGAAAGGCGCGGCCGAGACGAGGGAAGAGGAAGACCCGCTCCGCGCCGAGCCGCTCGGCCAAAACGCCCTCGTTCGTCTTTTCGGCCAAGCCCGGTCGCTCGGCGGCCATCAGGACCAGGATCGCCCGCTTCCGCGCGGATGGCGGCAGCGCTTCCCAGGTCAGCAGCACCTGGTTCAGCACGCCCAGGCGGTTGGCCGCCACCACCACCGGCACGGCCGAAATCGCGCGGAGCAGATCCCGCGCGTCGAAGCCTTCGCCCAACGGGCTCAGCAGGCCGCCCGCGCCCTCGACGACGAGGACCCGGTGCGGCCGGGCGGAGCGGCGGAGAAAACGGACGACTTCCTCGCGCGCCACGCGGCGGCGGGCCCTGCGGGCGGCCACGAGCGGGGTCAGCGGTTCGGCGAAGTGCCAGGGGTTGATCGCGTCGAGCCCGTCCGCGCCGATTCCCGGCTGCGCGGCCAACAAGGCTTCGGCGTCGTCGCGGCCGCCGGAGCAGAGCGGCTTCACCGCCAGCGTGTCGAAGCCCCGGCGCAGCAGGGTCCGGGTCAGGAGCACGGAGAGCAGCGTCTTGCCGACGCCGGTGTCGGTGCCGGTCACGAAGAGGTTCAGGGCCATGCGGCCGCCAGTGGAGCCGAGCCGGTGCCGGGCCGCGAGCTTTCCCGCCCGGGAGCGACGGCAAGATCGGGTGTGTCTTTTCGCCCGTGCCCGGCTCAAGGCGGGCCGGTTTCTGCCGAAATCCGGGACAACGGCGATGTTTGGGCTCCTCTCGAAATACAGCTACACGGTGATGGTCCTGGAAGACAACCTGACCAATCTCCACCTCGTGACCAAGGTCCTCCCCGGCCTGGTGCCCGAACTGCGCGTGCTGGAGGCCCGGACGCTGGCCGCCGCCCGCCGTCACCTGGCCAAGGAGCGGATCGACTTCTTCATCCTGGACATCCATCTGCCCGACGGCAGCGGCCTCGACTTCCTGGCCGAGATCCCGCCCCGCGCGCCTGATGCGCGAGTGGTCGTCGTCACGGCCGTGCCGCTGGAGCACTACCGCACCCGCGCAGGTTCGCTCGGTGCGCTGCAGTTCCTCGGCAAGCCGGTGCCGCCGCAGAAGCTCGCGGCCTTCATCCGCGACCACATCGATGCCCGGAAGAATCCCGCGCCCGGGCCGCAGATCGGCTTCAGCGCCTCGCTCACGTCCCTCACCCCGCTGGACATCATCCAGCTCAACTGCCTCGGCCGCCGCAACCAGGCGCTGGAGTTCACCTGCGAGAACAAGCACGGCACCCTCGTCTTCCAGAACGGCGACATCGTCCACGCCGCCACCGGCGGGCTCGTGGGCCGCGCCGCTCTCGCCGCCATCCTCAACTGGCCTGGCGGCAAGGTCGCGGAAGCTCCCGTGCCGGAGAACCTCCAGCGCACCATCGTGGAAGGCTGGCAGGGGCTCCTGCTCTCCATCATCCACGACGCCGAGGATTCCACGCGGACCGTCGCCTGATGGCGCGGCTCATTGCGGGCAGGGCCGGTCGGGCAGCCGGGGATCGCAGACGGAAACCTCCTTCAGGAACCCGACCCAGCGTTGCAGCTCGGCGGGTGCAACCGGCCCCTGGTCCCAGCGACGGCGGATGGAATACGAGGCGTCGTTGCCCGCGATGTAGAGATGGAGCTCCACGACGGCCCGCTCTCCCGGCAGCACCGACTCCTTTTGCCAAAGCACGGCCGGGTAGCCGTTGACCGGGCCCGAATCCAGCACCGTGCTGCGGAACGACAGGAGGTTTCCCCGCTGCGCGCGCACGTCCTCGTCGTGCCGGAACGCCTCCGGTCCCGGCCGGTCCACGGACCGGCGCACGGTCAACTGGAGCGATTCGCCCAGGCGCGCCCAACGGCTGATGGTCGCGTCCGCCGTGCGCTCCGCGCGGAAGCCCCAGTCGCCGCCGGGCAACGGCTGCGGCAGCGAGACTCTCTCGTGTTCCAGGCCCGACCAGCGCGACGGCCGGTAGGAACATCCGGCCAGCACCGCGACCAACGACAAGCAAACGACGGCATGTTTCATCGATGAACTGCGGCGTTCTCCTCCGGCCCGTTTCCCAAATCCAGGTCCCGTTCTCGAATCGCCGAAGGGCCAGCTTGGATCATCGCCTCGGTCCGCGGGAAGCCCAGAAACGGCACGGACCGGCCCGCCTCCGCAGGAGCGACGCGCACGGACAGCGGACCCGCATCGCCGGGCTTGACCCGAGCCGGCGGCTTTGGTCCCTTGCCCGGGCGTTCAGGACGCATCCGGGTCCGCGGAAAGGGCTGAGCCCACCTGTCCATCGTCGGTGGCAACACAACCTTGATGCTGCCCGTCCAGCGGACCTCGGGCTCTAGCAGAAAGGTTCCATGTCCAAGCCGCTGCCCGCTCGTCCTGATCTGGAGCAACTCCGGAAGCAGGCCAAAGACCTCCTCAAATCCGTCCACGCCGGCCAGCCCGACGCGCTCCGCCGCTTCCGGGAACACCATCCGGAACGTTCGCCGTCCGCTCCGTCGCTCGCCGACGCCCAGCTCGTGCTGGCACGCGAACACGGCCTCGCCAGTTGGCCGAAGCTGAAGGAACGCGTCCACGCCGTGCTGCTCGACACCCGCGAGCCGCTGGAGCTGTTCAAAGATGCCTTCCACGCGGACGACGCCGTCCTCTTCGCCAAGCTGCTGGAGCGCTATCCCGCGATCCAGGCCCGCCTCAACGAGCCGATCGGCCCCTTCGATTCGCCGCCCATCACCCATGTGAAGAGCCGCGCGATGCTGGACGTTTTCCTCGCCGCCGGCGGCGATCTCAACGCCAAGAGCCGCTGGTGGGCCGGTGGTTTCGGTCTGCTGCACAACGCGCCGCCCGAACTCGCCGCTTACGCCATCGAACGTGGAGCCGTGGTCGATGTCCACGCGGCGGCCAGGCTGGGCTTGAAGGAGCGCCTGCGCGAACTGCTCACGGCCGATCCGTCGCTTGTTGATGCGCGCGGTGGCGATGGCCAGACCCCGCTGCACTTCGCCGCGAACGTCGAAATCGCCGAGCTGCTGCTGGCGCACGGCGCCAACCTCGACGCGCGCGATGTGGACCACGAATCCACTCCCGCCCAATGGATGCTCGGCGAACGGATGGAGGTCGCGCGGTTCCTTGTGCGGCGCGGCTGCTGGACCGATCTGCTCCTGGCCGCCGCCGTCGGCGACGTGGCGTTGGTCCGCCGCCATCTCGACGCCGATCCGACGTGCATCCATCTCCGCGTGGACGACGCGCATTTCCCCAAGGCCAACCCGCGCAGCGGCGGCCCCATCTACCAGTGGACGCTCGGTTGGCACAGTTCGGCGCACGACGTGGCCCGGAAGTTCGGCCACGCCGACGTGCTGGCCCTGCTGCTGGAACGCAGCCCGGTCGAATTGAAGCTGCTCGCGCTCGCGCAGGGCCACGACGCGGCCGGCGTGAAGAGCCTGTTGGCGGCGAACCCCGACTTGGTCCGCCGCCTGTCCCTCGCGACCCAGCGCCAAGTGGCCCATGCCGCCCGCAACAACGACACCGCTGCCGTCCGCCTGATGCTCGAAGCCGGTTGGCCGGTGGACGCCAAAGGCCAGCACCAGGGCACGCCGCTGCATTGGGCAGCGTTCCACGGAAACCTGGAGATGGTCGAGGCCATCCTCCCGCACCGCCCGCCGTTGGACCTGCCCGATGCCGACCACAAAGCCCCGCCCATCGGCTGGGCGACCTTCGGTTCCGAACACGGCTGGCACCGCGAGACCGGCGACTACGCGGGCGTGGTGCAAGCGCTCCTTCGCGCCGGCGCCACGCCGCCCCAGCAACCCAGCGGCACGGAGGCGGTGAAGGACGTCTTGCGACGGCGCGGCAGAACCCGGGGCGTATCCTGAAGACACGGAACGATGGCGGCGCTCGCCTTCTTTTCCCACGCGGACAGCGCTCCAGCGTTTTCGTAAACGTCCTGGCCCCTGGCGTGAGCCGGGGGTTGGGGTTTCCAGCGTGTCAGCACCGGAGGGGCCTCAGAAAAGGCCGTCGTTCGCGGGGCTTGACCTTTTTTGCCTGGAATCCCTCCGGGCCAACAACGCCGGCAGCCGCGGAACGGGTCTGGGGCATTGATTTCTTTTCCAGGGTCGCCGATGCAGACTAATGGAGTAGGAGACGCGAGTCTGCTTCCGGGTCGGCCGAGTGGCGACCGGCGGCTCCGAGCCGAAACCCCAAACCATGAAATCCATCGAAACCGAGATCTCGACCGACCAGGTTCGGTCGCTGCCTCTGACTGAACACGACATCACCGGCCATGACACGGCCGGGTTGCCCGAGGACCAATGCGCCCGCCTGGGCGAACCCGCCACCTTCGCCGCGCCGGAAGGGCCGGAAGGCACCACCTACCAGTGGGTGCGGGTCCGCAGGGGCGCCCTGGAACCGCTGCCGGGTGAAACCGACCGCACGCTGACGATTGCGGAGACGACCTTGCAGGACGTTGGGTTCTACCGCTGCTACGTGACGACTCCGGCCAAGGAGGAGCTAACCCGGCCCGCCTCGCTGATCGTGGCTGCTCCGCCAGTGGGAGATCGGGGTGTGGCGGCGTTGAGCGCAACCGCGTTCGATGTCTGGGTCACGCCGACGACTTCAAGCGGAAGCTTAGGAACGTGTCCTGGCTCCTATGTGGGCTACGCCAACTACACGAAATCACCCGGGTGGGGCTGGACGCCGACTTCAGGGGCCGACACCTATTGTGCGGCGGATGGAATGGGAGCGACGAACAAAGTCTATTTCAGAGGGCAGTCCAATGACGTGGGTTGCGGAACCAGCACCGTGACCGTGCCCAAGCCCTGCCCGAGCTCGAAATACCGGTTCATCATCTATTTTCCAACCGCGATGCCCACGACGGACCCGTATCCGATCACCCTGACCGGGTTCAATCCGTGAACGTGGGAATGCACCGGCAATTGTAGAATCACCGTTATGGAGCGACGGGCCTGAGGGCGACTTCAGGCCCGTTTGTTTTCCGGGGTTATTGAGACGTGTGCAATGAAGAGGCCCGGCCTCGAGCTGTGGGGCTTTCGACGGGCCGCAAAGGGTAGGGCGATGGCTCCAGCCGAGCCGCCTTGGCCTCGAAGAGGCCGAACTTGAATAGCCGCAGGTGAAACCTGCGGTTACCGACCGCAGTGAGGTTCGACCCCTGCGGGGTCGAATTGTTGGACCCGCTGGTTCCGTGGGCTTCCGCCCACGGCTATTTACGTTGAGTCCCTCCGGGACACCGGGGAAGTGCCAGAGGCGCTGCTGGGTCGTTCGGAAATCGTCCGGCGGCTCGGCCGGAGCCTTCGCCCTACCCGCCTTGGGCTCAGAAGCCGAACTGGAGCCGGACGGCCAAGGTGCGGTCGCGGGGAAGGTTGTCGTGGAGATTGAGCGGATTCAGGCGGTAGTCCTGATCGGTGAAGTTCAGCAGGCTAACGCGGATCTCAGCTCGACGACGGAGGAAGCGGTAGCCGGCATGGAGATCGCCCTGCCAGAGCGTGTCTCCTGGCAACGGAGTGGTGTAGCCGTCGTTGTCCTGGGAATACCAGTTGCCCTCGATCCCGGCGAAGAAGCCGCAGGCATGGTTGTAGAGGGCGAAAGCCCGGACGTGGTGCAACAGGGCTTCTTGGTGGGACCGGATCTGGAAATTATCTTCAAAGGCCCCATCCGGGATCTCGGGGTAATGGCTGTCCAACTCGGCCTGGCTCAGGCGGTAGCTGGCCCCCACCGACCACTCGTCGCCCAGCAACTGGTTGATGGAGGCGCTCACGGAGCGTTCGACATAGTCCAAGTTGTTGGGGGTGCCCTCCGGGTAGGGGTAGAGCACGTTGTCGATTTCATACAGAAAGGCACCGACCGTTCGACGGTGCTTGGACCCCAAAAGCTGTCCGGCCACCGCCACATAGGTGCCGGTGTCGAACTTCTGTTCCAGAGAGAGGTCGAAGGTTTCGAACCGGCCGGCCGGGCTGCCTCCCACCACCGATTCGGGGGTGATCGAACGGAAGGTCTGGACGAAGCCGGCAACCTGGGCGGGCTCCAACTGGTAGCTTTGGTCGATCGACGCGCCTTGCAGCGAACGGGTGAAGGCGAAACGGACGGCGGTGTCGCGCAGCGGGGTCCAGATCAGACCGGCCTTGGGCGAGAGCTGGTCGCGGGTTTCCTGGCCGTCCGTCACTGGCGACGACCAAATGTTGTCCGGGTAGTCCATCCAGTCGTAGGTCAGCCCGCCGATGAGCCTCAGTTCGTCGATGAGCTGCCAGTGCTGGTAGAGGTAGGCGCTGGCGCGGAGAAAATCGGACCGGACATCTTGGTCCGCCCAAGGGACCGTAGGAGGCGGAAAATCGATCTGCACGAAAGGAGTGTTCCCGTGGGTAAGCACGTTTCGGCTATGAAAGTCGCCCACTTGGAGCCGGGTCCCGGCGATGGTGGTGAGGTCGCCCTGCTGCCACAACTGTTGTAGCTCCGTCGAATACAGGTGGGATTCTTTGGCAAAGATGGTGAGTGCGCCAAAACCCGCGACCGTATCCACCGGGTCCAGATTGCCGGGCGCACCAAAACGCCGTTTGTAGATGGAGGCCAACTGGGTGTTGGTCTGGGTGAAGTCGTCGTGAAGAAAGCTGAACTGCAGAAGCGTGTTCACTCCCGGGCTCCATTCGTGGTTCCAACCGATGGCGGCGAAGGGCTCTTGGGTTTCGTCCACGGCACCATAGTCCGGGAAAAATGGCGCGGGGGTGTGGTCGTATTTCTGCCCACGTTGGCCACTGTCGATTTCCAAGGTGCCGACCCGGATGTGCAGCAGATCTTCAGAGCTAACTTGGAACTTCACATTCGCCTCGAAGGTGCGCAGTTGGATTTCGTTGTTCCGGTATTGGCCAGGGTCGGAGACATAGCGCGCGTAAAGATCGTAGCTGTAGGTGTCGAAGATGCCGTATTGGCCTCCCGAAATGTCCCAAGCTCCCCGTTCGAGATATTCCGTGCTGGAATACACTCCCATGCGGTTCCGTTCGAAGAGGCTGGAGTATTCCGATTGAGAGATGGCCGGTGAAAGGATACCCGCGTGGACCGGGGCCAGGAGGTTGGCGAGGGAGTATTCGACGATGACGGCGGTTGCGTAGCGCTGGCTGGTGTGGTTGTTGATCGGCCGATAGTAGCTCTCGGCGAGGAAGCGGTGGGCGGCGTAGTTGCCGTAGTCGGCATTGACGGCTCGGGCGGCTTCGCGTTGGGCCACGGCGTTCAGGCCGGCGTCCTGGTAGATGCGGGCGAGATTGGCGCTGCGGACGGCTTCGTCCTGGTTCAGCAGGTAGTCCGAGCGGAAGAGGGAGCGGTTGTCGTTCAGCTCCTTGGACTTTTCCAGATCGCGGATGGCGGCGTTGATCTCGTTGTTCTGCTGATGGAGCAAGGCGGAGTAGAGCCAGGTGTTGGGGTCGTTCGGGTCCAGTTCTTTGGCGAGGGCGACTTCCTTGGCGGCGAGCACGGGCTGGTCGTCTTCGGCGAAGGCTTTGCCGAGGTAGTTGCGGAGTTCGGCGCGGCGG
>CAMLMI010000105.1 GCA_946480965.1 uncultured Verrucomicrobiales bacterium | reverse complement strand
CGCCGCCGGACCAGCGGACGGTGCCATGATTGATGAGGGTGAACTGGTAGAAGTTCTTCGTCCCGGAACCACCCAAGGCCAGCGTGCCGCCCGTTTCCACCGTGAGCCGTCCTCGCAGATCACCACCGCCCAGCCCGAGGCGGCTGCCGGATTTCACACTGCCGTTGGTCACGACCAAGGTCGCTGCCGTGTTGGTCAATGTCACCGTCGCGCCCGCTCCGCCCACGGTCAGCGCGGCCAGGGTGGCGTTGCCGTCCAGCGACACCGTGTAGGTGCCCGCCAGGGTCAGGTTCGCCGTGTCGCCGTTGCCCGGAGCGCCCGCCGGCGTCCAGTTCGAGGCGTTGGTCCAGCTGCCGCCGGAGGCGTTGTTCCAGGTCTTGGTCGCGGCATGGGCGGCCAGGCTGAGAACGAGGGAGAGGAGGAAGGCGGGCACGGCCCAGCCTTGCCCCACACGAGCGGGGAGAAGTTTCATGGCAGGAGTTTTTTGTGCCGGAACCAACGTCCCTTTCCGGCGCGTTTTGTCGGAGCGTTTGCCCACCTCGTGACCGTCCCAATTTGTCCGCTTGCTCGCCCGGGGTGGATTCGTCTTCATCTCGGCCACGAATCCACCGGCCGTCAAGGCTCCCGCCGAGGCGAGCCGGAGATTCTCCGGAAACACCGACGCCATGCGCTATCTCCTCAAGCAAAAGTTCTGGTCCTGGGGCGACGACTTCACGATCAAGGACGCCGCCGGGCGCGATGTCTTCTTCGTCGATGGCAAAGCCTTCTCCATCGGCGACAAGCTGTCCTTCCAAGACATGGCGGGGAACGAGCTGGCCTTCATCCGGCAGAAGATCTTCTCGTGGGGGCCCACCTATGAGATTACCCGCGACGGCCGCCATGTCGCCACGGTGAAGAAGCACCTCTTCACCCTCTTCCGCTGCAAGTTCACCGTGGACGTCCCCGGCCCGGACGATCCGGAGGCCAAGGGCAGCTTTCTCGACCACGAATACACCATCGAGCGCGACGGCCGCGTTCTCGCCCAGGTGAGCAAACGCTGGTTCAGCTGGACCGACACCTACGGCGTGGACATCGCGGACGGCGAAGACGACGTGCTGCTGCTCGCTTGCGCCGTGGTCATCGACATGGTCTGTCACCAGGAGAGCAAGAAGGACTGACGGGAAAGGGGCTTTAACCGCAGAGAATGCGGAACACCCGGAAAGGGGAGAATCGGAATCAAGGAACAGGAGCGCGGACGATTGCGGAACGGCCAGCCTTAGGCTTCCGCTACGACGGCTTCACCCGTCCGCAGGTGAATCGGAAAAACAGCGGCGGCAGGAGCAGCGCCAGCAACCCGAGCCCGATCGCCAAAAGGATGTTCGCCGTCACGAAGCTCTTCAGCGGCACGATCAAGAGCGGCACCACCGCCTCCTGCACCAGGAACGCCGCCAGATCGGCCCGAGCGATGGTCTCCGCCTTCCCCGCCAGCGCCGCGACCTCCGGCAACCGGTCGCGGATCGCCGTGTGCAGGCGCGCCACGCCGAACCGATGCAGTTCCGAGCCCAGCTTTTCCTCCACCAGCGCGGTGCCCAGATAGCCGAGCGCCGCTTGGAGCAGAGCGCGGTTCACGCCCTCGCCCAGCATCGGCATGTTCGCCACCACCTCGGTTTCGATCTTCACCAGCGCGTTGCTCACCACTCCGAGACGCATCTGGTCCAACTGTTCGGAGAACCTCGCCGCGTCGAATTCCCACGTCCCGTCGCGGAACGCCGCCAGGGTCTTTTCGCGGTCGAGGGTGACGCCGGTCGGGAGATTGGAGGAGATAAGGCTCACCTGGATCGACGCCAACCCGTCGGCCAGCGCGCCTGCGGCCAGCGGAAAGACCTCGGTGGCGAGCTGGCTCTTGCGCAGCACGATTTCGCCGCCGTCGCCCACGCCTTTCCAGAATCCCGCCGCCGCGCCGCAAAACAGGCCCGAGCCCAGCATGAAGAGGCAGGCCATCCAGCGGACCCAGCGCTCGAAGTGCCAGCCGGATTTCCACCAGCCCAGCTTGGCGAAACCCCAGATCGCGAGCACGGCCCCGAGGCCGCCGATCACCAGTCCCAGCAGCGTCCAACGCAGCGCCGCCCAAGCCAGCTCGTGCAGTTGGGTGGAGAGAAGCTCGCGCAGCAGGACACCGAAGCCGCCGCTGACCGCGCCCTGCCAGCCCTCGGCCTCGGCCGCGAGCAATGGCCACGTCGCCGCCGCCGCGAGCCCGACGACGCCGAGCCGGGTTTTTCCGTGGGAAGGAGCAAGAGATCGCATGGATTTGGGCCTCCGATAGTCGCGGCGGATCGCAGCCGATCCATTCCCGTCTGTCAAACGCCGCGGCGTCGGCGCATCCCGATCCGGCGGCGCTGGGCGTCTGATTGAACGGCTCGGGCTCGCGCGGGGTCTCTCCCTTGCATGAATCCCCGCTCCCCCCTCCGGAGGTTGTTCATTCTCCCGTCCCGACTCCTGCTTGCCGCCGCTCTTCTCCCGGCGCTCCAACCGAGGGCCGACGATTGGCCGCAGTGGATGGGGCCGGAGCGCGACGGCATCTGGCGCGAGTCCGGGATCGTCGAGAAGTTCCCCGAAGGCGGACCCAGGGTTCTCTGGCGTTCGCCGGTCAAGGCCGGCTACGTCGGTCCCGCCGTGGCCGATGGGCGCGTCTATCTCCTCGATCGCCAAGCCGGTCCGCCGCTGGAGCGCAAGCCCGGCGAAATTCCCCGGATGCCCGGCAACGAACGTGTGCTCTGTCTCGACGCCGCGACCGGCCAGGTCGTGTGGGAACGCGCCTACGATTGCCCCTACACCATCGCCTATCCGGCCGGACCCCGCGCCACGCCGGTGGTCCGCGACGGACGCGTCTTCACCCTCGGCGCGATGGGCGATCTGCGTTGCTGGGAAGCCAAGGACGGCACGCCGGTTTGGTCGCGCAACCTGCCCGCCGACTTCCGCGCCGAGCCGCCCGTCTGGGGCTACGCGGCGCATCCGCTCTTGGACGGCTCCCGTTTGATCTGCCTCGTCGGAGGAACGAACAGCGCCGTGGTGGCCTTCGACAAGGACACCGGCAAGGAGCTGTGGCGCGCGTTGACCGCGAAGGAAATCGGCTACGCGCCGCCCGTTCTCCACACTGTGGGCGACGCCCGACAGCTCATTGTCTGGCACGCGGATGCCGTGGCCGGGCTCGATCCCGCCGATGGCGCCGTGCGTTGGACCCATCCGTATCCGGTCGGCGGAAAGCCCCAACGGCCCGAAGTCACCATCGCCATGCCGCGCGTCTCCGGCGATCTGCTCTTCCTGACCTCCTTTTACCAGGGTTCGCTCCTGCTGCGGATGCCGACCACGGGCAGCGAGGCGTCCGTCGTTTGGAACCGGCGCAGCCGGAAACAATCGGAGAAGGACGACGGCCTCCACACCGTCATGTCCACGCCCGTGATCCAGGGTGACGCCCTCTACGGCATCTGCGCCTCGGGCGAACTCCGTTGCCTGGACCTCAAGACCGGTGACCGCCGTTGGGAAAGCCTGGAGATCTTCGGCGGTCAGGCCGGGTTCTTCGCCAACGCCTTCCTCGTGCGGCAGGGCGACCGCTGCTTTTTCTGGACCGACCACGGCGAGCTGGGCATCGGCCAACTGTCGCCGGAAGGGTTCAAGCTGGTCAGCCGTGCCAAGTTGCTGGAACCCCAGGAAAACACCCGTGGCCGCGACGTGCTCTGGTGCCATCCCGCCTTCGCCCAGCGAAGCGTGTTCCTGCACAACGGCCGTGAACTCCTCCGCGTCTCGCTGGCCAAGGACGACGTCTGACCGCGTTTTCGCCGCACCAGGGTGCAGGAAGGCCGGAGGTCCAACGGCATGGCGCAAAAAAACGGGCGGAGAAAATCTCCGCCCGTCTGAAAGGTTCCCGATGGATTCCGGCCGGTTACTTGAGCTTCTCCAGCGCGGCCTTCACGGCGGCGAAGTTGGGCAGATCCTTCGGCGTCGGAGTCTGCTCGGCGTATTGGACGACACCGGCCTTGTCGATGACGAAGGCGGCGCGGGCGGAGCTGTCGCCGACTCCGGCCAGCATCGGGAAGCGCACGCCGTAGGCGTCGGTCGCGGTCTTGTTCAGGTCGCTGACGAGCTTGACGGTGATCTTCTCCTTCTGGGCCCAGGCTTCCTGCGCGAAGGGGCTGTCCACGCTGATGCCGATCACGTCGGCGTTCAGGTCGGCGAAGCCCTGGAGGCCGCCGGAGATGTCGCACATCTCCTGGGTGCAGACTCCGGTGAAGGCGAGGGGGAAGAAGAGCAGCACGGTGTTCTTCTTGCCGAAATTCTCCGACAGCTTGACGTCCACGAGACCGGAGGCGTTCTTGGACTTGAGGGTGAAATCAGGGGCTTTGGTTCCGACGGCGATAGGCATGTTGGAGATGGCGTTGATGGTTCTTGTCGTTGACGCGGCAAGGAATAGGGGCTGGCCCCCGCCTGCGTCAAACGACGAATCGCGGCGGGTGCCGGGCCGGGGTAGGGGCGATGGAGACCGGAAGGGCGGGGAAGGGGACCACGGACGTTTCGACCGGCAGCTCCTCTGCAGGAGTGCGGGCGGGGAAGACGGATTCTGGGCCGAAGCAGAGCTTGGCGGCGGCCCGCGTCAATACACGCAGCTCAACTGGATGACTTGGCCGCAGCCGCAGTCGATGCGGATGCCCGTGACGAGGTCGCCGGTCTTTTCCAGGGAGACCTTCACCCCGTCGCCGCTGGCGCAGGCCGCGGACTCGGCGTGGGACGCCTTCAACGGGGGCAGCGGCGTCAGGCCGCCGGAACTCAGGACTTGGACCCGCATGGGGCGGGAGCCGCCGGTGGCGGGCCGGCCGGAAAAGAGCGGTGAGAACGAGTCGGACATCGGAGTGAGCGGGGAAGGGGATCAGCCGCCGGTCTTGGCCTTGTCGTTGATGCGGAGCATGACGGTGACGCGGCGGTTGGCCGGGTCGTCCGGCTGGCGGCCGTTGAGCGGCATCGTGTCGCCGTAGCCGGAGATCTTGCGGATCTGGCCGGCGGCGACGCCGCTGCCCATGAGCTCGTTGCGGGCGGAGTTCGCGCGCAGGGCGCTGAGCTCCCAGGTGTCGTAGTCGTTCTGGGGGCCGCCATCCTCGACCACCGTGTGGCCTTCGAGGTCCACGGCGAAGCTCTTGTAGCGGGAGATCTGCCAGGAGAGGGAGGTGAAGACCCAGCGGCCGTATTCGGTGAATTCCTTGGAGCCGGTCTTGAAGATGGGTTTCTGCGAGCGGTCGAAGATGCTGATCTTGAGCCCGTCGGGCGTGAGCTCCAGCTCGACGGACTTGTCCTCGTCCTCCACTTCGAGCTGCTGCTGGAGGTCCTTGTTGAGCTGGCGCAGCATCTGGAGCTCGACGGCGGAGGCGGAGTCGAAGTTGCCGGTGGACTCCTTGGGGGACGCCGGGGTGGCGGAAGTGTTGATGACGGCTCCGGCGGGATTGAGCGAGGCGAAGGGATGCCGGAAGGAGCGGGCCACGGCTTCCTTGATCTTCTCGTCCTGGGAGGTGAGCCAGAGCACGAGGAACAGGGCCATCATCGCCGTGACGAAGTCGGCGTAGGCGACCTTCCAGGCTCCGCCGTGGTGTCCGTGTTTCTTGGCCATGTGGTGTCCGTTGGTTCCTGCTCCTCGTCCTTCTCTTCCTCCCCGTCCCGGAGCTTGGACGGGGAGGAAGAGGAGGACGAAGACGAGGAAGGTTAAAGCCCGCTACTTCTTCCCGATGTTCTTCAGCATCTCCTCCAGCGCCTCGGCCGAGGGCTTGATGTCGCTGGTCAATCCGCGCCGCGCAACCTCCACGGCCATGACCGGGGCCATGCCGTTGGCGAAGCTGCAGACCGAGGAGGCGATCGAGCGGAAGTAGAGCATCTCCGCCGCGCCGACGAACTCGAGGTTCACCGCGATGGGGTTGATGAAGCCGTAGGCGACGAGAATGCCGAGGAACGTGCCGACGAGCGCCGCGCCGACCTTGTAGCCGATCTGGTCGATGGGGCCGTTGATGGCGCCCATCGTGATGACGATGCCCAAGACGGCCGCCACGATGCCGAAGCCGGGCATGCCGTCGCCGGTCTTCTGGATGATGCCGATGGGCTGGTGGTGCTCGTTCTCCATCGCCTCAAGCTCGATGTCCAGGAGCACCTTGAGCTGCTCGGGCTTCATCTTGCCGTCGATGACCGGCCGCAGGGAATTGCAGAGGAACTCCACCGCGTGGTGGTTCTTCAGGAAATTCGGATACTTGGTGAAGATGCTGCTCTTTTCCGGCCCGGTGACGTGCTCTTCCAGCGCGATCATGCCGTTGCGGCGGCCGACCATGAAGAGCTCGTAGAGCGCCTTGAACAGGTCCTCGTAGGCGGCCTTGCTGAAGGGCGATCCCTTCAACGCGCCGATGATCTGGGCGACCATCGCCTTGAGCACCCGGATGGGCGACATGATGACGAGGGCGCCGAGGGCGGAACCGCAGATGGTCACGACTTCGGACGGATGCCAGAGCGAGGCGGGGTTGCCGCCGGCCATCTTGAAGCCGCCGAGCACGGACCCGATCACGATGATGGCGCCGATGATGATCAGCATGGTTCAGTTTCCCCTGGGTTCACCCGTGGAAGGTCTCAGAAAATGTCGGGGTCCTGTTTCCGCAGGAACGCCTTGATGGACATGATGGCCTGGGCGTGGATCTGGCAGATGCGGGACTCGGTCACGCCGAAGACCTCCGCGATCTCGCGCAGGCGCATGTCCTCGAAATAGTAGAGCGCGAGCACCTTCCTCTGCATGTCGGGCAGGTCTTCCAGACGCTCGGCGATGAGGCGGGCCATTTCGCGGGTGGCGGTGCCGTCGCCGGGATCGACCTGCTTGTCGTCCGAGAGGCTGTCGTAGCGGCTGGTGCCTTCCTGTTGTCCGTCGGTGGAGCCGCGGACGGAATCGAGGCAGACAAAGGTCGCCGGGCGGATCTCCTCCATCAGCTCCTCGTATTCGTCGATGGTCAGGTTCATGGCCTTGGCCATCTCGGCGTCGGTCGCGGCCTCGCCCTTCACCTGCTCGATCTCGCGCATGACCTTCTCGACCTTGCGGGCCTTGTCGTGCACGGAGCGCGGCACCCAGTCCAGGCGGCGGAGCTCGTCGAAGATCGAGCCGCGGATGCGGGTGCGGGCGTAGGTCTCGAAGGCGGTGCCGGTCTTGGCGTCGAAGCGGCGGAGGGCGTTGAGCAGTCCGACCAGTCCGGCGCTGTAGAGGTCCTCGCTGTTGACGTGCGAGGGCAGGCTCATGGCGAGGCGGCCGACGATGGTCTTCACGAGCGGCAGGTATTGGTGGACGAGATCGTTCTCGATCGGGCTGCCGGGGCCGGCCTTGGAATACTGTTTCCAGACATCGGGCGACGGCTGGGGGACGCGGCTCTTGGAGACCGTCACGACGGGCGCGGGTTCAGGTTCGAGGACAGGGGCCTTCATGGTAGGAGGGGATTATTTGGAGTTGGCGGCGAGCTGCTGTTCTTCGGCTTTGATCGCGGAGAGCTGGCGTTCGATCAGCACTTCGCGGAGCGACTTGACCCACAACCGGCCCCACCAGCGCATGAGAAGACCCGCGCAGTAGGCCGTGGCTGCGGCCCGCCAAAGAACCGACGGCCACCCGCTCTCACTCGCCCAACTGAAAAGAACTCCGATTCCAAACCCGATACATGCGCCTAGAATCATCAGTAGTTTCATAGTGGTGAGCCGTGCCGTCTCCCCCTACCTAGCAGAACGTTTGCCAGACCGTTCAGCGGCCGGAAACCCCGGAAAAAACGCCCTTTCCGCCGTTCTGACGCCCGCCGGACCGGGCAAGAAGGTTCCGGCTGGTCGCCCGTTCAAAAACTCCGGGAAGATTTTGCCCGGCTCCGATGAAGCCGATGGGCAGGTTCGTCCCCAAAACGAGATTCCAGAGCTTGGACCAGCGCAGCTCCTCATCCAGATGCGTGACAATGATGTCCACAACCGGCAGGACGCTGAAGGCCCGCGCCTGCGCGAGGATCGTGTCGGACTCGTAGGCTCCGTTCACCACGAGATGGACACTCGCCTTCCCAAACCTTTCGACCACCCGGCGCAGTTCCTGAAGCGCGTTTCGATCCCGCCAATCCACGCCCGGCAGATCGATGAAGCCGATGTCGCCCATGGGTTCGGCTCCGGGCCAGGAACGTTCGACCGGCACGCCAAGGATCTCGCCGTGGACGCTCAGATGCTCCGCCTGGTTCGCGGTCACGCCGTCGAGCCGCCACAACGAAGCCAACCGGCCTTCGATCAAGGAGGCTTGGGTCAGCCACTTGCAGAGCGCGGTGGTCTTGCCGCTGCCGGCCGGGCCGATCAGCACATGCAGGCCGCCATCCACCACCGGGGCCGGTCGCCAAAACGATTCCAGGACCTGGTGGGCCAACTGGATCTGGTCGGCCAGCGGGCGACGTTCGGCACCGGGATCGGAGCCCAGGACGCGGTCTTCCACCAAACCGGCGGACATGGAGGTCAGGCCGATGGTCTGGAGATACTGCGCGAGCGTGGTGGGCTGGGAGTGGCCCGCGCGACTGGTGAATTCCTCCAACGCGGAAACGCCCGCTTCAAGACGCGCCCCGGTGTCGGGCACGGGAGCGGCGGCAACCGTTTCGCGGGGGGAATCGATCCGACGCCGCATTTCGCCCATTTCCCGGCGCAACGCCTCCAGCTGGGCCAAGACCGGCGAAACCTCGGGCTGGGCTTCCGCAGGTTCCGGTTCCGGTTCGGGCAAACGCGCAATGACCTCGATCCGGGGCTTTTGCCACAGCCGAGCGAGGCCTTCCGGCGGGAGCTTGCGGACATCCACGACCAATGCGTCCGGACCGAGCTTGGCCCGGATCTGGGCCACGGCGGCGGGCGCGGAATCCGCGATGAAGGAATACGTCTGGCCGGGCGTGCTCACGGGGCACCCTCCGGACGGAAAACTTGGGCTCCAATCCTTCCCAACTCACGCGGCGGTGTCTTCATCGGCGTCCTTTCCCGGCCCGGCTCTATTCCATTCCCGGCACGATCGCGGCGGTCTGCACCTCGATGCGGGCGGGCACTTCCGCATACGAAAGCACGGCCAATTCCCCGAACGTCGTCTCGAAGAACCGCTTGAAGGCCAAACGGATCTGCGGCGCGCACAGCACCAGCGGCGGATGTCCGGCGGCCACGAGCTGCTGCACCTTGGCGGACAGGGAGTCGATGATGTGTTTGGCCAAGCGAGGCTCCATCATCAGGGAAATCTCCGTCGGCGACTGTCGCACGCCTTGGGCGATCTGGTGCTCCAGACGGGGATCGAGCGTGATGGCCTTGATGGTGCCCTGCTCGTTCTGGAAGTGCTTCGCGATCTGGGCCCCGAGCGCGCGGCGGGCGTATTCCGAGAGTTCGTCCGGGTTCTTGGTCACGCTCGCGTAGTCGCTCACCTTTTCCAGAATGGCGGAGAGGTTTCGGATGGAAATGCCCTCGGACAGAAGGTTTTGCAGCACGCGCTGGACTTGGCCGACGGTCAATTGCCCGGGGATCAGCTCCTGCACCACGGTCGGATGCGTCTCCTTCAGGTTGTCCAAGAGCGTCTGCACGTCTTGGCGGCTGAGGATCTCATGGCAATTGCGCCGGACCGCTTCCGACAGGTGCGTGATCAGGACCGAGGCGGAATCGACGATGGTGTAGCCCGCAATCTCCGCGTTCTTCCGCTCGGCTTCCGTGATCCAAGTGGCCGGCAGCTTGAAGACCGGCTCGACCGTCGGCAGGCCGCGCAGCGTGGTCTTGCTGTTGGTGGCGTTCATCGCCAGCCAATGGCCAGGCATCAATTCGCCCTGGGCCATCACGTTGCCTTTCAGCAGGAACCGATATTGGTTGGCCTCCAATTGCAGGTTGTCGCGCAGCCGGATCGGCGGAATCACCAGGCCCATCTCGGAGGCGAAGGTCTTCCGCACCCCGGTCACGCGCTCCAACAGATCGCCGCCCTTCTTCGCATCGGCCAAGCAGACCAGAGCGTAGCCCAGCTCCACTTGCAGGGCGTCCAAAGCGAGGAGCGTTTCCAGCTTGTCGCTGTTGGCGGCGGGTGCGGCGGCACCGCCTTTGGCTCCTTCGGTCGTGGTTCCGGCGGCACCCTTCTGCACGGCTCCTTTGCCCGCACCGACCATCGCCGTCTGGGCCGCTTCTTCGTTCAAGTTCTCCGCCTTCAACGCCTTGGCCAGCACGTAGCTGATCACGGCCAGGATGAGGAACGGGAACATCGGCAAACCGGGAATCAAAGCGAACACCAGCATCGCGCCGGACAGGATGAACAGCGCCTTGGGGTAGAAGAGCAGCTGTTTGCCGAGCTCCTTGCCCAGATCGTCCTTGGCCGAAGCGCGGGTCACGAGGATACCGGCCGCCGTGGAGACGATCAGCGCGGGGATCTGCGAAACCAGGCCGTCACCGATGGAGAGCAAGGTGTAGCGCTGGAGCGCGTCCGTCAGCGACATCCCCTTCTGCGCCATGCCGATGGCGAAGCCGCCGATGACGTTGATCAGGGTGATGAGCACCGCCGCGATGGCGTCGCCGCGCACGAACTTGCTGGCACCGTCCATCGCTCCGTAGAAGTCGCCTTCCTGCTCCACTTTGCGCCGACGCGCCTTGGCTTCCGCTTCGTTGATCACGCCGGCGTTCAACTCGGCATCGATCGCCATCTGTTTGCCGGGCATCGCGTCCAAGGTGAACCGCGCGGCGACTTCCGCGATACGGCCCGCGCCCTTGGTGATGACGATGAAGTTGATCACCACGAGAATGCCGAAGATGACCAAGCCGACGACGTAATTGCCTCGGACCACGAAATTTCCGAACGCCTCGATGATATGGCCCGCGTTGCCGTCGATCAGGATCAACCGCGTCGTCGCGATGTTCAGCGCCAATCGAAACAACGTGATGAAGAGCAACAACGTGGGAAATCCGGTGAAGTCCGACGGGTCCTTCAGATAGAGGATCACCAGCAGGATCAACAGCGAGAGCGCGATGCTGATGGCCAGCAGACCGTCCAGCATGAACGCGCTCACCGGCAACACCATCAGCAGCACGGTCCCCAAAAGGCCGAAGGTCAGGAAGAGGTCCCCCTGACCGAGCAGACGAGCGACTGACGATTGTTTTTTGGCCATCGAGCGGATGCCGCCTTAGCGGCTTTGTTCGCGGTAGTAGCGGTAGGGGTTGACCCGATAGACCCAGGCCAACACTTCCGCCACGGCGGCATAGAGCTGAGCAGGAATCTCGCCACCGACCTTCCCATACTTGAACATCATACGGGCCAGCGCCTTGTTCTCCATGATCGGGATCTGGTGCTGCTTGGCGACTTCCCGGATCTGAAGCGCGTTGAGACGCGTTCCCTTGGCCACGATCTTGGGAGCCTTCATCGTCTTCCGGTCGTAGCGCAAGGCCACGGCGATGTGGGCCGGGTTCGTCACAATCACATCCGCCATAGGCACTTCCGCCATCATCTTGCGTTTGCTGAGAGCGGCGGCGCGACGACGCATCTTGCCCTTCACGTGGGGATTGCCTTCCGAGCCCTTGGCCTCCTCCTTGATTTCCTCCTTGGTCATCATCAGCTCCTTGTGGGTCTTCCACCACTGGTAGCCGTAGTCGGCGGCGGCGATCACCCCGAGGGCGAGAATGACCCGCAGGCAAATTTTGAGGGCCGAACTTCCCATGAACCCGGCAATTCTTTCCATGTCCACGGTCTCGAAAAAGATGGGGTGCCCGAGGATCTCGTGGATCACCGAGTAGGAGAGCCAGAGGATGACCGTCAGCTTCACCACCCCGACGGTGGTCGGAATCACGTTTTTCAGGCCGAAAACCCGCTTCAACCCCTCCAGCGGATTCAGCCGCTCGACGTGGAAACCCAACGCTTCCGGAGTCGCCTTGAATCGGGCTTGAGCCGCTCCGGTGAACGCCCCCGCGAGCATCACCGCCAAGACCGTCGGTCCGACACAGGCGGCGAAGATCAGGAAGACCTTGATGAACTGCTCCTGCATCGCGTTGGTGCTCAACGTGATCTCATGCACGTGACCCAACATGCCGAGCGCCCCGGAAAGAAGTTCCCACGTGTGTTTCCCCGAAGCGCTCAACGCCGTGACGCCCGCCAACAGCACGGCCACGGTCTGGATCTCGGAACTGCGCGCGAATTGGCCCTTCTCGAAGGATTCTTCGAGTTTCTTCTGCGTCGGTTGCTCTGTTTTATCGCCTTGATCGTCGGCCATGCGCGTCCGGGACGAACCCGGCCACCCCTGCCCAGCGAGTTGTGTGCCGTGGGGTTCCGGACCCGCTCACGGCCACGAGCGCGCGCGGAAAAAGCCGGCCGGAAGTCCCGGAGTCTCCGGCAACATCTCGAAGCCCAGCACCCCGTTCGTCGCCACGCCGGCCCCGGCTTGGGTCCAATCGACCAGATTCGTGGACGTCTCCAGCAGATAGAGGCTGCCCGCTTCGCCCGTGGCGGTGAGCCGCCAAGCCCCGCCTTCGACCGGGAGCAATCCGGAGAATTGGGCTGGGGTTCCTGGAATCACCGTCAACGCCGCCGGATCGCTCACTGCGGACCCCGCCACGTTGCTCGCCGCCACCACATAGTGGCCGACATGGTTGGTCCAAACGGACGTGCGGGCCAGCGTCGAGTTGGTTTCTCCGGGCAAGGGCTGGTTGTCCTGGAACCACTGGAAGCTCGGAGCCGGGGTGCCCGTGGCCTGCGCCGCGAACTGTGCGGCAGCCCCGAGCTTCACCGCCAAATTCGTCGGGGCCAACGTGAGCAAGGGAGCCACGGCCGGAATCTCCACGCGCACGTTGTCGATCAGCCCGAAGCTCACGGCCGCGTTGTCGGTGAGGGACGCGTAGGGGTCCCAGTAGCCGACGAAGACGTTGCCCGCCGTGCCGGGGGCGTTCGTGATCCGCGCCAACCGCACGCCGTCGAGGAACCATTCCACCGTGTTGCCGGTCCGGGCCACGATCACCTCGTGCCAGGCGAAGCCCGCCGCGCCCGCGCGCAAGTTGCCGGTTTGCTGCGCATGGGCGTTGCGCTGGATCGTTGGCGCCTGTGTCTGGCCGGGCACGGCTTCGACCAAGTAGGGATGGCCGTTGCCCTTGGCCGCCGCGTCGGTTCCGGCCGCATAGACGCCGGTGCCCACGGCGCGGATAGCGTCGCCGGTGAAAGCCGCGTAATCACCGAGGCTCGTGGTGGTGTCGGTCACGCCGCCGTCGCCGTTGAAGGCGAACCAAT
>CAMLMI010000104.1 GCA_946480965.1 uncultured Verrucomicrobiales bacterium | reverse complement strand
GTCCCATGGCTCACGCGCGGCCGCCGCGGGCCAGTTGCTCCACCTTCTCCAGATACCGGCCCACATTGTCGCGCGGCTTGATCTTCTGCGCCTTGCGGAGCAGTTCGACGGCCTCGACATACTTCTGGCCCTGCACCTGGAGCTGCGCCTGTTTCAGCAGCGCGTCGGCTTCGAAGCCGGAGAGCTTCGCCGCGGTCTCGTAGCGGAAGGCGGCCTTCTCCTTTTGGTCGTGCCGCGCGTAGTAATCGCCGGCCAACAGCAGCGCCTCGCCGTCGAGCGGGTTCTTCTCGATCACCCGCTCCAGCGTGGCGATGGCCGCCTCGGCTTCGCCCGACGCGAGCGCCGTGCGCGCCTCGAGCTTGAGCAGCTTCAGCTCCTCGGCCGCGCCCAACGCCTCGCCACCGGCGGAGCGGATCTTGGCGAACATCTGCTTGGCTTCGGTCAACGCGCCGCGCCCCACCAGCAGTTCGGCCGACCGCAACGCTCGGGTCATGCCCGCCGCCGGGTCCTTCTCCAACGCTTCCTGATACGCGGCGAGCGCGAGGTCCTTGGCCTCCTGCGCGAGGTAGAGGTCGCCGAGCACGCCGAGCTGTGCGGCGGTGGCCTTGCCCATGCGGCGTAGGATCTCGAAGTTCATTGCGGCCTTCGCCGGCTGTTCCTTCTGGATGTAGACGTTCGCCTGGAGCGCCCAGAGCGCCTCGCGTCCGGGGAACTGGCCGATCAATTCGTCGAGCAGCGCCAGCGCGGCGTCGAACTGCGAGAGCGCGATCTGGCACTTCACCACGCCCAGCTTGAAATCGACGTTGTCCGGCTCGAAGAGCAGCGCCTGCTTGTAGGCGGCTTCGGCCGAGAGGTTGCGGCCCAGGTTCATGTGGGCGAAGCCGAGCAGCCCGCAGACCTTCCCGTCCGCGCCGCCGAGCGACAGCGTCTTGCTGAGCGGTCCCACGGCCTCCTCGTAGCGGCCCAGCCGGATGAGGGCGAAGCCGAGGTTCTTCTGCGCGCGGCGGTAGTCCGGGAACTTCTCCACCGCGCGCTCGAAGGCGGCGACGGCGTTGGTCAGGTCGTCGGTCTGGAAGCGGAGGTTGCCCAGCGTGTAGTCGAAGGCGGCGCTGCTCTCGGGCTTCACCTTGGCGGAGAGCTCGGCGATGGCTTTGGCCGGATCGTCGCGCAGCAGCGGGACGATGGTGTCGCGGTAGAAGGCCTGCTCCTCGGCGTTGAGGCGCGGCTCCTGTTCGCTCAGCACGCCGTAGCTGCCGAAGAGGCGCTTCACGAAGTCGGGATCGTTCCAGACCGAAGCGAGCGGGTGGTCGGCGGGCAGTGGGGCGAAGGCGGCGACGGCTTCGGCCGGGGTCTTGGATTCGGGCGCCTTGGGTTTGGCGGCGAAGACCCATGACGGGCTGAGAACAACCGCGGCGACCGCCAAGCTCCACGTCCAGCGCGGTAGGGCGAAGGCTCCTGCCAAGCCGCCGGAGGACTGGCTACTCGAAGCATCGCCACTCTGGCCGCTCCATTCGGCATCTCCGTCCCTTCCACGCCCCGGAATTGTCCCGACGGAACGTCGTTCGCGCATAGGCGGCTCGGCGGGAGCCTTCGCCCTACCTTCGGGGCCGATTGCGGCAACGCTCAGGAAATCTTCTCGTGGGTGCATGGTGGAAAGGGGTCAGGCCGGCGGGGTGAACCGGAAGGGTTGGCGCAGGTAGGTCTTCACCGGCTGGCCTTCGCGCTGGCCGGGGCGGAAGCGCCACTTGCGGATCGCTTCCAGGGCGGGTTTCTCGAACTCGGGCCGCGACGCGCTGTCCACGCGCGGGTCCTGCACGCGCCCAGTTTCGTCGAGCAGGAAGACGACGGTCACGCGGCCCTCGACGCGGGCCTTCACCAGCTCGGGCGGATACTTGGGCGCGATCTGCGCCACGGCCTCGGGCGGCTTCTCCAGATCGGCCACGTCGAAGGCGTCGCCCGCCGTTTCGGCGGCGGCCATCGCCTTGAAGTCGCCGAACCCGGCCAAGGCACCACCCGCGCCCACGGCCACGTCGAGATCTGCGGACATCGGAATCGGCTGCGTCGTGTCGGCCAATTGCGGCGGCGGTTCGGGCGGCTTCTCTTCGGGTTCGGGCGGCGGCGGGGGCGGTTCCGCATCCGTCACCGGGGGCGGCGCGGCCACGTCGGCCTGGCGGAGCAGGAGCTTTTCCTGACGCGCATTGGACAGGGCGGTGGTGAAGGGCAAGACACCGAAGACCATCGCCGCCAAGGCGGCGGCCGCGAGCAGGGCCTGGACCCAGCTGCGGTCGAACTTCGGCGGTTGATAGACGCGGCGCATGGATTAAACGCGGAAGGAGGAACGCGGAGCGCGGAACGGGAGATGAAGCGGAGCAGCGCGGTCGGGACTCCGCGTTCCACGTTCTGCGCTCCGCGTTCGCATCACGCTCCGGCCTGGGTGGCGATGCTGACGTTCTTGGCCTTGCCCAGCTTGGCCTCGTCGATCACCCGCACGAGCACCCCGGCGGGCGTGTTCTTGTCCGTCTGCACGATGACCGGCAGCGGATCGCGTTCGCACAGGCGGGCCACCAAGGGACGCACGCCGCCGACGCCGATCTCCTTGCCGCCATAGACCACCTGGCCCTGCGCGGTGATCGCGAAGATGATGCTGTTCTTGTCCAGCCGCGCGGCCGAGGCGGCGGCGGGCTTGTCCACGTCCACCCCCGATTCCTCCACGAAGGTAGTGGTGACGATGAAGAAGATGAGGAGGATGAAGACCATGTCGATCAACGGGGACATGTCGATGCCCGTCGATTCCTCGGACTCGGAGAGGGAGCGGCGGAACTTCATGGCGTCACGGGATCAAGGCCGTTCGCGGCGGGCGCGGCGGCGACACGTTCATCGGCCGCATCCTTGGCTTTGAAGTCCTGCTTCACGAAAACACGCGTCATGCCGTGGAACTCTTTCTCGCGGCGGAAATGGCGGAGCGTGATGCGCTCCAGGGTGGCGAGAAAGGCGACGTATTCGTTGCGGCGACGGCGCACCACGTAGGCGAGGACCATGCCGGGCAAGGCCACCAGCAGGCCCATCTCGGTGGTGATGAGCGCGGCGGAGATGCCCTCGGCGATGGCGTCGGCCATCTTGCCGCCGCCGGTGGAGATGCCCTGGAAGGTCATGATCATGCCCAGCACGGTGCCCAGCAGGCCGAGCAGCGGCGCGGAGGTCACGAGGATGTTCATCGTGGCCATGCGGCGGTCCACCTCGGGCACCTTGCCGCCCACGACTTCGGCGAAGCGGTTGGCGATGGCGTCGAGGTTCGACACGTCTTCCTGGGTGTAGCGGATGATCTCGCCGGTCTCGCCCTCGGCCCGCGCGGGATGCTTCACCCAGTCGTGCAGCTGCGCGTCGGTCAACCGGCGGTGGCCCCGGGCGGAGAGGAAGAAGAGCAGGTGGATGCCCGTGGCGTAGAGGCCCAGGGCGACGACCGCGAGCGGGACCATCGTCCAGCCGCCGTCGATCCAGGACTTGAGGATCTTGTCGAAGAGCTCGGTGTTCATGGTGGGGTTCCTCCGGGGATCAGAGACGTTCGAACTCGCGGTTCGGCAGGCCGTTGATGAAGCCCACCGCCGTCTGCTCCATGCTGCCGAGCACGCCCTTGGCCTTGCGGCTGACGAAGGCGTGGAGCATCAGCGCCGGGATGGCGATGTAGAGGCCGAATTCCGTCGTGATCAGCGCCTCGGAGATGCCGGACGACATGGTCTTCGGATCGCCCGTGCCGAAGATGCTGATCATGTTGAAGGTCGTGATCATGCCCGTGACCGTGCCCAGCAGGCCGAGCAACGGCGCCGAGGCGGCGGTCAGCGCGATGAAGGGCAGCATGGACTCCAGCTTGGGTTTGGTGACGAGCATCCGCTCGTAGAGCACCTCCTCGATGTATTCCTTCTTCTCGTCCACGTGCTGCACGGCGGTGACGAGCATCTCTCCCGCAGGTCCGGGGATGGCCTCGGCCCGGCGCTTGGCCGCGGCGCGGTCGCCCTTTTCCAGCTCGTCGAGCACGTCCTGGAGATCGGTCGTCGAGGCCAGCCGCACGCGGGAGAGCTGCACCCACTTCACCACGCCCACCAGCAGGGCCAACACGGCCAGCGCGAGCATCGGCCACATGACCACGCCGCCCTTCAGGAAATGCTCCACCAGCGACTCCTCGATGGACGCGATCTTGATCGCGCCGCCGAGCGTCGCGTCCAAGCCGACCGAACCGTCGCCCGACGTGGCCAGGCTCCGGGCTCCGGCGGCCATCGCTTCGGGGAAGGGGAACACGCTCGGGTCCGCCTTGTTCAGCTCCATCTGCACCACACCCACCAGCGGCGTCTCCGCGCTGGCGAAGACGGCCACGGGTCCGAGCAGCGCCACGCGGCCCTTCTCCAGCTTGCCCGCCACGCCCAGCACCGAGGCCTCAAACGCCTCGCCGCCGGCCAACGCCTGCACGCGGTTGAGCGCCGCCTTCAACAGCTCGCCCTGGCGCGCTATCTTCTCCGCTTCCGACAGGTCCACCGACGCGCCGGCCGCGTCGTGCGCGTCCAGCAACGGCTTCAACCGCGCCTGTTCCGCCACATGGGTGCGGGTGCGGAACGAACGCGCGTATTCGCCGAGCAACGACCCGACATACTTGGCCTCCTCGTTGCGTGCCTTGACCTGGTTCTTCAGGGCGTTGAGCTCGACGAGCTGGTTCTCCTGGAAGCGTTCCGCCTTCTGGAGCGCGGCCTTTTCATCGAGCACCCGCTGCTCCAGCGCGTTGACCGCGCGGGCCAGCGGCACCTTCTCGGCCTCGACCTGTTTGCGAACCTCGGCCAGTTCGGCCAGCGCCTTGTCCAAGTCGGCCTTGGCCCCGGCGGCGAGGGAATCGAGCTGCTGGGCGGAAGCCGTGACAGCGCTCAGCAGGCCGACCACCGCTGCGACAGAAACCCATCCGACGATCCGCCGCAGGAAGGAGTCTTTCTCGTTCTCGCCCTCGTTCTCCTTCTCGAAAGAAGCGAACCGAGAGCGAAAGGGAGATGGAGAAAGAGAAGGATTCACAGGAAGAGCGCTCATTTCACGGAGGCGGGCAAGGCCACGAACGCGGCGGGTTTCTGGCTGCGATAGACCGCGACGGCGTCGCGGACCTGCGGGGCGATCTCCGGCTGGAGCTTCCACTGCCAGCCGCTGGCGGACGGCGCTCCGCTGCCAGCGACGGTGCCGGTGCTGTCCACGAACCACGCGCCGGCCAGTCCGATATACAGCGTGTCCACCGCCACTTCTTCGCTCCGGGCGTTGGTCCGCTTCTCGGGGACGACGGTCACGGCGTTGTTGAACTTGTCGATCTCGTTGAGCAGCGCGACCACGCTCTGGAGCCGCTCGGTCGTCGCGGCCTGGGTCGCGGCGGAGTCGGCGGGCAGGCGGTCGATCACCGGCTTGGCCGTGGCCAGCAGCGGTGCGGGCAAGAGGGGAAGAAGCTTGCGGACCTGGCCTTCGAGCTCCGCGACGAGCGTCTTGGCCGCGTCCAGTGCGTCGGCGTGTTTCTTCAGCTCGGCCTCGGCCGCGAGACGTTCCGCGTCGGCCACGGAGCTGTTGGTGGAGACCTTGGAGAGCTTTTCCTGGATCGTGGCCAGCTCGCGTTCGAAGAGCGCCTTGGTCTGGCCGAGGGTTTCCCGGTCCGACTCCCAGCCGGTCCGCGTCTCGGAGATCAGCTGCCGGGTCTGGACCCATTGGGCCACGGTCTCGCGGGTCGTGGCCAAAGGCCCGGCGCTTTCCGCCGCCCGGACCGATCCGGCCGCCGCGCCGAGGCAAAGCAATAGAGTCGCTGTTCGCACCCCGCCAACATGCGGACCGGACGTGACACCCGGACGACGCCCATGTGACGAAACGGAAACAAGACCGGGACATGGGGCTGCCCGGAGCATTGTGGCTAAAGGCCTATCCGGATAACCCAGCCGATTGCCGTTGTTGTGACCCGCCGGTCCGGGGATCGGGGCTCCAATCCGTTGCGCGACCCGGAACGCGGGATGGCTGTAGGCCGCATCTCCAACCCGGGGTTCGCGCTCCTTCCCGCGAATCCGGGTTATTTGGATATGCTCCAAAGGAGGAGCGTCGCTCCGGACGGCCAAAGGCCGCCGGGCATTGCTTCTGGCCGAGCCGCTGAACCTGCGGTCCTCATGCGCAAACTCGCCAAACTCCTGCTAAAGACATCCCATCCTCCCACTCTGTTCTCAAAGACTGTAGCTGCCTCCTTCACAATTCCCGGAACACGCCGTCCGCGCCCAGCACGATGATCTTGGGCGAAGGGCCGAAGCCCAGTTCCAGGTAGATCAGGCGGATGTTGGCCGCTTCCAGATCGGTCAGGGTTGTCGGGGACAGGCCAGGTTCGAGGCGCGGTTCGAAGAGATATTCCTCCGTGAAGTTGTGGTGGCCGGGGCGATGGGTCTGGGAGAAGTAGTTCGTCAGCGTCAGCGGTTGGCTCGTCAGGCCTTCGATGCGCGTCTCCACGAAGCGCAGCAGCGGCGCGGTGTAGCCGCCGACCGATTCACCGTCGCTCTCGGGCCAGTAGAAACGGGTCTCGATGCGGACGCCGGTTTTGTTCGTGGCGACGCGGTGCTGGAGGAGCGAGCCGGGCGGCACCGGCGCGACGGGTTCCAGCACGACAAACTCGTTGGTCGCAACGATCGGTTCTCCCATGTAGTCGAGCGCCGGCACCGGCGTGGCGTAGGCGACGTGGAGGCGATGGGTGAAGTCCCGCTGGGTGAAGATGGGCGGGGTGGCCCCGGTGACGTTGGTCTCGATGAGCGTTTCCAAGGTCCAGCGGCGCTGGGCCGTTCCCGCTTCGGTCGTCCAATGGTCGAGCGCGCCCGACACGGAGTTCGACGCGTTCGGCCAGCCGTTCAGCGGGCCGGACAAGGTCTGGATCGTCCCGTTGGAGAGGTATTGCAGCGTGCCTTCGAGATGGATGCCGGCGGCGAGGTTCGTGCCGGAGAGCCGCAGCGAGCGCGTGCGCAGGGTCCAGAGCGACTTCAGCCGGTGATTGGAGAAGACGTCGCCGGCCTCCATCTGGGCGACGCGCCATTCGGTCGGCTCGTCGATGAGGAACGGCACGGTGGCGTTGGTCGTGGCGGGATTGGGCACCTCGCGGACCTGCTTCACCACGAGGCCGAGGGCGACGTCCTTCTTGTATTCGAAGTCGAGCGTGAAGGTGCTGCGCGTGGGGTTCAGCTGGCGGACGCGAGCGGCCACCGCGTTGAAGAGACCGAGGAAGCCCCGGTAGTCCGCGTCCCATTGCATCACATGCGCGCCCAGCGGAACGCGGGAGGAACGGCGGGTCAGCGTGAGGTCGGCCGAAGCGCCGAAGCCGTAGATCTCGACGACCTCGGGCACGGCCGTGCCGTCGGGATTGGTCACGGATTCGGCGCCGAGCTGGCTGACGACCTGGCCCTGATAGCTCGTGTGGAAGGGCGAGACATTGTAGCGCAGCGTGGCCACGCCGTTGGCCAGTTCCACTTCGTCGGGGAAGGAATGGTGGACGAGCACGCCCATGCCGACTTCGGATTCATCCACGCCACGGCGGAGGCGTTCGAGGAAAGCCTGATCGTTGTAGAAGCTGGCATAGACCTTCTGGATCGCGCGGAAGACGCCGCGTTCCTTCGGCTCGCTCGGATCGCAGAGGCTGGGACCGGCGGTGTCGCCGTCGAGGTCATCCAGCAAGCAGCCACTGTAGCTGTCGTAGAGGCCCGCGCCGGAGAAGCTCTCGGCGTCCTCCACGTTGGTCGAGCTGCGGAAGCGGATCTTCCGCTCGGGGTCGAAGGCCGTCAGCGCATTCGTCACGGCTTGTCGCAAGGCCGGAGCGAACACCGCGTCGTCTTCGATCCAGCCGCGGATCACCGCCAAGTCCTCCAACAGCGCGGGCATGTTCGGCGGATACTGCGTGTGTTCCGCGAGCCGGGCCTGAATGGCTGCGCGCAAGCTAGGAGCGCCGGACCACGGCTGGTCGAGGAAGGCGTCCCAGAGATCGAAGGAGAACGCGATGGCGGGCGGGGAGTTCGTGGGAATGGCGTCGCGCAGCATCCCGAAGTTCGCCGCCTTGCCGCCGAAGAAGACGATGTCCGCCGGGGACAGATCATCGGTCGAGGCGCTAAAACTGCCGCGTGTCTGTCTGGGCCGGTAGGAGATGGGCTCCGCTTGTTTGAGCGCGAGGAGCTGGGCCTCCAGCGCCGGGTCCAACGCGCCTTCCACATCGAGCACCTTGGTCTCGCCCCGGCCGAAGAGCGTCGTGGCGCGGACGATCACCTTGCGCCCGACCCAGGCCTGCACGCGGGTGCGTTCCGCTTCGTCCGGCAGATGCGCGAAGGGAATGCCGAACGACTGCGCGAGGATGGCCGTGTGGGAGTTGGGCGTGGACGGCGTCAGCGACAGGATGCCCGCCACCAGCGGCGTCTCCGCCGGAACGCCGTCGGTCAGGAGAATGTCCTCGGGCCGCAGCCGGCCATCGGTGAACGCGGCGACGATCTCGCCGGCCGGGAAATATTTCAGCCGACCGAGCGCCCAGCCCGGCGCATAGACGTGGTTGGCCGCGCCCCAACGCTCCGTCGAGGCCACGGCGATGTTGCGGGCGGCGAAGGCAGCGGCGTTGGTCCGAGCCATTTCCGTCTGCTCGAAGACCGGCATGTAGAACGCGCCCGCGCCGTGCTCCGCGTGGACCGTGGCCTTCACCAGCTCGAACCACCGCGCGATGTCTTCCGGCGGATACGGATCGAGCCCGACGAATTGGACGCCATATTCCACGAAGTTGGTCCCGGGCGGGAACAACACGGTGCCGAGCACGACCTGCTGGTTCGTGCGCCGCAGCGAAACGGCGTCGAACGCGGCCCGGTTCCAACCGACGAACGGTTCCAGCCGCTGCGAGGCGAAGTCGAAGTGGAAGGGAAACTTGTCGCTGTCCTGGTAGAAGACCCGCGTGGGATCGGCCAGGGGAATGGCGAACTTCACCCAGCGCACTTCGCGTTCTCCGGCGGAGAGGAACGGTTCGTCGAGATACGGCAACTCGTTCTTCCAGTCGTTCGTGGTGGTGCGCGGCGTTTCGAGCAGACGATAGAAACGTCGATTGAACCGCAGCGCGGCGGCATCGGGATAGTTCCGGGCCGCGTCGTGCAGCGTGGCGATGGGTTCCCACGCGGCGAAGTTGGTCGTCGCTTCCAGCGTGAGCAGGCGGTCCGGATGGACGGAGCTGCGCAGGCGCGGCCAGCCATTAGTCGCGGAAGCATCGATCTCCAATCTCGGCGCGGGATCGGCCGCCAAGACGCCACCGATGAACCATCCGAGAACCATTCCCAAACCCAGCCAACGCCGACCCGGCCCAACCCACGGGGAAATCATGGAGAAGACGCTAGGCGAAGTTCTTGGTCTGTCGAGAATCTCGAAACGAACCGCGGTCCGGCGCGGCGCGGGACGGCCTACGGCCTGGGCAGCATCTGTGCGCGGTAGAACCGATGCGGGCCGTTCGTGCCGGGCGGCACCTCCTCCTCCGGAGCGCCCAGCCGGTTGGTGCGCCACGGGGTCCAAGTGCGCAGGTCGGTGGAGACGTCGAGGCGGTGCCAGGTGTTGGTCGGCCCTTGCAGGAGGAGGCGCGGAGGATCGGCGCGATCCATCCGGAGCCGCAGCGTGTCGCCGGCGTAGCGGGCCAAGTAGGCGTCGTCGGAACCATAGACCGGCACGGGCGGGGCCAGGCCGTTGATCTGGATGAAGTGTCCGCCGACCACAAAATCGCCGTCCGGCAGCCAGCGCACCACGCGCGCCGACTCGTGCCCGCCGGACCCGAGAATCGTTTCCCAGAGCAGCCCGCCGTCGAGATCGATGCGGACCAGCCACACGTCGTCCCAACCCAGCCGGGGACTCGCCTTGTTGCCGCTCGGCACGGAGTCCGAATGCCCGGCCATCAGCAATCCGCCGCTGGACAACGAGCCGCTGAGCAACCGGTCCACGCTGCTGCCGCCATAGGTTTGCTCCCAGACCCGCTCGCCCTTGGCGTCGATGCGCAGCACGTAGGCGTCGGCCGCCGCCCCGCCGCCCCGGCTGGGACTGGTCTTGTTGCCGCTGATGCCGGAGAGCGACGTGGCGAGCACGAGGGCGTCGCCTTCGGGCAGGAGGATCAGGTCGTGGGTGTATTCCACGTTCGAGCCACCGTAGCTGCGGTCCCAGATCCGGTTGCCTTGCGCGTCGAGGCGGACGATCCACACGTCGCCCATGCCGTGATGGCCGTCGTTCTTGTGCGGCCCGGGCGGGGAAGCCGAACTGCCCGCGAGGAGGAAGCCGCCGTCGGACAGTTCGCGCGCGACGTCGATGTCATCCTCGTCCGATCCGCCGAGGACCGTTTGCCAAACCGTTTCGCCGGCCGCATCGAGCCGGATGAGCCACCCGTCGCGCCCTCCGTGGGAAGAGACGGTTTTGTTCCCGTCCAGATCCGAGTCGGCGTAGCCGCTGAGCAGGAACCCGCCATCGGCCAAGGCCAACACCTGCGACAACCGGTCCACCTGGGTGCCGCCGAAGGTGCGATCCCACATGGGTGCTCCGTCCTCGGCGATGCGCGCCACCCAGTAGTCCACTGCGCCGAACCGCCCGGTCGTCTTCGTGCCGCTGTTGGTCGAGCTGGAAATGCTCCCGAGCAAATGGCCGCCGCCGGGAATCGATGCCACGCTCCAGGCCTCGTCCCAGCCCGTGCCGCCGTAGGTCCGTTCCCACTGGACCGCGCCGGAGGCGTCGAGCCGCAGAACCCAGAGATCGCTGCCGCCAATGCGGGGCGCGGCCTTGCCCGCATTGGTCTCGGAACCGGACTCGGCGAGGATGAGCAGGCCGCCATCGATCTGTGGGACGATCCCGCGAATGTAGTCCGCGCCCGTTCCGCCGAAGGACCGTTGCCAACGCATCGCCGGTTGGCCCCACGCCGCCCAACCCAAGCCCAGAAGCAGCGCCAATACACCCACCCGTGAAATCATGTGGCACTCGATAGTGGAACACGCGGGCGCGGTCTATGGAACGGAAGGGGCAACGAGCAACGGAGCGCGGACGGTCACCGGCAAACTCTCGTTCGCTACGACGAGGCGTTCCCGGCTGATGGAAGTCAGCTACCGACCTCGGCTGCTCCCACCTTGAAGCTTGCTGCGGTTCCACGCAGTTCGTTCCATCCGGCCGTGGCTTTTCCACCCCGGATCTCCAGCGAGCCGCAGCGCGTCGTCGTCACCGGCGCGGGCGTCGTCACGTCGCTGGGCCAAGGCTGGGCGGTGAACGCGGCCGGGTTCCGCGAAGGCCGCCGCGCGTTCCGGCCCGTGAGTCTGTTCGATGTCTCGCGCCAACGGGTGAAGACCGCCGGAGAAGCCGATCTGCCGCCGGTGCCGAAGACGCTTCTCTCCTCCCGCCACGTCGCGCGTTTGGACCGGGCGGCGCGCTTCCTCCTCGCGGCCGCCGAGGAAGCGTGGGGCCAGTCCGGCTGGAGCACCGGCGGACGTTTGCCGCTCGTGCTCGGCACCACCAGCGCCGGGATGAGTCTCGGCGAAGCCTATTTCCGACACGCGCTGGCCAAACCGGCGCGCCAACGCGACCAGGCGCGGCGAGTGACGCATTACCAGCCGCAGCAACAGGCCTTGGACTTGGCGGAGGCCTTCGGCTTCGACGGCGCGGTCACGATCATCGCCAACGCCTGCGCGTCCGGCGCGAACGCCATCGGCCACGCCTGGGAACTGGTCCGCAGCGGACAGGCGGAGCGCGTGTTGGCCGGGGGCTACGACGGTCTCAGCCAATTGGTCTTCGCCGGATTCGATTCGCTCCAGGCGCTCTCGCCCACGGTCTGTCGGCCGTTCGACGGCACGCGTGACGGGCTGGCCCTGGGCGAAGGCGCGGGGGTGGTTTGCCTCGAATCGCTGGCCAGCGCCCGGGCGCGGGGCGCGACGATCCTCGGCGAAGTGGCCGGCTACGGCGCCTGCACCGACGCGCATCACCTGACCCAGCCGCATCCGCAGGGCGATGCCGCGCTGCTCTCCATGACCCGCGCCTGCGCGGCGGCGGGCGTGACGCCAGCCGACATCGACTACGTGAACGCCCACGGCACCGGCACGCCGTTGAACGACGCGGCCGAAGCGGCGGCGATCAACCGCTGGGCCGGCGAACGCGCCTCCACGTTGCCGGTCAGCTCGACCAAGGCCAGCGTCGGCCATCTGCTCGGCGCGGCCGGCGCGGTGGAAGCGGTGGTGTGTCTGATGGCCCTGCAAGGCCAGTGGCTGGCGCCGGAAATCACGCTGCAAACGCCCGATGCCGCCTGTGGCTTCCCGCTCGTGACCGCGCCCCGCGACGCGCAGGTGCGGACGGTGCTCACCAACTCGTTCGGCTTCGGCGGAGCGAACGCGAGCCTGGTGCTGCGGAGGGTTGAATGATGGGCAAAACATCGAACTCTCAACGTCCAACATCCAACGAGGAAGGATCGGCCTCGGACATTCCGAGTTGGGAGTTCGGCGTTGAATGTTTCCCCTCCGTTTTCCCCGCATGAAACGTGTCTTCCTCCAGGGTTGGGGCGCGGTGTCGCCGGCGGGTTGGGGCGTGGACCCGCTGCGAACGCGCGTCGCTTCCGGTGAACCAGTGCCCGCCCAATCGTTGGCCCGCCCCGGTTGGGAACGGCCGTTGGCCTTTCGCGCCGTGCCGACACCGGCGGCCAAGCTGCAGTTCCTCGCCCATCCACGGCTGCGACGCACCAGTCCAGTGAGCCACTACGCGATGGCCGCAGCCTTGGAAGCGCTCGCGATGGCGGTGGTGCCCGAGCCGGATCGGAGCCGCGTCGGCGTCGTGTTCTGCGCCATGTCCGGCTGCGTGAACTACTCGCGGCGCTTCTACGACGAGGTGCTGAAGGACCCGTCCACGGCGAGCCCGCTGGTCTTTCCCGAAACGGTCTTCAACGCGCCGGCCAGCCATCTCTCCGCGTTCCTCGGCAGCACGGCGATCAACTACACGCTGGTCGGCGACGCCGGGACCTTCTTGCATGGACTCTCGCTGGCGGGCGGCTGGCTGCTGGAGGAGCGGGTCGATCGGTGTTTGGTCGTCGCAGCCGAGGAGATGGACTGGCTGACGGCCGACGCCTTCCGGCACTTCGACCGGGCCGTAGTCTGCGCCGCCGGTGCGGGCGCGGTCTGCCTCGGCTTGGGCGACGGGCCGGTGGCGCTCGACGTCGTGAGCGATGGGCATCTCTTCCGCCGAGGACAATCCCTCTCGCAGCCGATGATCGTAGCGCGCGCGGCGTTGCCC
>CAMLMI010000103.1 GCA_946480965.1 uncultured Verrucomicrobiales bacterium | reverse complement strand
CCGGCCTTCGGCCACCCTCTCCCCATCCGATGGGGAGAGGGCCGGGGTGAGGGGCCTGCCCCAAAGCAGTCAGTCCGTTCCTCTTTCCCTCGCCGATCTCGAAGCCACCCTCGCCACCGCCGTCGCCGCCCAGCCCGCGTGGGAACAACTCGGCTTCGACGCCCGCGCAGCGATCCTGCGGCGCTGCGGCGATGAACTGGAGGCCGGCCGGTTCGACACCATCGCCTTGCTGGTCCGCGACGGAAAGAAAGCCGCTTGGGAAGCCGACGCCGAGATCTCGGAGGCCATCGACTTCGCCCGTTACTACGTCGGCTATCGCCCGCGCGTCGGCCTGTCGGCCCAAGCTCATGGCGTGGTCGCCGTCACTCCGCCGTGGAATTTCCCCTACGCCATCCCGTGCGGCGGCGTTTTGGCCGCGCTGATGGCGGGCAACGCCGTCGTGCTCAAGCCCGCGCCGGAAACCGTCGCCACCGCCGCGCGCCTGGCGGAACAGCTCTGGGCGGCCGGCGTGCCACGGGACGTGCTCCGCTTTTTCCCCTGCGCCGATGGCGAGGTCGGCCGCGCGCTGATCACCGATCCGCGCGTCGCCACCGTCGTGCTGACCGGCGGCTGGGAGACGGCGCGGATGTTCCAGGGTTGGCGCCCGTCGTTGCGGCTCTTCGCCGAGACCAGCGGCAAGAACGCCCTCGTCGTCACCGCCCAGGCCGACCGCGATCTCGCGATCAAGGATCTGGTGAAGTCCGCCTTCGGCCACGCCGGCCAGAAGTGCAGCGCGGCCAGCCTCGGCATCCTGGAAGCGGAGGTTTACGACGACCCGATGTTCCGCCGCCAGTTGCGCGACACCGCCGCCAGTCTGCGTGTCGGACCGTCCACGCATCCCGCCAGCATCGTCACACCGTTGATCCGCGAACCGTCGCCCAATCTGAAGCGCGCCCTGACCACCTTGGACGACGGCGAGGAGTGGCTGCTGGAACCGCAGGTGTCGCCCGACGATCCGTGCCAATGGTCGCCCGGCATCAAGCTCGGCGTGAAGCCCGGCAGCTGGTTCCACCGCACCGAGTGTTTCGGCCCGGTCCTCGGCCTGATGCGCGCCGCTGATCTCGACGAGGCCATCGCCTTCCAGAATGCGCCCGACTACGGCCTCACCGGCGGCATCCACTCGCTCGATGACGCCGAGGTCGCGCACTGGCGCGAACGGGTCCAGGTCGGCAACGCCTACATCAACCGCCCCATCACCGGCGCCATCGTCCAACGCCAACCCTTCGGCGGCTGGAAACGCTCCTGCATCGGCCCCGGCAGCAAGGCTGGCGGCCCGGACTACGTCGGCCTGTTCCTCCACTTCACCGACACCACCTCCATCGGAACCTCCGAGCTGGAACGCCACTGGCGCGCGATCTGGAGCCAGCACTTCAGCGCGGAACACGATCCGTCCGGGCTGGTCTGTGAATCGAACGTGCTGCGCTACCGCCCGGCCAAGGGCGTGCTCGTGCGCGTGCCGGCGGGCGACACCCGCACCGAAGCTTTGGCCAAGCTGGCTTCTGCCATCATCGGCACGCCGTTGCTCGTCAGCCGCGCGGAGGAAGAAACGGAAGAGGCTCTCTCCCGGCGGTTGCCTACGCTCACGGGCCAGATCGAATTCGTCCGCACCGTTGGCCCGACCGGCGACCGCCTGCTCGCCTCGGTCCACGCGGCGGGGCTGAACTGGATCGACGCGCCGATCGTCGGCGAAGGCCGGACCGAACTGACCCGTTGGGTTCGTGAACAGTCCGTCTCCCGCACGCTGCACCGCTACGGCCTGCCAATAACGCGAGTGGATTGAGAACAGCGCAGGCCAGGCTTCCAGCCGGACCTGCTTTCGATTGCATCGTTCCACCTCAGAACGCTCGCCACTTCGCGGGCTCTCCGCTATGTCGGCGGCCATGTCGGAAAACGCCGCGCTCAAGGATTGGTTCGACGAAGCCCGCTACCGCCGGATCGCGGACGATCTGGCGGGGCTGCATCCAGGCTTCGACCGCAAACGCTTTCTCGCGCTGACGCTGGAAGGCTTGGCCGAACGCTCCCTGCTCCAGCGGCTGCGGCGCACTTCGGAAGCGATGCGGGCGACGTTGCCAGAAGAGTTTCCCAAGGCGCTGGCCGTGCTGAAGAAGCTCGCGCCGAAGTTCCAGCACAGCTTCGTCTCGCTGGTCCTGCCGGACTACGTCGGGCTCTACGGGTTGGACGACTTCGAGCGGTCGATGGACGCGCTCAAGTTCTTCACGCCGTTCGGCTCTTCGGAGTTCGCCGTGCGCGAATTCCTGCGCCGCGATCTGACGCGCACGCTGGCGGTGATGGAGACATGGTCGAGCGATGCGGATGAACACGTCCGCCGTTTGGCCAGCGAAGGGTGTCGGCCGCGTTTGCCGTGGTCGTTCAAGCTGCGGGAACTCGTCGCCGATCCGTCGCCCGTCGCTCCCATCTTGGAGAACCTCCGGGCCGATCCGAGCCTCTACGTGCGCAAGTCGGTGGCGAACCATCTGAACGACATCACCAAGGACCATCCGCACTGGGTGCTGGAGCGGATCGACGGCTGGGACTTGGCCGACGAACGCACCGCGTGGATCGCCAAACGCGCGCTGCGCACCTTGATCAAGCAGGGCGACCGCCGCGCGCTCGGCGTGATCGGCGCTGGCCGGAAGGCGGAGGTGCGGGTGGAAGCGTTCACGGTTTCACCGGCCAAGTTGAAGCTGGGCGAACGCGTGACGCTGGTCCTTCGGCTCCGGTCCACGGCCAAGCGGCCACAGAAGCTCGTGGTGGACTACGCGGTCCACTACGTGAAGCAGTCCGGCGACACTTCGGCCAAGGTCTTCAAGTGGAAGGAAGCGACGCTGGAGGCCGGCGCGACGCTCGAACTGGCCAAGAGCCAGCGCCTCCAGGACTTCACCACCCGCAAACATCATCCCGGCCAACACCGCGTCGAAGCGATGGTGAACGGGGAGAGGATGGCCGAAGCGTCGTTCACATTGGTCAGATGAAGAAGCCGGGCAGCAGCCCAGGCGGTCACGTCCGCGTGGCCGCGCACAAAAGCCGAGGGCACCTTCTTCGGATGGTCCTGGGCAAGCCGACGAGCGATGGCCCATCGACACTGGTTGACGGCTCCGGCGATTCGGCCGGACTCGCGGATGTGACCGCCTGTGCCCGCTCAGAGCAGGTTCGCGGCGGCTTCGGCCAGTTCGGAGCGCTCGCCCTTTTGCAGCTCGATGTGGGCGGCGAGAGGCTGGCCGCGGAAGCGGCTGATGAGGTAGTTGAACCCGTTCGACTGGGAGTCCACGTAGGGGTTGTCGATCTGGTAGGGATCGCCGGTGAAGATGATCTTCGTGCCGTTGCCCACACGGGTGACGATGGTCTTCACCTCCAGCGGGGTGAGGTTCTGGGCCTCGTCGATGATCATGAACTGGTTCGCGATGCTGCGGCCGCGGATGTAGCTGAGGGCCTCGACGACGATGACGCCGGAGCGCATGAGGTCGGCGGAGCGGCGGTGTTCGTGGCCCATGTTGAGGTCGCTCAGGAGCTCCAGCGCGTCGTGGATGGGCTGCATCCAGGGGCCGAGCTTCTCGTCGAGCGAGCCGGGCAGGAAGCCGATCTCGCGGCCCATCGAGACGGTGGGCCGGGCCACGACCACGCGGCGGAATTCGCGGTCGGTGACGGTGCGCTTCAGGCCGGCGGCCATGGCGATGAGGGTCTTGCCCGTGCCGGCCTTGCCCATGAGGGTGACGAGCTTGATGCGGTCGTCGAGCAGGGCGTCGAGGGCGAAGTGCTGTTCGCGGTTGCGCGGGCGGATGCCCCAGACGCCTTCGCGGACTTCGAGAATGGGCAGGGCCTTCTGGCCGGTGGCATCGACCCGGGCCAACGCGGCTTTCTTGGGGTTGGCCTCGTCGATGAGCGAGACGTATTCGTTCGCGTGGTAGGTCGCGCCGGAGGGCAGGGCGAGCTCTCCGTGGGAGCGGAACTTGGCGACGGCGTCGTGGCCGACGACGAGCTCGCGCATCCCGGAGTAGAGGTCGCTGAGGTGGACGCGGTCGTTCTCGTAGTCCTCGGCCTGGAGGCCCAGCGCATCGGCCTTGATGCGGAGGTTGATGTCCTTGGAGACGATGATCGTGGGGGTGGACTTCGGGGAAGCGCTCTTGAGGTCGAGGGCGCGGCGGATGATGAGGTTGTCCACCGTCATGTGCCCGTTGGCCTCCGCCTTGGCTTCGGCCTTCGCCTCGGTCTTGGTGACCGGTTTCTTGGGCGGGGCAGGGTCGGTGACGATCTTGAGGACGCCGCCGTTGGGGAGCTTCACGCCGGAGCTGAGCTTGCCCTGGGTGCGGAGCTCGTCGAGCAGCCGGGAAATGGCGCGGGCGTTCTGGCCGAGCTCGGAGGACTCGCGCTTGAAGCGGTCCACTTCCTCGATGACCTCGATGGGGATGTGGACGTGGTTGTCCTCGAAGTTGAGGATCGATTTCGGGTTGTGGAGGAGGACGTTGGTGTCGAGGACGAAGTTTTTCACGCGGAGACGTCGGAGAGTTGGATCTGGGACATGGAACGATACCAGCGGGCGAGCCGCTTGTGTTTCTTGGGCAGGGTGTGGTGGCCCACGACCTCCAGCTCGGCGAGCATGCCCCAGAGGTCGAAATCGACGAAGCGCGGGCGGCGGTCCAGCAGGCAGGGCCGGGTCTCCAGCATCCGCTCGAAATCCCCCAGCTTTTCCGCGAGCTGCTTCAGCATCGCCTTCTCGCCGGCGCGCCAACGGTCGATGCAGCCCCGGCCGAATTTCCGCTCCTTGTGCCGCAGGAACGCGCAGGCCTCGGACTTCGGCACGCGTTCTTCCCAATAGATGTCGCTGAGGCGGAAGGTGAGTCCTTCGATCTCGTTCTCGATGTGCCGCCAGAGGATGTCCTGCACGCCGGCCCAATGCGCCGGGAAAAGCCCGAGGGAGAACTTCGCGTCGAGGTATTGCGCGAGATCCTGGGTGTCGTCGCCGCTCTCGAAGACGGCCTTCGCGCCGTCCCGGATCACCGGCACTCCATAGGACGCGCCGTCGGTGGCTTTCCAGACCAGCGAACGGTCAGTGCTGGGGATGTCGGTGGTTTTGAAGGGGACGCGGCCGAATTCCAGGATGCGGCGCTGGACCAGGCAGAACGGGCTCCAGGGAAACTGGATGAGTTCGATCATTCTTCGGGAGGAAACGAGACGGTGGGAAGGGACCATCCGGAGCGGGGGTCCGGTGCGACGGGGACGATCACCATTGCTGGCACGGATGAACCGTAGGTGCGGGGTGCGCCGGGGCGCAAGGGCGCATTGCCCGGAGCGGAAAATTTCCTCTCCGCCGCCGTCGAGGAAAAGCCCGGTTGACCCCCGTCCGAAGCGTTGACTACCGTCCGCGCCATGAATCGCTGGACCGTGCGGGTCGCTTTGGCCCTGCTGTTGGTGATGGTGACGCCGTTCCCGTCGCCCGCGCCCCTCATCTATCGCCCCGGCGAAGGCTGGACCTACGAGACCTACGGCGGCGAGGGCTCCTGGCGGCGCAACCGCGCCAAGGACCAGCTCGAAGTGGCCCAGAAGGCCCTCGAAAGCGGCGACCACAACTTGGCTTTGAAATCCGCCCGCCGCGTGGTCAGCGCCTGGCCGCTCTCCGACTTCGCGCCCCAGGCCCAATACATCGTGGGCCGAGCCTACGAGGCCAAGAAGATGGACGAGAAGGCCTTCAAGGAATACCAGAAGGCCCTCACCCAATATCCCAGGCTGGAGAACCAGGAGGAGATCCTGCAGCGCCAGTTCGAGATCGCGAACCGGTTCCTCGGCGGCCAGTGGTTCAAGCTCTGGGGCTACATCCCGTTCTTCCCCAGCATGGAGAAGACGGCCGAGATGTATGCGAAGATCGTGGGCAACGGGCCCTACAGCAAGGTCGCCCCGCAGTCGCAGATGAGCATCGGCACCGCCCGGGAGAAACAGGAGGACTATCCGCTCGCCGTGCAGGCCTACCTGCGCGCGGCCGACCGCTACCGCGACATGCCCGGCGTCTCGGCCGACGCGGTCTTCAAGGCGGGCTTGGCCTACCAGAAACAGGCGCGCACCTCGGACTACGACCAGAGCATCGCGGGCGAGGCGATCAGCACCTTCACCGACTTCATCACCCTCTTCCCGAACGACGCCCGCGTGCCCGAGGCCCGCGCGATCATCGCTGCGCTGCGGGCCGAGCAGGCCAAGGGCGCCTTCGCCACGGCCAGGTATTACGAGAAGCACCGCCGTTGGGAGGGCGCGCTGATCTACTACAACGAGGCCATCCTGCGCGATCCGGAGTCCGACTACGCGACGCGGGCCCGGGCCAAGATCGAGGAGCTGAAGGAGCGCCGCCCGGCCACCCCCGCCGCCCCTGCGGCCCAGTAGCCATGCGCGCTTCCATCGCCCTTCTTTTGGCCGTCGCCGTGCTCGGGACCGGCTGCGCCGGTTATCGGCTCGGACCCACCAGCGGCGCGGAAGCCGGGGCGCGCTCGGTCTCGGTCCGCCCCTTCGTCAACGCGACGCTGGAGCCGCGGCTGATCGAGGCCGTGGGCGCGTCGTTGCGACGGTCGTTCGCGCAGGAGGGCACCTACCGGCTGGAGACCTCCGGCGACGGCGACCTGATCGTCACCGGCGTGATCACCGGCTTTCGTCGGCGCGAACTCTCCTACCAGCCGCGCGACACCTTCACGGTGCAGGACTACAACCTGGAGCTGGTCACGAGCGTGACCGTCATCGAGCGCGCGACCGGCCACACCAACCTGTCCCGCTCCGTCACCGGCCGCACCAGCATCCGCGTGGGCAACGACCAGGCCGCTGCCGAGCGGCAGGCCGTTCCGTTGCTGGCCGAGGATCTCGCCAAGAACATCGTGTCCGCCGTCGCCGACGGCGCGTGGTGATCGCGGCGGGGATTTTCCGCGCGCGTTTTTCCCGCTCGGTCCACTTCCCGGTTGCACCCGGTCGGAACGCGGTGACTTAATCCGCGCCGCGAACCGCACCCGTCTCCCTTCATGGACAGTTTTCTCATCAAAGGCGGCGTCCCGCTCCACGGCGACGTCCAGATCTCCGGCGCCAAGAACGCCGTGCTCCCCCTCATGGCCGCCACGCTTCTCACCTCCGGGGAGTGCGTCATCCGCCGCGTGCCGAACCTGAGCGATGTCCGGTTCATGGGGCAGATCCTCCAGTCGCTCGGAGCCGAAGTGACCTGGGACGGGGACTCGGTCCGCATCCGCGCCGCGAAGCTCAAGCCCGTGGGCGACTACGATCTCATCCGCAAGATGCGCGGCTCCGTCTGCATCATGGGCCCGCTTCTCGGCCGCACGCGCAAGGCGACGGTCTCGTTGCCCGGCGGCTGCGTCATCGGCGCGCGGCCGATTGATCTCCACTTGAAGGGATTCGAGGCCCTCGGCGCGAAGATCACCATCGAAGGCGGCGACATCCATGCCGTGGCCAAGCACCTCTCCGGCACGAGCATCTTCCTCGGTGGCCGGGCGGGTCCGACCGTCCTCGGCACCGCCAACGTGATGATGGCCGCGACCTTGGCCGAAGGCGTCACGGTGATCGATTCCGCCGCGTGCGAACCGGAGGTCGTCGATCTCGCCAAGTTCCTCAACGCGATGGGCGCGCGCATCGTCGGCGCGGGCAGCCCGACCATCACCATCACCGGCGTGAAGGAGCTCCACGGCGCGGAACACGAGGTCATCGCCGACCGCATCGAAGCCGCCACCTACGCCATCGCCGCCGCCGCGACCGATGGCGAAGTGACGCTGAAGGGCGTGCGTCCCGACCATCTGCACGCCGTGTTGGACAAGCTCCGCGAAGCCGGCGTGAAGCTGGATCGCGTCGGCCCCGACCTGAAGGTTTCCCGGGGCCGCAAGCTGAAACCCGTGGACGTCACCACGCAGCCGTATGCCGGTTTCCCCACCGACGTCCAGGCCCAGATGATGTCGCTCATGTGCCTCACGCCGGGCATCAGCATCATCACCGAGCGCATCTTCGAGGCCCGTTTCATGCACGTCAGCGAGTTGGCGCGCTTGGGCGCGGAAATCTCCATCGAAGGCCCCAGCGCCATCGTGAAGGGCGGCCGTCCGTTGAGCGGCGCACAGGTGATGGCCAGCGATCTCCGCGCCTCCGCGGCCCTCGTCATCGCGGGCATGGCGGCCAAAGGCACGACCCAGGTTCACCGCGTCTATCATCTGGACCGGGGTTATGAGCGCATGGAGACCAAGCTCAACGCCCTCGGCGCGAAGATCGAACGCACCAAGGGCGAGTAGGGTGTGCGGCGGAAAGCACCGCCGCGTCCTTCCATTCTGCTTTTCGCGGGCTTTTCCTCCGTTTTCCCTGTGGAGGAAATTTTGAACCTGTTTCACCGTCCCGGCGTCAGGAGGTAGAAGGAAAGCAGTCCCTGAGTCCGGGCGGAATAGGAGATTGGAACCATGAAAAACGTCATCGTCGTCTTGCTGATCGTCGGAGCCGCGTTCGGCACATGGCGCTACTACAAAAGCCAGAAAGGCGCGGCCCAGCCCGCCGAACAAACCGCCGAAGCCAAACCCCTCTCCCCGTCCGGTGTCGTCACCGAGGACCAGCTTCCCCGGATGCACGACCAACTGGAAGCCGACCTCTTGGCCGCGCGCAAACGCGGGGCGCTCGGCCTCAAGGAATGGCTCAACACCTACGGCAACAAGGTCGGCGATCCTCGCCTCGCTTGGGTCCAGCTCGACTACGTGATCCTCGTCAGCCAGTCCAACCTGGGCGAAGCCCGCCGTGTCTTCGAGGTCGTCAAGAAGCGCGTTCCCGAGACCTCCGTGGTCTATCCCCGCATCAAGAAGCTGGAATCCACCTACGGCTCGCCCCGGGCCTGATCGGTCGGCCCGGTCCGGCCTAGGGCGAAGCGAGGCGGAAAAAGCGGGCGGGTTCGGCGGTTGACGGAACGTAGGGGCTGGCGGCGTTGGGGAGATTGGACCAGGCACCGGTCGGGGTGGGACTGGTTTGGAGGCGGGCCACGACGTTGGTGTTCCACATCAAGCGGACGGTGTTGTTCGTCCGCGACAAGTCCACTTTCAGCGGTGCGGTGCGTTCCAGCACGCGCACGGAGTCCACCTCCATCGTCGCCGGAAAAACGGTTTCCGCCGTGGGATTGCCGTCGAAGTGGCCGCCGACCGCGAGGTTGATCAAGAGGTGGAAGGGTTGGTTGAAGGGCGCTGGGTAGGGATTGCGCCGTTCCTGGCCGTTCACGCGGGTGGTGCTCCACCAGTTGGTCTGGGTCTGGAAGACCTGCCCGTCCACGGCCCAGAGAATGGCGTTGGTGGTCCATTCGATGGCGTAGGTGTGGAAGTTCGCGGTCGAGTCGTCGGGCGGAAAGGTGAAGGTCGGGCCCTGGGTGTAGGTGTTGGCGGGATAGGAACCGCCGTGATGGAGGGTGCCGAGGATCTCGCGGGGTTTGCTGCCCCGGTTCTCCATGATGTCGATCTCGCCGGACGCGGCCCAACCGCCGAAGGTCGAGTCTTCGGGCAACATCCAGATCGCTGGCCAGATGCCCTTGCCCGAGGGGAGCTTGGCGCGCACTTCGATGCGGCCGTAGCGCCAACTGTGGAGGCCCTTGGTCTTGAGGCGGGCGGAGGTGTAGTTGAAGCCGTTGAGCGTTTCCTTGCGCGCGGTGATGTGGAGGCGTCCGTCGGCGAGGAAGACATTGGTCGGTCGGCTGGTGTAATACTCCAGCTCGCTGTTGCCCCAACCGGCGGGCGGGCCGTTGCCGAGGTCGTAGGTCCACTTCTTGGGATCGGGCGCGGAGCCGGAGTCGAATTCGTCGCTCCAGACCACGTTCCACACGCCCCCGGGCGGAGTCGCCGTTTTCTCCAGAGCCAAGTCGTCGAAGAACAGCGCCCCGGCGGAATTCTGCGCGTCGCCCTCGAAGACGATCTGCGTGCGCACGTAGCTCGCGCCTTCGGGGGCGACCAGCTCGGTCGTCGTGTTCGTCACCTGGAAGGTCGTGGGGTGGCAGACGTTGGTCACGGCGAGGCGGAACCATTCGTCCTGCGCAAAACCGCCGTTGCCCAACGCAGTCGCCGTGACGATGGCGGAACGGTAGAGCGCGAGAACTTTGCCCGGGGCGCTGCGGAAGGTGACTTCGATCCACGCCTTGTTCTGACCGGCGATGGCGTCGGCGCTGTCAGAGAAAGCCCAGCCTTCGGCACGATAGCGCGTGCCCGGCTCGGTCAGGTGGTCCTGATGGATTCCGCTGTAGTTCACGCTCCCGGTGAAGCCTTGGAACACCTTGAAGAAGTTGATCCCACTCCGCGCCCGAGAACCGGTCTCGCTGAAGGTGTTGCCCCACTCCTGCCCATACCACGTCCAGCCGCTGATCTCCCGCGACGGCCCGGCCGGGCTGCGCTCGAATCCGCCGCTGGCCAGTCCGCCTGCTGCCCGGCCGATTCCCAGCCCCAGCATCCAAACCAGCAGCGCTGCGCAGAAAACACCGTTCCGCCAGCGGTTAAGCGCCGGAAATCCAAGCGAAGAAGAGAGGATGGTTGACACGTGAAGTGGATTTGTAATACGAACTACTACATTCCCGGTCAAAACAATTGTCATGCTCCGTCGCCAGTCTGATTCGTCATTGCCCATTTACCGCATGAAAACCCCAAACCTCCCCTTGATTGAACCTGTATCCGGTCTTGGCCGGATGCTCCATCGCCTCCGGGCATTGCTCCTGGCGGGCAGTGCCGTGTTCGCCGCCGCGCCCGCGCTGGAAGCGGCCAACGTCCTGAACAATCCCGGCATGGAATCCGGCACGACCGGTTGGACCCGCTACAAGGGCCAGCCCGACTGGGATCCCTACGCCATCGGCACCGCGCCGTTGGTCCGAACGGGCAACAGCAGCTTCAAGGTCTATGCGGGTTGGAGCGGAGACCCGAACTACCAGGGCCAGTATCAGGACTACGGAGCGGGAGCCGGAGCGGTCTTCAGCGGCACCGCGTGGTTCTTCACGCCGAACAACGACCGCCTGGTCGGCACGGCCGGGACGGACGGCGCGCCCGACAGCGGCAACACCGTCTGGGTCGAGGTCACGTTCCGCGACGCATCGTCGAACATCCTCGCGCTCTACCGCTCCGCCTTCTACGACGGCACCTCCTTCGAGGCCGACACGTGGTATGAACTGCCCATCACCAACGCGGTCGATGTGGCCAACGGCACCGTGACCAACACCGTCACGACCTTCACCGCACCCGCCGGAACCGCCTTCGCCCGCTACCAGATCGTGCTGAAGCAGACCGCCAACACCGGTGGCGGTGCGGCCTTCATCGACGACATGGTGCTCGACCAGATCTCCGGCCCGACCCCGCCGGTCTTCAGCAACGTGGTTCCGGACAACATCCTCCTGGCCGATCCCTCCGCCGGCATCTCGTTCACCGTCACCGGTTCCTCCCCCATCGCCCCGACCGGCATCCAGCTGACGGTCAACGGCAGCAACGTGTCCTCCGGGCTCGTCATCACCGGCACCGACACGGCCCGGAACGTCGCGTGGAACGGGCTGGCCTCGAACCAGACCTACACCGCGTCGATCACGGTCACGGACGCCAACGGGCTCTCCACCTCCACGACGCTGAACTTCGACACCTGGTCCCCGGTCTATCTCTGGGAAGCGGAGGACTACGACCACAGCGGCGGAGCCTACCTCAACAACCCCGCACCCGGTGCCTATGCCGAGCTCGCGGGCATCGAGGAGATCGACTTCCACGACACCGCCGGAGACGGCGACCATCTCTACCGCACCGCCGGGGATCGCATGGCCACCACGACCTCCGGCGACGTGCCGCGCAAGAAGCACGTCGATGCCGCCACGGTGGACTACAAGCTCGGCTGGTTCGGCGGTGGTGAATGGGTGAACTACACCCGCAATTTCCCGGCCGGCACCTACAACGTCTATGCCCGCATGGCCGGCGCGGCCGGAGCCGCCACCGTCACGCTCGGCCGTATCACCGCCGGTTGGGGCACGATGGAGCAGACCGTCGCCAATCTCGGCACCTTCGCCTTCCCCGGCACCGGCAACTGGTCCAGCTACATCTACCAGCCGTTGACCGACCCGAACGGCAATCTCGTGCCCGTCACCCTGTCCGGCACGAACACGCTCCGCATCACCACCGGCGGCGGCGGCGACGTCTCGTTCGTCATGCTTGTCCCGGCCAACACCAACAAGCCCGCCATCTCCGACATTTACCCGAACGGCAACACGCTCATGCAGATGACGAACCGGCTCGTCTTCCGCGCCACCGCCGTCGGCACCACCATCGAGCCCTCGGGCGTGAGCCTCGTGCTCAACGGCACCGATGTCTCCTCCTCGCTCGTGGTCGCGGGCCCGCCCGCCGCGCGCGAGGTCTCCTACACCGGCCTGGTGCCGAACACGCCCGTCTATACCGCCGTCATCACCGTGACCGACGTCCTGGGCAACAGCGCCTCGACCACCACGCGGTTCGACACCTTCAACCCTGCGAACTTCACTTGGGAAGGCGAGGACTTCGACTTCGGCAGCGGCCAGTTCATCGACAACCCCGTCCTGGCCTCCGGCGAGGCGGAGAACAGCTACTTCGGCCGCTTCGGCGAACCCGAGATCGACTTCCACGACGTCTCCGGCGCGGGCGACAAGATCTACCGCCCGCTCGACACCCCGGCGACCCCCGTGGCTACCGACATCCCGCGCCAGAAGCTGCTCGACGCGCAGGTGGTTGATCCTGCCATCCGCGACCACAAGGTCGGCTGGTTCGACGGCGGCGAGTGGGTCAACCACACCCGCACCTATCCCAAGGGCAACTTCCATGTGTATGCCCGCTTGGCCGGCGGCAATCCCGGCACGGTCACGCTGACGTTGGCCAAGGTCACGGCCGGTGCCGGCACGACCGAGCAGACCACCTCCGATCTCGGGACGTTCTCCTTCGTCGGACGCGGTTGGCAGGCCTACGACTGGGTGCAGCTCCAGAGCGGCGGCCAGCCCGCCACCGTCAGCCTCGATGGATTGGCCACGCTCCGCATCACCACTGGTGGCGGCATCGATCCGAACTTCCTCATGCTCGTCCCCGTGTCCGTCAGCACGGCTTTGAGCGTGCAGAAGAACGGCTCGAACCTCTCCGTCTCCTTCCCCACCGCGACCGGCTCCAGCTACGTGCTGAAATACAAGGCCGCGCTCAGCGACGCCACCTGGCAGCCAGTCGGCGGTGCCGTGACCGGCGACGGCACGGTGAAGACCGTGACCGATCCGGCCAACCAGCCCCAGCGGTTCTACCTGCTGGAAATCCAGTAGGCCGTCGCCCCTCTCCCGGCCTTTGGCCACCCTCTCCCCATCCGATGGGGAGAGGGCTGGGGTGAGGGG
>CAMLMI010000102.1 GCA_946480965.1 uncultured Verrucomicrobiales bacterium | reverse complement strand
CGGAACCGAAGGTCTGGTTGTTGTTCAGCGTTCCCGTGGGGCCCGTGAGCACCCAGCGGAGGCTCGGGTTGTTCGTGAGGGTGTCGAAGAGCACCTGGGTGGCGGACGGGATCGTGAAGGTGTAGCGCCGCGCCTGGCCCGGATGCGCGATGGTCCCTGCGACCGTCGCGCCCACGGCGATCGCCTGGGTGGAGTTCGTCACCGGATTGACGGTGAAGCCGAAGGTGCCCGAGAGCGTGCTCTCGTAGAAGTTCCCGCCCACGAGCAGCGTGTAGCGGCCGTTGGCGGGGAGCGTCAGCGGGCCGAAGTCGCCGAAAAAGCGGTCCATCAGGACGGTGCCGTAGGCATCGAGCAGCAGCCAATAGGGCGCACCGGCGTAGGTGAAGCCGCTCACCGGGGCGGAATCGAAGTAGATGGTCTGGCCGGCGGTGCCCTCGAAACGGAACGCGGTGGTGCCGCTGGTGGGGACCAGCGCGTCATTGACCGGACTTCCCAGGGCGATGGGCGTGGCGGCGGAAAGGTTCAGGATTCGGAAGCCGTAGCTGCCGGTGGCGTCGCCGTTGGCCGAGACCGTGAAGGTATATTCTCCGGCCAGCAGCTCATGAACGAACCATCCGCTGCTGGTGAAGGAGGCGCTGGCCACCGTGGCCGCATGGGGACCGCGCAGCGTCCAGGAGATCTGGTTCACGCTGTTGGACAGCAGGTCCACGCTCACCAGCGCGCGGTCGGCCAGGGTGAACGTGTAGGTCTGGGTCTGGCCCGGATGCACGATGGCTCCGCCGGTCGCGGCCCCGAGCACCAGCGGCTGGGTGCCCGGCGCGATCGGCGAAACGACGAAGCTGAAGTTGCCCACCCCGTGCGGCTGTTCGAGATGATGGCCTCCGACCAGCAGGGTGTATTCGCCGTCCGCGGGCAGGGTCATCGCGCCGACATCATAGAACGACTGGTCGAAGAGCGTGTTGCCGAACGGATCGATCAGCAGCCAGTAAGGCGCGCCGGCATAGGTGAAGCCCGAGTAGGAGAGAACATCGAAGAAGAACCTCTGGCCTGCGCCGGCGACGAAGCGATAGGCGGTGGTGGAGGTGGCGGGATTCAGGCTGCCGTTGACGGTCGCGCCCGGCGCGATGTCCGTCGCGGTCGCGAGGTCCAGCATCCGGAAGGCGAAGGTGTTCGTGTCGTCGCCGTTGGCCGCGACGGTCATCGTGTAGTCGCCGGCGGGGAGCCGATGGACGAACCATCCGCCCGAGCCGAAGTTGCGGAAGTTCTCCAGCGTTCCCTGCGGCCCCCGCAGCGTCCAATACGCCGTGGAAAGCGCGTTCGAGATGATGTCCACGGTGACGGTCCTGGGCTCCGCCAGGCTGAAGGTGTAGGTGCGGGTCTGGCCAGGCTTCTCGATCGCTCCGCCGACGATGGAGTTGAGCGGCAGGGCCGCGCCGGGGGAATCGGCGGTGACGATGCGGAACGAATAGGTGCCCTGTGCGCTGGTCTCCAGATCGCGCCCGGCCACCAGCAGCGTGTAGGTGCCGCCCAGAGTGATCGGTATGGGGCCGGTGTCGAAGAGCCCTCCGTCGATCAGCACGCGGTCATGCGGGTCGATCAGCTTGACGAACGGGTGTCCCTGGTAGGTGAACCCCGAATAGGCCAGCGAATCAAAATAGATGCTCTGCCCGGCAGTGAGCTGGACCCGATACGCGACCACGCCGGATGCGGGGCTGTTCGTGCCGGTCACCACGGTGTCCAGCGGGACCAATGCACCCTGCGACGCGTCCACGATGCGGAACAGGTAGGCGTTGGTGTGGTTGTTGTGCCCGTTGACGAGCAACTGGTAATCGCCGGCCGGAGCCTTCAGGACGTTTTCCCCCATCGAGCCGTTGTCGAAATAGCTGCCGTAGGAAACCACCGTGCCGCCGGGGCCGAGGATCTGGCGGTAGGGACCGGAGCGGTTCGTCAGCACGTCGAGGACGAGCCACTTGGGCTGGTCCACCGTGAAGGTGAAGGCGTTGGTCGTGCCGACAGGCAGCAAGGGGCCGGTGTAGGCCGTGCCGAAGGACAAGGGCGTGCCGGTGAAGTTGCGCGGCTGGTTGCCCACGTGATTCACCGTGAAGGAATAGCTGTTCGTGGTCGCGGTCTGGATGTCGCTCTCCAGGAAGAGCACATAGGTGCCCGCGTCCGGCACCGTGTTGGTCCCCACGTTATTGAATCCCGCCTGGAAAAGGTAGTTCCCGTAGGGCCCCAGCAAACGCCAGTAGGTCGAACCCACGGCGGTGTTTCGCGTGAAGGTGAACTGGTCCCCCGCCGCCGCCGTGAACTGGTAGAATTCCGATCGCCTGGGCAGGAGCTGCCCGTTCGTCACCACCGTGCCGGGCGCGATCAACGTCGCTTCGGTCAGGTCCACCAGCCGGAACGCATAGCCCGGAGTGTCCCCGCTGGCCGCGTCGATGCTCATCACGTAGTCGCCTTCGGGCAGAACCAGCAGCGGGTTGCCGTTGTTGCCGTCGGAAGAGACGAACGAGCGGTTGGTCACGACCACGCCGGAAGGCCCGCCCAGATGCCAGCGCAGCGACGACGCATTGGTCAACGCGTCGAAGTAGAATCGCTTGGTCGAATCCAGCGACAGGGTGAACACGTCCCTTTCGCCCGGGTAAGCGATCTCACCCTCGATGATGTTGGTCCGCGTCTGGCCGAACGTCGTTCCCGTCGCGACCACCGCGAGGCAACCGGCCAATCCCCATTTGACCAAGGCAGATTTGATCCAAGAGGTTCTCATAAAAATTGCGCGTTGATTGTCCCGAACCGGCCACTGCATTGACGACATCGACACCGCGTCCCGGAGGTGTGATCTAATTTTGGGACAGCAATGCCGTTTGGCGATGTAGGACGCAAGCCTGAATCCCTAGAGGCCTGTCGTTTCAAGCGCTTGCGGGCAACTTGCATGACCGCCGACGCGTCTTTGGCCACGCCGTCCTCGGGAACATCCTCTAAAAACGAGACACTCGATCTCGGCTTCTGGGAACCGATGATCGAGTGTCGCGACGAGCTCTGCGAGAAAGCGGCTACTTCTGGCGGATGAGGATGAACCAAGCGCAGTCGGTGTTCTTCACGTCGCCGGCCAAGGCCACCACGTCCGCTTTCTTGATCACCTCCGTGCGGGTGACGACGAGGTTGTCCTTGCCGATGAGCCGGATCTCATACTTGGAATCCGCGAGGGCCTTGATCTCGACCACGGCTTTGTCGCTCAACTGGAACTTGGCGACCGCGCCGTCGTCTTTGACCGAACCCTTCTTGCGGTTGACGAGGAAATAGTTCTTCCACTGGAAGACCTTCTTCAGCCGTTCGGCGAGATCGCCCTCCAGATCCTTGTGGTCCGGATCGGGCGATTTCGCGTCGTTGGTCCCCCAGACGAGGGTCACCTCCAGCTTGGTTTCTGCGGCGGAGGCCACCGTTCCGCAAAGGAGCAGGCCCAGAAACGCGGCGAGCGCGCACAGATGTCGTGTCATCGGGATCATCTCAGTCAAGGGGGGCTTCGGAAGTGGCGTCGGTGCTGTCGGCCGATGACTTGTCGAAAAGATAGACGACCGTCAACTGGTTCTGCTCGGAGCGAAAAGTGATCGCGCCCATCTCCTCGGAGGCGATCACCATCTCGCCGGGGACATAGGGCGCGGTGCGCAGCGAAAGCGCGGCCACCACGGCCACGGCCGCGACGCCCGCCACCGGCAGGAGCAGCCGCCGGAACCAATCGAAGGGAGCGGGTGCCGGAATGCGAGCGGCGACCTTTTCCTCGGCCTCGATGCGCCGCTGGATCTGGCTGAAGTAGAACTCGCGCGTCTCGGGCACGGCCATCACGGGTTCGCCGCGCCGCACGGTGTCCCGCACCAGCCGGAGTTCGGCGGCCAAGGCGGCCCCGGCCGGATCGTCGGCCAATTGAAGCTCCACGCGCCGGGCGTCGGCGGCGGCCAACTGGCCGTCCACATACGCCTGGATTTCGAGTTGCTGGTTCGTGTTCATGTGTCGTCGTTCTTCTTCCAGGAGGCCATCAGCCCGGCCATGCGTCGCCGGGCGTAGAACAGGCGCGACATGATCGTTCCGATCGAGCAGCCCATCCGTTTGGCGATCTCTTTATACTCAAGCTCTTCAAATTCGTGCAGGATCAGGACCGTCCGGTGCTCGTGGGACAGCTTCTCCAGCGCCTCGTCGATCCGCTTCCGCAGTTCCGTCCGCTCCAGTCCGGCGGTCGGGTTGACCGTTTCCGTGGGCAACAACCGTTCGACGCCGCCCGACTCCTCTTCCATCAATTCAATCGAGTCGGTCCGAAACTTTTTCTGCCGCCGCAGATGGTCCAGGCAAAGGTTGATGACGATGCGCGTCATCCAGGTGGCGAAGCTGGAGTCGCCCAGGAACTGGCCGATCCGCTGCCATGCCTTCACCCAGGCATCCTGCGAAAGATCCAGCGCCTCGTCCTCGCGCCGCACCATGCTGAAGGCACGGGCATACACCTTGTCGCGATGTCGGGCGACGAGCTCCTCGAACGCCGCCATGTCGCCCTTCTGGGCGGCTCGGACGAGCGGCATATCGTCGGGCGGAGGAATTTTTTCCGGTTCTTTCGACACAGTTAGGACGCGGCGCGGTTCGGGTTATTCAGCGGGTCGCGCCGCAGACTACAGCTTGCCTTTCGTGCTCGGCAACTGGCCCTCGATCCGCGGGTCGCGCGCGCACGCCGCGTCCGTCGCGCGGGCGAAGGCCTTGAAGAGGCCTTCCACGATGTGGTGCGGTTCGTCGCCATAGAGCAGTTCCAGATGCAGATTGCACCGCGCTTCGTTCGCGAAGCCCTGGAAGAATTCCCGGGCCAATCCGAACCGGAACGCGGAGGACATGTCCTGCGTCTTGTCCAACTCATTGATGCGCAACTGGCCGAACTTATTCAGTCCGCGCCACACGAGATACGGACGCCCGCTGAAGTCGATCACGCACCGCGCCAGGCATTCGTCCATCGGCACGTAGGCCTCGCCGGTGAACGGATTACGCGGATCGAATCCCGTGCCATAACGGCGGATGCCCTTCTTGTCGCCGAGCGCCTGGACGAACGCCTGCCCGAGCGCGATGCCGCAATCCTCCACCGTGTGGTGCGCGTCCACTTCTAGGTCTCCCTTGCATTTGAGGAAGAGATCGACCGTGGCGTGCTTGGCGAAGAGCGTGAGCATGTGGTCGAAGAACGGCACGCCGGTCTTGATGGTGGATTTGCCGGATCCGTCGATGTTGAGCCGGACCTCGATGGAGGTCTCCTTCGTGGCCCGTTTCAGTTGCGCGTGGCGCTTGAGCATGGAGACGAGACTAGCGGAGCCGCCGGTCGCGTCGCCAAGGGAAAACCCGCCCTGATGACCCAAATGGAGGATTGTCCGAATGCGCCCGACGACGGGAGAGTCTTCCCACATCCCATGACCTTCGCCCGATTCGCCCTCACGACCGCGCTCGTCTCGTCGCTCGCCTGGCTCACCGCCTGCCGCACCCCTTCCACCGAAGCGCGCTTGAAGCCGCTCTTCAACGGGCGCGACTGGACCGGCTGGGATTTGCGCGGACAGGCCAAGTATTCCATCCGCGACGGCACCATCGTCGGCGAGACCGGCCAGGGCGGCCACGGCTGGCTCTGCACGGACCGCACCTACGGCGACTTCATCCTGGAACTGGAGGTCAAGATCGACTCCGGCAATGCCGGCATCCAGATCCGCAGCGGCTTCAACGCCAAGAACGACATGGTCGGCTACCAGATCGAGGTCGATCCCAGCAAACGCGCCTGGTCCGGCGGGCTCTACGAACAGGGCGGCCGCGCCTGGCTCCAGCCCCTGACCAACAACCCCGCCGCCCAGCAGGCCTTCAAGGTCGGCGAATGGAACCGCTACCGCATCGAGGCCGTCGGCACCCGCATCCGTTCCTGGGTCAACGGCGTGCCCGCCGCCGACTACTACGATGGCCAAAAGCTCGAAGGCCTCATCGCCCTCCAGGTCCATTCCGGCAAAGACGTCCATGTCGAATACCGCAACCTCCGTCTCGCCGATCTCGGCCGCCACGAATGGCGTCCCCTGCTCGACGGCCAGACGCTTCAAGGCTGGCGTCCGAGCGGCAAAGGCACTTGGACCTACGAGCAGGGCGCGCTCGTCGGCCGCCACTCCGCGGCCGAAACCGACTACGGCCATCTGCTCAGCGAGCGTTCCTACGGCGACTTCAGCGCGCGGGTGACTTTCAAGTCCGTGAAGGGCAACAGCGGTTTCTACTTCCGCACCGAAGCAGGCGGCGCGAGCGGCGTCTCGGGATTCCAGGCCGAGATCGATCCCGCCAAGGATGTCGGTGGTCTCTACGAAACCAACGGCCGCCAATGGGCCAGCCAACCGACCGAGGAGCAGTTGAAGAAATCCTTCAAGCCCGGCCAATGGAACACGCTGGTCGTCCACGCCTACGGCGGCCGCATCGAGACGGAGGTCAATGGCCAGAAGATCGCTCGCCTGGAAAACGATCCCGGACGTCGCGAGGGCAAATTCGCCCTGCAAGTCCACGGCGGCCAAGACTGCGAAGTCTGGTTCAGGAGCGTGGAGATCCTCGCGCCGGTGCGCTGAGCCTGGCGAACCGGATGCCTCAGCCCAACCGCCGCTCCCATTCCTCCGGCTTGAAACCCACGAGGCCAAAGTCTGGCCCGAGCACGAAGGGGCGTTTCACGAGATTGCCGTTTCCGGCCAGAAGGGCCAGCGCCTCGTCTTCCGGGAGCGTCGGCAGCTTCGCGGCCAGCCCGAGCGCCTTGTAGTCTTGGCCCGAGGTGTTGCAGAGCTTCCGGAGATCGCCGCCGTGAAAGACCAGCATCCGCGCCAGCTCCGCCCGGGTCGGAGGCGTTTCGCGGATGGGGACGACCTCGTGCGCGACACCCCGCTCCCTGAGAAACTTCAGCGCCTTGCGACAGGTGTCGCAGCCGGCGTAGGCAAAGACTTTCAACATCGCGGCGAAGGCTGCCAAAACGCCCGCCCACGGTCACGCCCACAGCCTCGGATACCCGCCGGGACCATCGATGCCGGACCGCACGGCCGGGCCTGCTTGGGCGTATGCGCAGGCGCGGCGGACTCCGACCCGCGTTCACATTCGCGTCAGCCGCGTTAAGCTATTTCCCCGCGATGGAATCCCACCCGCGCCTTGCCGCACGCGGGCCGGGCATCCCAAGCTCCCCGCCCTGACACGATGAACACGCTGCACACCGCCCCGTTCGGAACGCTGCCCGATGGCCGCGCCGCCACCTGCTTCACCCTGAAGAACGCCGCCGGCGTCACGGTGAAGCTGATCGACTACGGCGCGACCGTGACCGAGATCCACGCGCCGGACCGCAACGGCCGCAGCGGCAACATCGTTCTCGGCTTCGACAATCTCGCCCAGTATCTGACGGAGAGCCCCTACTTCGGCTGCGCCACCGGACGTTTCGCCAACCGCATCGCCCAGGGCCGGTTCACCCTCGATGGAAAGACCTACTCGCTGGCGAAGAACAACGGTGAAAACCATCTCCACGGCGGCGTGGCCGGTTTCGACAAGAAGCTCTGGTCCGCCAAGCCCCTGCCCGCCACGGCCGATGGCGTGGCCGTGGAGTTCACCTACGTCAGCCCCGACGGCGAGGAAGGCTATCCCGGCACGCTGACCACGGTCGTGACCTACACCTTGACCGCGAAGAACGAGCTGCGGATCGACTACCGCGCCACCACGGACCAGGCCACGCCGGTCAACCTGACGAACCACAGCTATTTCAATCTGGCCGGCTCTGGGGACATCCGGGGCCACGTGGTCTATCTGAACTGCGACGGCTACACCCCGGTCGATGCCGCGCTGATCCCCACCGGCGAGATCGCGCCGGTCCGGGGCACGCCGCTCGACTTCACCACGCCCACCACGATCGGCTCCCGGCTCCTGCTGACCGGGCTGACGCCGCCCGGCTACGACCACAACTACGTGATCAACGGCGGCGGCCAGTCGCTCACCCTGGCGGCGCGGGTGGTGGAACCCGGCTCCGGCCGTTTGCTGGAAGTGCGGACCACCGAGCCCGGCATCCAGCTCTACAGCGGCAACTTCCTCCCGACCGAACCGCTCACCGGCGTCGGCGGCGTGAAATACGCCCAGCACGGCGGCTTCTGCCTGGAGACGCAGCACTACCCGGACTCGATCAACCAGCCCAAGTTCCCCAGCGTGGTCCTGCGCCCCGGCGAGACCTTCCGCTCGACGACGATCTACACGTTCGGCGTGGCCTGAGGCGGCGGGGTGCGGTAGGGCGAAGGCTCCCGCCGAGCCGCCGGACAGTTTCCGAAGGACCCAGCAGCGTCTCTGGCACCTCCCCGGTGTCCCGAAGGGACTCAACGTGAATAGCCGTGGGTGGAAACCCACGGAACCAGCAGGGCAACAATTCGACCCCGCAGGGGTCGAACCTCCCGCGGTCGGCAACCGCAGGTTACACCTGCGGCTATCCAGGTTCGGCCTCGTCGAGGCCAAGTCGGCTCGGCCGGCGCCTTCGCCCTGCCTTTCAAACCGGACCATCCCTTCCGCCTTCGACGTTCAAAGTTCGACGTTCAGCGTTCAGCGTTCAGCGTTTTCCGGAAACTCCGAACGTTGAACCACCACCTCACTTCTTCGTCGGCGTTTCCAGGATCTGTCCGTCGCTCAGCAGCCGTTCCCGGAGCTGCGTGTAGGGCACGTCCTGCACCGCGAGCTTTCCGTCGATGGCCAACACGGCCGCCGTGGCGGCGGATTGGCCGAGGATCATGAAGACCGGTTCCATGCGGATGCTGCCGTAGGCGATGTGCGAGGCGCTCACGCAGACCGGCACGAGGAGGTTGTCGGCTTGGCCCTTCTTCGGCACGAGCGACCCGTAGGCGATCTCGTAGGGACCGGAAAGCTTCACGCCGATGTCGCCCTCGTTCTGCACGTGGCCTTCGGGCGTGATGTAGCGCTGCACGTTGTGCGAATCGATCGTGTAGCTGCCCATCCCGACCGACTCGGGCGTGGGCCGGCGTTTGAGCAGCTCGTTCTCCGTCATCACGTAGTGCCCCACCATGCGCCGGGCCTCGCGCACGTAGATCTGGTGCGGCCAGCCGCCGTTGTCGGTGAACTCGTCCTTGGGCAAACCCCAGCGCGCCATCTCGGCCTGCACGTCTTTCGGCACCCTGGGATCGTTGATGATGAACCACAGCCAGCCCTTCTGGTAGGTCTCGTGCTCCTTCAGGATCTCGCGGCGACGCTCGTAGCTGGCCTCGGGGTAGTCGTAGTTGAAGCCGATGTTGTCGGTGCTGAAGGGACCGTGGTTGTTGGAATCCGTCTTCCGGTTCGGCACCGGATCGAACTTGCCCAACGCCTCCTTCCATCCGGCGGCATAGATGCGGAGCAACAGCTCGTATTGCGCCGCGTCGTAGCCTTCGGGCTTCGGGACGGGCAGCCGGTTCTCCGGATGATCGGTCAGGCACATGCGATAGCAGTAGGCCTGGACCTTGTTGTCCCCTTCCCCATAGACGCCCGGCGAATTGGTGCTGATGCGCGGCAACACGCCGCTCGACGGATCGCCGGGCACGACGTAGGGGCTGATCGGTTCCTTGAAGATGCCGAAGTGGTGCCGGTGATGGAGCACGCCGGTCTGCACCCCGTTCCATTCCTCGCCATAGACGGACTTGCCCTCCCGGCCCACGTGGTAGTCAACGCCCGCCGCCGCCATCAGGTCGCCCTCGTAGGTGGCGTCGATGAACATCTTCCCCGCGTAGCGTTGCCCGCCCAGCATGGTGATGGCGACGATCCTCGAACCGGCCTTCTCCAAACCCTTCGCCCGGTCCAGCCACTGATCGCGAAAGACGGGGATCTGGTGTTCTTTCACGAAGTCCTCGAAGACCTTCTCCGCCGCGTGCGGCTCGAAGATCCACTGCGTCCGCTGGGCGCCGTCGATCGCGGGCGTGCCCTGGCCGCGATTGCCGTATTCCGAACGCTTCTGCCACTTCCAGGCTTCGGGACGGTCGTAGTGCTCCCAGATCTTCTGGTAGAAGGTGCGGGCCAATCCGCCGATGACCGACTTGTCGCCCGTGTCGGTGAAGCCCAGCCCGCTGCTGGTCAACCCGCCGAGATGCTTGTCCGGCCCGACGAGCACCACGGTCTTGCCCATCTTCTTGGCTTGAACCGCCGCGATCACCCCGGCCGACGTGCCGCCGTAAACGACCACGTCGTATTGTTCCGCCCAGCCCGTGGAAGCCATGAGCCAACCGACCAACAGGGCAACAAGACGGCGCGGGATAAGCATGGCCTCGGTTTAGCCAACGTGCGGGTTGATTGTCGAGCGGCCCATCCCGGTGGGCCATCGGCGATCAAGCCTCGCGCACCGGGGCAAAAGGAACGGCTCGTCCCTATTGGAGCGACTGGGCAACGGGAACTTCGCGGCCACATCCACGGTCAAAGCATCGCACGATTCTCAATGGATACGCCGGACCGGGGGAAGCCGGGCCGGCATCGCTGCCCGGCCCGGTCCCCCGTCCGTGCGCCAGTTCGCCTCACGTCGCCATGTGCTGCACCGGATCGCTCCAGCCGCTGTAGCCCGTGCTCCCGCCCACGGCCCGCGCCTGGAACGAATAGGTGGAACCCGGCACCAGATCCTCGATCACGATGCGCCGTGCCTTGGTGAACACCCCCGCCAGCAACCAGCCGCCCGTGCCGTTCAACTTCCGCACCTCGTAGGCCTTCGCGTTCGGCACCGGCTTCAACTGCACCACCAGCTGCGTGCTCTGCTCGTTCATTACCTTCAACACCACCGGTGCCGCCAGCGGCGCCTGCGTGCGGTTCGAGTTCGTCGGCGCGAATCCGCTGGAGAGCAGCAGCTCCAGGTCGTTCTCCATCGCACCCTGCACATAGTAGGCCGTCCGGCGCAGCAGCCCCAGCAACGACGCCCGCGCCACGTTCTTCGCCGCCGTCGTCTGCGGCCCGCCCAGCGGCATCGCCGCCAGCGCATGGGCGAAGATCGCCTGGGCCGCCGTCAGTTCGTTCAACGTCACCGGCGGCGAGGGAAACGCCGCGTTGCCCGTGAGCCCGGCGATGACCGTGCCGGTGAAGTCCACGAGAGCCGCGTCCGGCAATCCGGCAAACGCGAGGGAGACATGATAGGTGGGCATGATGAATCGGATCTTTCTTTGGTTTTGGTTTCATGAAGTCACCACGGACCGTCCGTCATTGGGGACCGGGGGAACGCCTCTTCGAGATGAGAAAGATGCAGCCTCCATGCCACGCGCTTCCGAGAACCGGTCCATCGCCAATGCCAGGGCGGACCGGCCGGTTGTTCGGTAGAAACCTTCACGAGCGGGTCTTCGTAGCCCAGCACTGTAGGTCCGGTCCCCCGACCGGGCGTCGTGCTCCAGCCGGTGATGCTGATTCCTGGATTGGGTTCCCCTCGGCAACCTCTCGGCTGCGCCAGGTCGGGGAGCCCGGCCTACAAGGTTTCTGCCGAGCAACCAGCCGGTCCGCCCCAATCTTCTGACACTCTCGCCCAATCCCATCGGAGGTGAAGCCCGACAGGCCGCGTGAGAACCGCCCCCATTCCCCGATCGCCCCTCACCCTCTCCGACCGGCCTTCCTCAATTCCTGAGTAGCCTTCCTCAAACCCTGAGCAGCCTTCCTCAAACCCTGAGCAGCCTTCCTCAATCCCTGAGCAGCCTTCCTCAACCCCTGAGTAGCCTTCCTCAACCCCTGAGTGGCCTTCCTCAGACCCTGAGTGGCCTTCCTCAGACCCCGAGTGGCCTTCCTTAATCCCTGAGCAGCCTTCCTCAAACGATGACCAGCCTTGCCCAACGCCCCATTTCCCTCCCGCTCCTTATCGGAAAAACCGCGCTCTACACTGTCCCACGATCCGCTCCGCCCCCTTCCCCCGATCTCCGATCTCCGATCTCCGATTCCCCATCTCCGCTTTCCGCTTTCCGCTTTCTGCTTTTCACCCTCCCCCATCCAACGGGCTCCGCACCCCCACGCCCGGCTTCGCCATGACACGCGTGTAGATCTGCGTCGTCGAAACATGGCTGTGCCCCAACAGCTCCTGCAAGGTGCGGATATCCGTGCCCGATTCCAGCAAATGCGTGGCGAACCCGCCTACAGGACCAACGTTCAACATTCAACGCTCAACATCCAACCGGGAACGTTCAGCGGCTGGAACTCCCTTCCCCTTGGTCGCCGTGCCGATGCTGGTGTGAAAAATCCGGATCAACTCATCGGTCTCCACCAGCAGCGGCTCCACCAACGCAGGTTTGAGCAACGGCACCCGCTGGATCAGCCTCAACCAACGGCGCGACTCGCGCAGTTCCTTGTGGCAAATCTTGAGCTTGTGAATGAAGTCCCTCCTCGACTCCGCAGCCTGCGCCTCCGCGTGGTTGGGCAGCGGCGATGTGCCGGAACGCAACAACTGCCCCGCTACATGGTTGCCCGCCCTTGCATCCGGCAGCGTCTCCACCAGGCGGATGATGCGCGCCGCATACTCCAACAACCGTTCCTCCAGATCATAATGTTGGGCCACGGCACGAATCGCTATCCATTGAACGTTGAAGGTTCAACGTTGAAAGTTTTCCGGCACGACCCCGTCACCCGATCCTTGTCCCCCTTGCCGCTTCGCACCGTGATCGTGCCTCGTCCGAGATCGACGTCCTTGACCCGCAACCGCAAGCCCTCGATCAACCGCAGCCCGCTCCCATACAACAACTCGGCGAACAACCGCATCGGCGGCGGCTCCATCGCCGCGAACAACCGCCGACACTCCTCCCGGCTCAGCACCACCGGCAATCGCTTCGGCCGCTTCGCCCGCTCGAACGGGCCGATCTCCTCCAGATCCCGCCCCACCACCTCCCGGTAGAGGAACACCAGAGCATTCAAAGCCTGGTTCTGCGTCGCCGCCGCCACGTTCCGCTCCACCGCCAACGCCGTGAGAAACCCCTTCACCTCCGCCACACCGCACTCCCGCGGATGCCGCCACGTCCCGTCCGGCCTCCGGCAAAACCGAACAAACCGCTCGATCCACCCCACGTAGGACGTCTCAGTGCGCCGCGACCAATGCTTGAACCGCATCACCTCGCGGCATTGATCCAGCAGTTTCAGTTTCGGATTGGGAACCAACGACTCCAAGGGCCCCCGACGCCGTTTCCACGGTCCGGTTGAAGCACTCATGCTAGGCCAAACTCAGGACTTGTCAGCCGAATGCAATCCCTTTATCCAGAGCACGAAATGGAGAAGTTCAATCCCAACCCCAATGATGCTAGGCCAAACTCAGTTTGGCCTAATATCTGTTAGGCCACTTCACACGTTATGAAAACATTAACGCTTATTGCCCTTGGTTTTTCACTCACGCCGCTCCTCTTTGCCGCTGAGCCACCGAAGC
>CAMLMI010000101.1 GCA_946480965.1 uncultured Verrucomicrobiales bacterium | reverse complement strand
AGCTTCTGGAAGATGCGGAGGCAACCATCGCGGTTCTTGCGCGGCAGGCTGGAGCCGACGTTGAGGATGAACGGCGTGTCGCGACGCAGCGGGAGAACGGCCAAGCGTGGCCAAGCCTCATTGGGAGACAATGCGCGGTATGGCGTGTTCTGGCCGAGATGGATGACGTCGAGCTGGCCGGTGTAATGCGGGGCCAGTTTCCGGAAGTCATTCGCCGTGGCGTGGGAGACGCAGACGACGTTCCTCGAAGAGGCCAAGCTGTTGAGGATCCATTTTTGCAGCAGCTTGCCGGTGGCGCTGGCCGGGCAATAGGCCTCGGGATCGCCGAAGGCGCCGCGCACGGCGAGCAGGTCGTGGCAGGTGACGAGATGGCGGTCGGCCGGGAGGGCGCGGACATACATCGCGTTCGAGTGGTCGCAGACGTGGAAGAGCGTGTCGGCCGGGGCGGACTTGGCGAGGCGGCACAGCTCGCGCGGGTAGAGAAGGAACTTGTCCACGTAGGCCAGCCACTTGCCGAGGCCGCTCTGGACATTGCGGTTCGCCGCGACCTTGGCCGGGGGAACCACCGTGCGGGCGGGGATGGACCGGCGGTTCAGCTCGACGTCGAGACACTGCGCGAAGCGCGCCATGCTCTGCTGCCGGTCGGCCGGGTAGTTGCCGATGAGGACGACGTTCACTCGTCGGAAGGCTTCTTGGCGGGGCTATGGATGGCGAAGCGGCCGGGCTTGTAGGCCGGACGCGGAATGACCGGATCGGGCGTCGTCTCTGGAGGGACCGGGGCAGGGGGAGGCGGCGTTTCGCGGGGCTCAGGCACCGACGCCGCACGTGGGACGACGTTGAAGGGTGTCTTCCGGTCGGGGAGCGACGCGGCGGCCGTGGCCATCGGCTTCGCCTGCTTGGTCTTGGCGGCGGGCACCGCCTTGGCGGAGTCGAGCGCGGAGGTGACGGCGGAGGCCTTGTCGACGAAGATCGTTTCGTCCTTGGGGATGGAAAGAGCGGCGAGGCACAGGCCGGTGAAAAAGACCGTCGCGCCCATCGCGGTAGGCTGGCCGAACTGGCCAATGATCAGGCCGGGGCCGCCGGCGCCGAGCAGCACCAGGGGCAGCAGGTTGCCGGTGCGGGCCGCCTTGAGGCATTGGACCAGCAGCCAGACGCAGAGGACGACACGCATGCCCATGTAGGAAAGGCCGATGACCGGGCCGGATTCACCGACGCTGCGGGTCCATTCATCCTCCGAGATCAGGAAGTTGCCCCGGGAACCGGTCAAAGCCGCGCCGCCGTTGGTTCCGAGGCCCAGGCCTTCGCCGAGCAGATCGGTCTTGAGGACCGACTGGAAGGCTTTGGCGATGGGGCTGAGAGCGCGTTCGGCCACGCCGACCAAGCCGCCTTCGCGGTCCGTCGCGCGGGTCGCGCGATCCGCGGTGGTGGCCCGCCCGGCCTGGAAGACGTTCAGTCCAGCCACGGCCACGAAGGCGACGAGGCCGAGGGCGAAGAGCTTGGCCAGGGCCTTGATCGCGCGGGGATAGGCCAGACAGCCGAGCAGGAAGCAGGCGGCCACGATGCAGCAACCGATCAGCAGCGAGCGGCTGCCGGAGACGGCGGCGGCCAGAAAGGTCGCGCCGAGCGACGGGACCAGGAGCCACCACCGGACCCAGTTGCGCAGCGTGAGTCCGCCGAGGATGAAGGCGGTGCAGAGCGCGAAATAGAAGATCGGGCCGCTGATGAAGCTGAACGTGCCGCCGGGACGCACGATGCCCTGGGCGGCCTCGATCATTCGGCCGCCGCCGGCCCCGAGGTTCCACCAGCTGTCGATGCCGGAGCGGTATTGTTTGGCCATCAGGATGGCCTGGGGAACGGCTCCGGCCAGGATGAACCAGGCCATCCACTTGAGGTCCTTGGCCCGCAGCACCCGGGCCATGACGAAGATGAGGGGCAGGTGGAGATAGTTGGCACGCAGGCCGAAGGCGACCACGGCCGGCAGATCCGGGATGACCGCGAATCCGGCCATGGCGGAGAGGGCGGCCAGGAGGATCGTGCCGATGAAGAAGGCGTTGAACGGGAAGAAGCGTCCGATCATCGCGAGCGCGTAGATCATCAGCGCCACCGGATCGCGGATGACCAGCAGCACGTCCGACATGGAGACCAGGAACCATTTCCGGAAGGAGCCCTCGACGACCCAGAGGATCAGATAGAGCCAGATCAGGGCACGGGTCGCGGTGACCAGGCCGGATTCGGGCACGGGCGCGGCCCCGGCCGCGACGGGAGGGGCCGACACGGGCGGAGCCACGGGACGGCGGAGGCCTACAAGGGCGGAATTCATCGGTTCAGACGGGTTGCGGCCGGGCCAGGTGTTGCTGGATTCGGTCCGCGTAGCGGCTCCAGGTCAGTTCCATCGCCTTGGCCCGGGCGGCGTGCCCCATGTCGTGAAGCATCGACGCATGGTCGGCAAACCAATTGATGCGCTCGGCGATGGCGTCGGGCGAGGCGATGGGAACGAGGAAACCGGTCCGGCCTTCCTCCACCAGGTCCTCGGCACCGGCGTTGCGGGTGACGAGCAGCGGCAGCCCGCAGGCCATCGCTTCCTGTTGGACCAGCGCGCGGCCCTCGACGATGGACGGCAGGCAGAGCACGTCGCAGGTGGCCATGAGCTTGAGCACCTCTGCGTGGGGACGGGTGGGCTCATAGGTGAAGTTGGCGAGCTGCGAACGGTAGAACTCCAGTGGCGCGGCCAAGGAACCCATCACGACCAGCTCCACGTCCGAGCGGTCCAGGAGCTTGATGGCGGCGAAGAGATCGGCCAGGCCCTTGCGCTGGCTCATCGTGCCGGCGAAGAGCACGCGGAGCTTGGCGTCGGGTTTCCGGGGCGGACGGACGGCTTCGGGTATGGCGGGTGTGCCGAACTCGGCGATGACGCAGCGTTTCTCCTTCCGGGCCCACTCGGGCAGGGAATCGAGGACGAACCGGCTGGGCACGACGACGACTTCCGCCGCCTTCAACTCCTCGGTTTTGCGCGCCAGCTTCGCTTCGGAATCGCGGGTGCCGCCCTTGAAGGTGGGTTCCCACTGGGGCAGGCGTTCGGCTTCCTGGCGGATCAAGCGACGGAGCGTTTCCCAATAGGCGATGGGCAGGTCGTAGCCGGCGACGAGACCGAGCGAACGCGCGGTGCGGAGTGTCTCCAACGCGCCGTCTTCGTAGGCATAGACGGAGTCCAGGCCGAGACGGCTCTTCCAGGCGGGCAGGCGTTGGGCGACGGCGGCGTCGAGATCGCGATAGACGGCATCGACGCTGGCCCAGCCGGTTTCGTGGGCGGTGAGGCCGCGGAGCTTGAGCCGGTTGCCGGTGACGCGGGCGAATTCCCGCAGCGGCCGCGACCACAGCAGCTCCTTCGGGAGATCATAGCGGCGACGGCGGATTTCACTGCGGACGCTGCCGGGAAGAATCTTGGCCCAAGCCGGTTCATCGGCGAAGCCCAGCGCGGTGGCGAAGCGCCCGAGGCGTTGTTTCGCGAGGAGCCCGGCGAGCAGCGCGCGGACGAAGGTGTTGCCGCTGGGATGGGAGACGAGGGTCATCGGGTGGGGACGCGTTTCAGCCTCTGGCCGATGTCACGGGCCAGGCGATGGCTCGGGGCCTCCACCAGCTTGTAGAAGAGCGCGGCCAGCGGGACGACGAGCACGGCGGCGACCAGCGGGATGAGGAAGCTCACCGGTTTGCTTCCGGCCTGTTTCTGCCAGAGATCCCCGGCGAGGCGGAACAGCGGGAAGTGGACGAGATAGAGCGAATACGAGAGCGCCCCTACCCAGACCAGCAGCGAGAGGAGCTTGGCCGGAATGCGGCTGGGCAGCCCCGGGTTCATCAGCACGAACCAGAGGAGAATCCCGTAACCGACGGCCCAGAGATGGCAGGTGAGCCAATGGCTGCGCTCGAGCGGGATGCCGTGGTTGCGGAGCAGCATCGGTTCGGCGAGGTGCATCGCTGCGGCGGCGGCGAAACCGAACAGCATGACGATGGCGTGAACGGCTCCGGGCCGCGACAAGGCTCCGGTCTTCCAGGCTTCCGCCAACCAGGCTCCGGCGCACCAGATCAGCCAGTAGGGCAGGAAACCGCCGTCCAGCACGGGCACCTGATGGCCGAAGACGGCGGGGATGACCGAGACGGCGGCGACCACCGCGAAGGTCTTGGCCGCACCCGCCACCCGCAGCAGCCCGAGGAAGAGCGGATAGACCAGGTAGAGCTCCATTTCCACCGGCAGGGACCAGAGCGAGGGATTGCCCGCCATCTGCCCGGCGTTCGCCCCGTAGTTCTGGACCATGAAGACGGAGCGGAGAACCGTGTCCCAATCGGACACCCGCCCCGCAGTGCCCAGCGCGCGCGACAGATGCTCGCAGGCCAGGGTCAGGGCAATGGCGACAAGGTAGGGCGGGAAGATGCGGAAGAAACGGCGCGCGGCATACGGCTTCCAGTCGAAGCGCTTTCCGCCCGCGAGCGGGAGATGGACGCAGAAGCCGCTCAGCACGAAGAACAGCATCACGCCGCTGCCGCCAAACATCATCGGCGCGGACAACCAGGCGATGGCCTTCTCGAAGGCGTTGGCCGCAACCGCCCCGCTCTGGATGTCGCGCAGGCCGACCCAGAGATCGACGCGCACGTGGAACAGCACCACCCAGAACGCCGCGAGCCCTCGCAGGACGTCGATCAACGGCAGGTTGTCGTGGGAAGGCGAGGCTTGGACGGCGGGTTTCACGACGAACGACGGGCGATCTCCCGCAGATGCTCCAGATAGGCGGTGGCGACCGCGTGGCGGGTGTGGCGGGCGAGATGGGCTTCGGCTCCGGCCAAGAGCTTGGCGTGGAGCTCCGGCTGGGTCAGCACGCGCTCCAGTTGATCGGCGAGCTTGAGGGCGTCGCCGTTCGGGAAACTCAGTCCGCAGGAACCGGTGGCTTCAGGCAAACCGCCGCCGGACGAGACCACGGGCACAAGCCCGCAGGCCAAACCTTCCAGCGCGACGATGCCGAAGGGTTCGAGCCAACGCGACGGCACGACGAGCACCCGGTGGCGGTTCAATTCGGCGACCAGTTCGGCTCCGGTGCGTTTGCCGAGGAAGCGGACCTGCGTCTCCAATCCGGCCTTTGCGACCTGTTGCTGGAGCGCCGCTTCTTCGGGACCGCCGCCGATGATCGAGAGCGACGGCTGGAGGCCGCGCCGTTTCAGTTCGGCCAAAGCTTCGATCAGGATGTCCGCGCCTTTGTCGCTGACCAACCGGCCGAGGAAGACCAAGTCGCGATCTCGAACCGCGAAGGGATCGTTCCGAAAGAGATCTTCGCGATACGGATTCGGGATCACGCCGCATCTGGTTCCAACGGAAGCGGCGACCGCGCGGCTGACACCGAGGTTGCGGGAGGCGAGTCCGGCCACGAAACGCTTGAGCCGATCCTTCCAACCAATGCGGCCGTCGGGGCGGGTGAGCCACGTGTGGTAGGTCACGAGCGTAGGTTTCCGCAGCAGCACGGCGGGCCAGAAGGTGGCGAGGCTGATGTTGCTCTGGAGATACACGTCGCACCAGCGGAGCTGCTGGAAGAGCGTCTTGCGGGAAGGCTGGCGGAAGACGCGGAAGGGTTGTCCCTGCGGTTCGCTTTCAGCGGGCGTGGTGGTCAACACGCGGACCTCGTGGTCTAGGCGGCAGAACTCCTCCGCGAGGACGCCGCTGACCTGCTCGATGCCGCCGACGCTGGGCGCGAAGAAATGCGAGGAGAGGAGAATCCTCATGCGCCGGGAGCCTTCTTCCGCATGGCCAACACTTCCTGGGGCGGGCCGCCGCCGTAGCCCGCGAAGTAGTCCTTGATGCCTTTCATCCGACCGGCGGGCGAGGAGAGGGAATCGATGGACGCGCCGCGCAGCTTCTCGCGCAGCGTCGCGATCAACACCACGGCCAAGCGCCCGAGCATCCCGAAGACGCCGCCGAAGGTGCGGGCGAGCAGCAGCGAGTTGCGTGTCCAGAGATAGGCGATGACCGCGCTGCCGGACCAGGAGCCGGGATTGACGAGGATCGCGCCCCAGACGAGGCCGACTTTCCAACCGCGCTTCCGGGCGCGGATGCCGATCTCCGTCTCGTCGCCGTAGGCGAAGTAGCGTTCGTCGTAGAGCCCGATCTCCTTCAGGCACTGGCGACGGAAGATGGCGAGCGTGCCGTGGCAGAACTCCACTTCCTCGTGCGTGCCCGGCTTGCGTTCCGCGCAGGGCAACAGGCGCGCTCCGCGCAGCACGGTGTAGTTCGGCAGCTCGGGCTTGCCGTATTCGGGGCAGACCATGCCCCAGCGCGGATGCGCGTCCATCGCAGCGACGAGCTGCTTCAGGCAATCGCCCTGCGGCAAGGCGTCGTGGGCGCTGACGAGGAAGTAGTCGGACGTCTCCTGCTCCAGCCAACGGCGGGCGACGACGTTGTGGGCCGGGCCCCAGCCGACGTTCTTTTCCAGCAGCACGAGATCGACGTCGGCGGGCAGCGCGGCGCGGAGCTTGGCCAGGTTTTCCGGCTTGGAGGCGTTGTCCACGACGGTGACCTGCATCGCCACGCCCTGGCCGCGCAGCGAGCCGATGGTGGCGAGGCACTCGTCGGGACGGTTCCAGTGGAGGATGGAAACTCTCATGAGAACGAAGAGGTGGAGCGCAGAAGCGCCTGGGCCTTGCCCGCGACGATGGGCCAGGTGGCGGTGGCGTCGTGCCACGCTCTGCCGGCGTCGGCGATGGCGGCCAAACCGCCATTGCGCGCGAGATCGACGATCCGTGCGAGGGCGGCCGGAGAGCCATCGCAGGCCAGCAACTCGCGTCCGTCGGCCAAGGGTTCAGCGTGTTTCGTCTCGGGCAAAACAGGCACGCAGCTGTTGGCCAATGCGGCCATCAGCGCGCCCGATTTGCAGAGGAACATCGACGGGTAATACGAGAGGAAGAGATCGGAGCCGGCCAGCAGCTCGGCCCCGCGCTGGGGCGTCACGTCCTTCTCCGCCGCGACGAAACCTTCGGGCAGGAACGTTCGGGCAAAGCGGACATCCTCGCTCGGCGTCGATCCGCCCGTCGCGCCTTTGCCGACCACACGGAGTCCCTTCAGCAAACCACCTGCATGCAACGCACGCAGCAGGGGCGCGTGGGTTTGGAGCCCTTTGAGTCGCGACGCGGCCTGGCCGAAGGCGATCACGGTGACGGGGCTGCCCGGAGCTTTGGTGGGCGCGGGCACGATCTGCGGGAGGTTGCTCGGGATGGGCTGGAAGGTGGTCTTGCCGGGCGCGATGGCCTCCAGCATACGGAACATCACCGGCACGCTGGTCATGGCGGCGTCGCAGAGCCGGTGCAGTTCCCGCACGAGATGGCGTTGGAAAAGGCTGAAGTAGAACTCGGACTTCCACGGCGGTCCCGAGGCCCAGAGTTCGTGGAAGACCACGATCAACCGCCGACGCGGGTTGGACTGCTTCCAAGCCTTCAACGCGCGGTTGATCCAGAAGGGCACGCCCCGGTGATGGTAGCCGTAGCAGACGTAGTGCAGGACGACGGTTTCGGCCAAACCGAGTTTCTCCAGCAGCTCCGCAGCATCGCGGCGCGACAAGGCCGCAACATCGCCGGAGCTTCCTGCGGAGCGCCACGACGGATCGCCGACGAGGATGCGGGCCGGAATGCCGTGGAGCCGCTCCAGATGGTCCACGAGCAGACGGCAGTAGTCGCCGAGGCCGTCGATCTGCGGCGGAAAACGCGGGACGATGTGAGTGACGGGCGTCACGAAGAGGGTCGGAGCTTGCGGGCGAGCTTCTTGAAGACCGTGCCTTGGCGCAGGTTCTTCCAGAACTTCTGGTGCGGGGCCAAACCGTAGGGCGCGTAGAAGCTGCCGCTGCGCCAGAGCTTGGCGTAGTCGGGCTTCTCCTTGGGTTGCTGGCGGGCGAGTTCGGCCAAGCGGTCGAAGAAGAGCGGGATGCGGACTTCGGGCGCGAACCACTGGTCCCACGCTTCGCGGGCGAGGCGGCCCATCTCGGCGGAACGTTTTTCCAACGGGCGCAGAATCTCCGGCAATTGCGCGGCGTCGCGTTCGGCCACGCGCACGGAGAAGGTGTCCCAAGCCGGGCCCGTGGGCGGCACCCACGCATCGGAAAGGATCACGGGCACGCGCCCCAGCACCATCGTTTCAAAGAGGCGATGCGAGGCGCAGCCCAGTCCGCGCGGGCAGAGGACGAAGCGGCTTTCCAGAATCTCGTCCACGAAGGCGCTCTTCAGCGCGGGCGTCAGGTTGTAGAAGAACTGCTTGTCGAGTTCGGTCAGGCGGCTGAACGCGGTCCACTCCGCTTTGTGGTCGAGGATGGTTCCGCGCACCTTGGCCGACCGGCTGCCGCGAAAGGAGAAGAGCAGCTTCGGCTGCACCGAGTCGCGACGCGGGGCGGCTTCTTCGACGAGCGGGTTGGGCAGGCCGAGGATGTAGTTCCAACTGGCGAACCGGCCGCTGTGGGCGTGTTCCTGCGGCAGGCTGGAGTAGATGCCAGGCAGGTAGCCCATGAAGAAGTCGGCGTAGTTGTAGGCGAAACACTTCTCCGGAAAACGACGGACGAAGTCCTCGCGCAACAACAGCTCGGCGTAGGGGCGGTCGCGGAAGCAGTTCGGTTCGAGGTAAAGGATGAGATCGGCGGCGGCCGGATCGTCCGTCAGCTCGTGGCCGCGCCGGTCGCGGCTGGCGAGGAAGAGGTCGCGAATCGAAGCGACAAATGCCGGACCTTCCCAGGCGTGGACGTTCGCGACCGGCGGGTGTGTCAGGAGGATCTTCATGGGCGTTGGGCCTCGATCAACCGGCGGTAGAGCGCCACGCGTTCGTCATAGACCCGGTCGGAAAACAGCTCCTGCACATTGGCTCTTGCCTGCGCTCCGAGCTTTTCCAATCCGTCACGGTGCGATGCCGCGTGGCGGAAGGCGGCCGCAAGTTCGTCCGCGCGGTCGATGCCCACGAGGTAGCCGTTCAAGCCGTCGCGGACGAGCCCTTCGGCGACGCCCGCGTTGGTGCAGACCGGCGGGCAGCCGCAGAGCATCGCCTCGGTCAGGGACTTGCCGAAGCCTTCGTAGCGCGAGGGAAAGGCGAAGACGTGGTGCTTCGCGTAGAGGTCGGGCAGGGCCTTGTTCGGCAGCGATTCGATGACGTGGACGCGCGAGCGCCAAGCGGCCGGAATCTCCGCATGAATGGCGGCCTGGGACACCCGCGTGCCCGCGAGGGTCAGCTTGAAGTCCACGCCCTCCGCGTGGAGTTGATCGAGCGCGCGGACCAGTTCGACCTTGCCCTTGCGTTCGTTCCACGAGGCGACCCAGAGGATGGAGAACTCGCTCGGCAACGCGCGTTTCGGCGGCGTGTAAAAGTGCGCCGGCATGATGTGCGCCATGACCGAGATGCGCTCGCGAGCGACGCCGAGACGGGTCGCGGCGAACTCCGCTTCGCCCCGGGTCAACGCGATGAAGTGGTCGGCCTTGCGCAGCGCGTGGCCCACGCTCCAGAGCGTGAACCAGCGCCAGTAGAGCGTGAACTGCCAGCTCTCCTTCGGAGAACGCTTCTCGCCCATCAACTGGTGCTCCAGTCCCGAGCTGCGGATGACGACCGGAACCGGGCTGCCGTTGCGCCGTCCGCCAACGACCCAGCTGTCGCCGGTGCAGGCGTCGAGCAGGTCGGGCTTCCGGTCGCGATGGATGCGGCGGGACACGCTGAAGGGAAAACGGAAGTGGTTCGAGACGGTGGAGCCGCGACGGGCGAGGTCGCTGTAGGTCCAGAAGTCCACCGTGAGTCCGCGCTGCCGCATCTCCTGGCCGATCTTCACCATGCTGCCGCAGGCCCCGGAGTCCGGGTCCATCAGGCCGTGATAGGTCATCAGGACGTTCATGCGCCGGGGCGGGGTCCCGACGCCGGGGTCGAAACTTCGGCCAGCGCCTTTTTGGCGGCGCGCTGGATCTCGAACGGGACCACGGTGCATTCGAGCACGCTCCAGAGGAACCGTTTGGGCTTGGGTGGAAAGAGGCTCTGCTTCATCCGGCTGCGCTGGTTGCGGCAGCAGGCGAGAATGCGCGAGACGAGTCCGCGTCGGAGTTCCTCGGGCCGGTGTTTCGCCAGATAGCGCGCATACATGTGCATCCGCACGGGAAGCGCGGCGAGGCGCTTGCGGATGCCGAACGCGCGGACGGGATGGCGCACGATGCAGCCGGGCACCCACACGACGGGCACGAGCTGCTTGAGGCGGACGTGCAAGTCCTGGTCCTCGTAGGCGGCGGTGAGGAACCGTTCGTCGAAGCCGCCGAGCTGCTCGAAGAGGGCGCGCTCCACCGCGATGTTCGCGGACCAGAAACGGTCGCCGTCCAGATTCGCCGGGCACTCCATGCCGTCGGGCGAAAGGTCGCCGAGCGGATGCACCGCGCCTTCCACGGCGCGCGCGCCCTGCTCGAAGGCCTTGAGGATCGTCTCCAGCCAGTTCGGATCGGGCAGGCAATCGTCGTCGGTGAAGGCGATCCAGGCGGCGCGGGCATGGCGCGCGCCGTTGTTGCGGTTGGCGGCGGGACCGCGGCTGGGGCCCTGGACCCACTTCGCCCAAGGGTATTTCTCCGCCATGATGGCGGCCGTGGGAGAATCTTTGCCGTCGTCGGTGACGACGACGTGGTAGGCGTCGGCGGGCACGGTCTGCTTCCCCGGAGCCAAGCGGTCGAGGCACTGGACGACGAGGTCCGGCCGACGGCAGGTGGGGATGACGACGCTGAGGCGGAGAGGGTTCATCGAGCTAGCCGGTGAAGATGCGGCGGACGCCGGCGGCGCGCGGTTCCGAAAGACGCGGAGCGATCCAGCGTTCGATGGCGATGTGCTGAAACTTCGCGAAGCCGATGGAAAGTCCGGCGATGGAGACGAAGTAGAGCGGGAAGCCCATCGATAGGCCGTTCAGGGAGATGCTTTGGAAGAGCTTGTTCCAGCGGAAGAGCTCGAACATCTCGATGAACAGGATGTGCCAGAGATAGATCCACATCGTCTGTTGACCGAGCTTGGCCAGGACCTGGCCCGGAGTTCGGTCAGACAGCTTCGACCACTGCACGCAGGCCGAGATCAGGAACGAAGCGCCGATCGCGTAGGCCAGGTAGTAGAGCTGGGGCGGATACTTGAAGCCCTGTGTCTGGATGAACCGTCCGGGACCTGCACCGTAGTAGAAGGCTTGTCCGACGAAGATCGCCAGGAAGCCCAGGCCGAGCATGGCGTGGAGCCGCGCGGCGGGACGCGCCAGGATTCCGCCCAGCAAGGCCAGCAGCGTGTAGGGAATGGCGAAGAGGAAGACCTCGGAATAGAGGAGCGAGAGCGGTTTCGGCCAAGCCTTCACGTCGAGATGCCGGGCCAGTTCGTAGAGGCCGAACGCCGCCACACAAACGGCGACGGCCGCTGCGGATGGCAGCTTCAACAAACGTGGGCGCACCAGCGGCAGCAGCGCGCCGACCAACACGAAGACGCGGATGATCCAGACCGCGCCGATGCCTTGGAGCAGGAGATAGCTGGAGATGATCTGGTTCCGGAAATAGGGGAACTTCAGCTCGAAGACCTGCGAAGCGGCGAAGACCGCCAGAAACACGACGGTCAGAAAAATCCAGACCGGCGCGACGAGGCGAAAGGTCCGGGTGAAGAGATAGTCCCAGTAGCTCCCTTTGGCCGAACGCGAGAGCGCGAACGACGCACCCACCAGCATGGCCATGAGCGGCACGTCGAAGTTCCGGATCTGGAACAGGAGCGGCGGCGCACCGGTATGGGCGATCAGGATGGCCACGATGCCGAGACCGCGCAGCACGTCGAGACGAGCGTCGCGGTTGGGCGCGGGAGCCTTGGCGGCTGCGGACTGGAGGGTTTCAGGCAAAGGCGAGAATGCGTTCCTCGGGCACTTGGATGTCCACGAGATTGCCCGCGTCGTGGTGGCCGGTGCCGCCGAGGGTGTCGTCGCCGACGAGCGCGACGTATTCCTGGTCGAGCGCCTGGCAGAGCGGCAGGCAGAAGGTCGGCAGATAGGCGGGGCTGAAGAGCTCGATCAAGCGGGTGCCGGGATCGGAGAAGACCATGTTCGCGAGGCCTCCACCAGTTGGCATGATGACGCGCTTCACGCGCTGGAAGAGCGCCGCCTGCTGCGCGACCGAAAGGTCTTCCAGATAGACGGCCACGTAGCCTTCGCGCCGGAGCCGTTCATGGATGCGGTCGCCATGGACCAGCCGACGGGCCCGGGCCCGGTCGCGGTTGACCACGATCTTGTCGGCATCGACCGGTGAGGGCGTCCGTCCGTCGAGGAAGAGCGAGCGGACGAACTTCAGTCCTTCCGGCGTGTAGTCGTAGAGCTCCGGTTGTCGGGCGGGTTCGGAGTAGGTCGGGACGACCAAACGGTCCGGCTTGAGATGCGCGCGGATGTTGGCCGGAACAATCTTCGCGGCGGGAATGCCGAGACGTTCCAAAACGTCGCGATTGAAAGCCTTGGTTGAGCAACGCAGCAGAAAACCATCGAACTGATCCAGTCGATAGCCTGCTTCCAACAGGCGACCGAACGACGGCAGCGTGTCGAGCAGCCAATGATGGAAGTTCTCGTGCCCGTAGCTGTTGATCGCGGCCAGGGTGCCGTTGAACTTCTGCACGGGCGGGAGCTTGAAATGGAACCGTGCATCGTGCCGCCGGGGATTGGGCACGGAACGATCCAGATCCGCGAACGTGGGCGACAGATCGTGGAGGATGCGGTCGTCCGTCGAGATCGTGCAGCCGTAGGCGCTGCCCCAGAAACGCGCGCCCTTCAGTTCGGCCACGGCGCGGGCCTTGATCCGGCCCGAAGCCATCGTGGCGAAGATCGCGGCGATGGCGGGATCGGCGTGGTGCGGAGCCTTCCGCGTGGTTTGGCGAACGGGGCTCAGCGAGGTCCAATGGCCCGCATCCGGACGGCGGGCGAGCCAGGCTTCGGCCGAGGATTCGATGCCGCGCGGCGGGCCGAAGCTTTCCGAGGTGCCGGGCAGCAGCTCCATCGGACCGGTCGCGAGCCGTTTGAACGACCGGGCCGCTCCGCGCAGGGCGGTCTTGATCCGGGACGGCGGTTTGACGGCGTAGGACATCGGGGAATCGGCCGGGCTATTGGTGGGACCGGGTGGCGCGGCGAAACACAGAGCGCCAGAACTGGTAGTGCGGCGAATACAGACTGATCGCGGCCGCAGGCCAGTCGCGCTCCGATAAATCGCGGGCGGCCATGACGCGGAAGGCGAACCAGATCGCGCGGAAGTAGGCGGGCACGGAAATGGTCTCGGACTTGCCGACGTTCCAGCGCCAATAGCGTTCCAGCACCTGGCCGAGGCTGTTGCGGACGGTGGAGAGCGACACCAGCGCCGGGTCCATCACCACGGACCAACCGGCTTGCTTGAGGCGCTGGCCAAGATCGGCGTCCTCCGTGTGGCGCAGCGCGGCGTCGTAATTGCCCACGGCCAAACAGGCGG
>CAMLMI010000100.1 GCA_946480965.1 uncultured Verrucomicrobiales bacterium | reverse complement strand
GGCCTCCGTCTGCCTCAGCCGCTCTCAAAAGTGCTTCGCTCTCGGCTACCGACAAGATGGCAGGTGGTCCAAGTTCCCCGCGTTCTACAATCACGGCACCACAGGGATTAACGATCAGATAGCGCCGTGGCCTCTCCATGCACCACGCGCAAAAACGCGAGATCGCCAACCGGTCATTGATCCGCGATGTGGGCGACACGTTTCGGTTGCGCAAGAACTCATCCACCGTGTCCGCCGTGATCTTGGCCAACGGAACGTTCCCGACCGTGCTGGCGAAGACACCGACCCGCGTCCGCAGGTTGGCCTTGGTTCGGTCGCGCAACGATGGCGTGGTCTGGAGCCACGCGTTGAACTCCTCAACCGCTGTGTCGAGCCTGATTTCCGGGCCGGGTTTCTCGTGCCGACCGACGCGCAACCAATTGTCCACGGCGGCAAGGATGTCTTCGTCGCGGTCGAGTCGGCCGAAGACGACCTCGGCCAATCGAATTTGGTCGTGGCTCAACTTGGTCGCCCTCAGTCCGACCGGCTCGACGGGCTTGGCGTGAAACTCTGCTTCAAGCTCGATCTGGCGCATTTGGGCGGTCTCAACGTCGGCGAAATTCTCCCGAATTCTGGTGCCATCCCGCTTGGTTCCAGTGACGCGCCAAGACCGGCTTCCGGCCCTGTTTTGGAAGGGCAAAACTTTGAACCTAGACCGTAACTTTCCCATTGATTCCCAATGGTAGATAGGTTGTCATTCACCCGTCAACCGAGAGGCAACTCGAAGATTTATCGATGAAATCTTAGTAAAACAGGCCAAAGTTTGATGGTTTTGTAAACCGTCGGTCTTCGGTTCGATCCCGACTGCTGGCTCCAGCTTCTTCTTCAGCTTTTCTCTTCGCCGGTTGCGGCCGCTGTGCCCGGTTGGATGATCGCGCTTCCGTCCCCTTGAAAGAACCGCCCGATCTCTTCGGCGGGCTGGTGGGCGATCAGTTCGCGGGCCGAATGGCGGAACCAATCACGGGGCAGCCGCTCGACATAGCCTTCCTCCAAGAACCGCTGGCAGATCAGGACGATCACGCCCCGGTCCGTTTCCGTTCGGATCAACCGTCCGGCCGCTTGGACCACACGGGTCATGCCGGGCTGGAGATACGCCTGTTCAAACCCGTTGCCGTCCCGGTCCTCGTAGTAGCGCCGCAGCAGTTCGCGCTCGAAGCTGGTCTTCGGCAGTCCCGGCGAAACGACCACCACGGTCTCCAGCAGCTTGCCCGGGTAATCCACGCCTTCGGCGAACATCCCGCCCAGCACGCCCAGCAGCAGGTGTCCGCCCGTCGGTGGATTGGCCAAGGCGGTGAGCAGCGCATGGCGCTCGGTCTCCGTGGCTCCGGCGGATTGGACCAGCAGCCGAGGCGGCGGGATGGCCGCTGATTGGCCGGGAGCGGACAAGAGTTCCGCCACGCGCTTGAGGAAGTCGTAGGACGGAAGCAGCACCAGCTTGTTGCCGCCGTGCGCCGCGTCGATCTCGGCCAGAAGCCCGGCGATCTGGGGCAGCGCCTTGTCCCGCGCGGCATAGGTGGTCCGCACCTGCGGCGCGATCAGCACGCGCCGGTTTTCGGGCGGAAACGGCGAAGGCACCACCACGGTGCTCACGCGATCCTTTTCCAGGCCCAAGGTGCGGCGGAGCAGCTCGAACGGTTGCAACGTCGCCGACAGCAGGATGGCGGAACCGAGCTGGCGAAAAACCGGAGCCGCCGGAACCGCCGGATCAAGGCAGAGCACCGCCAGCCGCACCGCGCCGGATTTTCGCTCGACGACGACGGTGAATCCGGACTTCGCCGGACTTCCCCCCACGAGTCCCAGCACGGCTTGGAAGCGCAGCAACGCGAAGTGGAAGTCCACGATGGGATCGTCGCCCGCCGCCTGTCGGCGCTGCTGCTTCCAGGCGACGTAGGCGAGGAACAGGGGCTCCCACTTTTGCCATAGCGCGGTGACCGATTGCTGCGGAACCGTCGTCTCCGCCGTTCCGTCCTTGTCCGGCGGCAAGCTGCTTTCAGCGCACGCCGCGAGCAGCGCCTTTGCTTCGTCCAACGCAGACAGCAGATCCGGCACGGGCGCGACGTTGCCGGAGAGCATGGAGGCGAAGTCGAGCTGCTTTCCGGGCTTCGCCCGTTTACGTCGGCCAAAGCCGGCGGTTCCGGCGGTCTGCGGTTCGAGCTGGCGGACCGCATCGTGCGCCGCGTCCAGTCCGGCTTCCGCCAGCTCCGGCGAAAAGATCTCGCGGACGCGGTCGGGCAGGTTGTGGGCTTCGTCGATCACCAGCGCCTTGTCTCTCAGCCCTTCGTCGCGGAACTGGGTCAAGGCCGCTCCCGGATCGAAGACGTAGTTGTAGTCGGCCACGACGGCGTCGGCGCGCTTGGCGATCTCCAGTTGCACCTCGAACGGACAGACCTGTTCGGCTCGGGCGGCGGCAAAGACGTCGTCCGGCAAATGGTTGGCTGACGCTTCCATCAACCGGTCGAGCAGCCCGGAACGCTCCATCTTCAGCGGATAGTTCTTCGCATAGGGACAGGCGTCCTCGTGGCAGAGCACGCGGTCGTTGGCGCACATCCGTTCCTTGGCGCGGAGCTGCACGGTGCGGAAGACGCCGTCCGGTTTCATGGCGACCAGCGCCTTCATCGCCATCTGCTGCTGCAGCGTCTTCGAGGTGAGGAACGCCAGTTGCCGGCCGTGCCGGAGGCAATGCCGCAGGACCGGATGCAGCGAAGCGGCGGTCTTGCCGGAGCCGGTCGGGGCTTCGGCCAAAAGATGCCCGCCGGTTTCGAGCGCATCGTCGATGGCGGCGATGAGCCGCTGCTGGCCCGGTCGCGGCGCTTCGTGGGGAAAGGGAAGCCGTGGAGCGAAGGCGGCTTTCCGCGCTCGGGCTTCTTCCAACGTGCGCCATTCGCCGAGCACGCGACGCAGCCGTTTCTCCGTCTCGGCCGCCTGCGTCGCGGGATCGAACGCCACACGAACGGCGTCTTCCCGGCCGGTCTCGGCCTCGACATAGACCAGCGTGGCCGAAGCGACCGTCCGGCCCAGCCGCGTCCACAGATCGCAGTAGAGCAGGAGCTGGCGGCGATGCCGCTCGAAGGATGGGCCGCTGCGCTGGGCCGGGCCGGGCAGCAAGCTCGCCGTCTTGAACTCCTCGATGTGCCAGCCGTCGGCGTCTTCCCGTGCGCCGTCGATGCGGCCGGTGATCGTGATGAACCAGTCGTCGAGCTGGAGCTGGTGCCGGACCGGCAGTTCCTTCCGATACGCGGGATCGGCGGCGATGCGCGAGGCCAGCACCCGCCCGTGCACCTCCGTCCCCAGCGCGAACGAAGCCCAGCCCCCGCGATCCGCGCCGATGCGGGCAAAGCCCATGTCCTCCGCCAGATCACGGACGCTGAGAAACACGGCTTTCGCGCCGTCATCGATCACCACGGACATCGCGCGCCCAGCGTGCGACGGATTGCAGCCTGGCTCAAGGGCTGCGGCTTTTGCGCTGCCCGTGGGGGCCGACGGGCATTGAGCTTGTCCGGACAGCAGTAGGCCAGGTTTCCCAACCCGGCGTCCGTCCTCTTCCTGAAATCTGGGTGATCCCCATCGGCTCTTTACCGCGAAAGGTTCGCCTCTCTGCGATCAACGGAAGCTCCGCAGATTTCTCGGCGGCTGGACGAGGTTCGTTTCAACCCTGAGACAAAAATGGCTGGCACGGCGACAGCTAGCTCCGGTCAGGGCTGAGAATGCGCGGGGAATCCCCCGGCGTTCTAGCGGATGGAGCATCCATGGTCCGACAGCGTGGATGGTCCGTGTTTTTTTGTCGCTGTCCGGGGTTGGAAAAGGAAGCGCGTGAAAACGGATTTCATGTTCATCGACCAACGCCTCCGGGGATTCGAGTCGCCCCGATGGTCGCGGCGGACGACCTGCTGGGGCATCGCGCTGGGGAGCCTGGTCGTTGGGTTCGCGTCCGGCCCCCTGCTCCAGGTCCCGATCCTGCTCACGCTGCCGGTTCTCTTGAGCGCGTGGCACCGGAGCGTGGCCGAGACCTTCGCCCTTGCCTGCGTTCTGAACGCCGTCCACTTCGGCTTCCACTTCGTCTGGGAGGACGTCATCCCGCTGGAGGCCGCAGCCATCAATTCCGCGATCTTCACGACGGTCGTGCTCCTCCTGGCGCTGCTCGTCCATCGGGCCTCGTGCCAGACCCGCCAGCTCCGGGAACGGGTGAGGACCCTGGAGGGCTTCCTGCCGATCTGCGCCTTCTGCAAGGACGTGCGGGACGATGTCGGGGAATGGTCCCGCATCGAGACCTACATCGGCGAGCGGACGCCCGCCCGGTTCACCCATACGTTTTGCCCGAAGTGCGCGACGATCCACTTCCCCGAGCTTCATCATCGATGAGGCCGGGAGCTCCCCGGCAAACGCTACCGCTTCCATTCCCACCCGCCGTGGATCGCCGTCCCGCTTTCGGCGGTTTCCGGGTCGGAAAAAGTTCCAGCACGGTTCCGGCTCAACTCCGGAAACCGTTCCTCCGAACGTAGTTCCCGAGGCCCGGCGGCTCTTGCGACCCGTCGAACAAACCTCAACCCCGGCGGATAACAGGCTCGCCGGGGTTCTTCGTTTCTGGGAATTCGATCAAAAGTTGCCGCCCGGCCCCAGGCGCGGAAGATTGCGGCCGACGATGACGCATTCCGACCGTGCCCGCCTCCATCAGCTCCGCGACGCCCTCATGGTCCTGCACAAGGCGCTGCTCGATTCCGAACGGATCAGTTACGAACAGGCCTTCGGCACCATTGCTTCGGCCCATGATTTTCTCACCTTGCTGCTGCAAGATCCCTGGTTCGCCTGGCTCAAGCCCCTCTCCGAGCTGATCGTGTCCCTCGACGAAGCGCTGGACGAGAAACGGAACCGAATCGGCGGCGACGCGGAAATCTGGTTCACCCGCACGCGCCAGCTCCTCGTCGCTTCGGAAACCGGCGAAGCCTTTCCCAAGCACTACGACAACGCCCTGCAACGCGATCCCGACGTGATCCTGGCCCAAGCCGGCGTGGCCAAGGCCTTGAGCCGTTGAACCGCTCCTGCTCCCGGCAATTCTCTATCGTCCGGCGTCGAGATAGGCCGCCGCTTGTTCCAGGCGGATCTTCGCCACCGAGTAGTCGCGGAGGGCGACGGTAAGCGTGGTGCGGGCTTCGGTCAGGGCGGTTTCGGCGTCGAGGATTTCGAGCTGCGTGCCAGTGCCGGCCTGGCTGCGGCTTTGGGCGAGGCGCAGGGCTTCTTCGGCCTGTTCCACGGTCTTGCCCTGGGAGTCCAAGACCTCGCGCGCGTCGTTGACCGTGGTCCAGGCGGTGCGGACTTCGAGCGACACTTTGCGTTGCCGGTCGCGCAACGCTTCTTCCGCGCCGTCCACCCGGGCACTGGCCTCGACGACACGGCCCTGGGTCAACGCGCCGTCGAAGAGATCCCAGCTCAAGCGCGCTCCGGCGAACCAACCATCCACCGTGTCGTCCAGGTCGTCGTTGAAACTGGAGTTGCGCGCACCGTAACCCGCGAAGGCCTGGACGCTCGGCAATCTTCCCGCCTTGGACGTGGTGACGTCTTCCTGGCGAAGCGACACATCCTTGCGCAGCGCCTCCAGTTCGGGCCGACGCTCCTGCGCGTGGAGCAACGCGTCGCGCAGGGTGAAGCCCAAGGGTTCCGAGCGGAGCTTGTCGGAGAGCACGAGCGGAATGTCGTCCCAGACCTCGGCAGGCAAATCGTAGCCGAGGAGGTTCACCAGGTTGTTCTTGGCGATGCGGTGGGCGTTGCGGGCTTTGATCAAGCGCGGCTTCGCGTTGGCCAGCGCGACCTCGGCACGGAGCACGTTGAAGCGCGTGGCCGTGCCGGCATCGGCGCGCTTCTGGTTGTCGGCCAGCTCGCGTTCCAAAAGCTTCACCGACGCTTCCTGCACGAGGATCTGTTCGGCCGCGAGCAACACGTCGTCATAGGCCACCAGCACGTCGGCCATCGTTGTGAGCCGAACGGACGCCAGCCGCGCTTCGGCTTGTTCGCGCACCAGCCGATCCGTCCGTCGGCCCGACTGGATGCGGCCGCCCTCGTAGAGCGGCTGGACCACCTGCGCACTGGCGGACCAGTTCTGGTTTCCGCCGGAAGGCACGCCGGGAAACGATTCGATCGCGTGCTTGTCCTGCGCCCGGTATTCGCTGGAGATCTGCACGCGCGGATTGCCCACCGCGCGGCTCTGCTGGCCCAGCCCCTCGGCGGCGGCGACGTCGGCTTGCGCCTGGAGCAAGGCTCCGTTCTGCCTCAAGGCCAGCACCACGGCCTCGGCCCGCGTCAGCGGCTGGCGGAAGAGATCGACTGTGCCGACGGCGTTGGTCTGAGCGTGGGCAGCGGGGATCGCGAGCAGGAAGGCCAAGGCCGCCGCGAAGCTCTGCATGGCCTGGGCGATCAAGCCGCGTTTCCGGCGCGGCCGTTCGGTGAAGCGGATGCGCCGCGTCTCGTTCCGGGTCGGCCGGCAGTCGTCGCGGCGAGGTTGAGTCGCGGAAGGATCGGCCGGAGGCACGTTGGATTCGGGTCTCATGATCGGAAATGGATTCAACGGATTGTCGGTTCTCCCCTCACCCGGCCTTCGGCCACCCTCTCCCCATCCGATGGGGAGAGGGCCGGGGTGAGGGGCTTTCCGCGACTCTCCAGCATTTGTCTCGGAGATTATGGCTGGGTGGAAGCAGTCTGCGCGGCGGTGTCGGGTCGCTGGATGAAGACATCGACCTGCTGGCCCACGTAGATGGGGAACTCCGGCGGGTCCATCTCGAAGATGATCTGGAGCACGCGGGTATCGACGCGCTCGGCGGAGTCGCCGGTCAACGAACGCTTCGGCACCACGAACGGTTCGATGCGGGTGAAGCGCAGCGGCATCTTCTTGTCGTTGCTGCCCTTCAAGAAAGCAGTGCCGTTCTGGCCCGAGATCACCTTCGGCGCGTCCTGTTCGTCCACGTCGGCGCGGATCTGGAGCGTGTTCACGTCGCCGAGGATCATGAGCGGCCGGTTGGCGGCGAGCGTGGCGTATTCGCCGGCGCGGATGTCCACCTGGAGGATCTTGCCGTCGCGCGGCGCGCGCACCGTGAGGATCTCCAGCTCGGTCTGGGCCTCTTCGATCTGGGCGCGGAGCATGGCGAGATCGGCGTCGAGCTTGGCCAGCTTGGCCTTGGCGGATTCGAGCATGAAGCCCTTGCGCTTCTTCTCGTCCTCGGTGGCGACCTGGTCGCGCTCCAGGCGCTGGGCCAGTTGGAACTGGTCCGTCCAATCGGCGACGGCCACCTCGTCCACCACGCGCTGGGCCTCGATGCCCTGGAGCTGCGCCTTCAGCGTTTCGATCCGGGCCTTGGCCGCGCGGTCGTCGAGCTGGAACAAGGGTGCGTTGCTGCTGACCAATTGCCCCACCGCCACATGGACACCCGTGACGAGGCCCTGGCGCGGCGCGGCGATGGAGACGTTCTCGCGCTTGGCCTCGATGATGCCGGAGGCGGCCACGAAATGTTCGTAGGGCGAGCGCGTCGGTTCGGCCACCGGCGGCGGCGCGGGCGGCTTCTGCTGGAGCTTGCGGACCAGGAAGACCGTTCCGGCGATGCCGGCCACGGCGAGGTAGAAACTGAGGCGTTTGAACAACATGGTTCCTTTCAATAGTAGCTGTCCTGGATCTCGGCCGGGGTGGCGTGGACGCGCTGCACGCGGCCGTCCTCCATCTCCGTCATGCGGTCGGCGAACTTGAAGATGCGGCTGTCGTGCGTCACGACCACGACGGTGCGGCCGCTGCCCTTGGTGATGGACGAGAGCAGCTCCATCACGCGCTGGCCGTTCTCCTTGTCCAGGGCCGAGGTCGGTTCGTCGCAGATGACGAGCTTGGGTTCATGGACCAGCGCGCGGGCGATGGCGACGCGCTGCTGCTGGCCGCCGGAGAGATTGGTCGGACGATCTTCGCCGCGTCCCTTGAGCCCGACCTTCTCCAGCATCGCGTCGGCGCGTTCCTCCGCTTCGCGACGGCCTGCGCCGTTGATCAGCAAAGGAATGGTCACGTTCTCCCGGACGGAGAGGGTCGGCACCAGATTGAAGGACTGGAAGATGAAGCCGATGTTGCGCCCGCGGAATTCGGTGATCCGCCGCTTCGTCATCGCGTGCAGCGGATGGTGGAACACCTCCACTTCGCCCTGGTCGAACTCCAGCGTGCCCGCGATCACGCTCAACAGCGTCGTCTTCCCGCAGCCGGAAGGGCCGACGATCATCAGCAGTTCGCCTTCGCGCGCATCGAAGTCCACGCCCTTGAGCGCCTGCACGGCGGCTTCGCCCTTGCCGAAGGTTTTCACCACGTTGCGCACGTGGATGGCGACGCCGTTGGAAGGCAGCGTCGGACTGGAGACTGGGAGGGGATTCGACATGGCGGGGACTCAGCCTCGGAAGACGATGGCGGGCTCCAACTGCCGGATCTTCCGGATGCCGAGCAGCGAGGCGAAGGTGCAGATCAACAGGATCGCGCCGAGCGTGATGGCGGGCAGTTGCCACGGCAGATCGAACGGCGGCATCCCCATCTGGATGAACTTCGCGCCGATCAAGCACGTGAGCCCCAGCCCCAGGCCGTAGCCGATCAACCCCACGGCAAAGGCCTGGAGCAGCACCATGCCGATCAGCGTGCGGTCGCCCGCGCCCATCGCCTTGAGCGCGCCGAAGTGCCGCAGGTTTTCCAGGATGAAGGAATAGAAGGTCTGCCCCGCCACCGCCACGCCCACGATGAACCCGAGCAGGATCGTCATCATGAACGACGTGGGAATGCCGGTGTTCTTGAAGAACCACGCGACCGTCGCGGTGCCGAATTCACCCTCGGTGTAGGCGCCGAGGCCGGTCGCGGCCTTGATCCGCTGCACCGCTTCCGCCGCTGTGAGGCCGTCGGCCGGATGGGCGAGAATGTAGCTGAGCATCTTGCGCTGTTTCGGGGCGAAGTTCAGCGCCTGGTCGTAGGTGGAGAACACGTAGGGATAGCCGAAGAACGACATCTCCGTCTTGCAGATGCCCACGATGCGCGCCTCCTTGTCGTTCATCTCGAAGATGTCGCCGACATCGATGGGGCGCGGACGGCCGACACTGAGGCGCTTGATCGCCAGCTCGTCGATGACCACGGCGTTCGGCAGGCGCAGGTCCTCGATGCGGCCCTTCAGCATCTCCGCCGGACGGCCGACCATGGTGGCGTTGTCGAGACCGACGAGCTGGACCGGCTTGAAGGTGCCGTCCATTAACCGTGCCTGGAGGATGCCCCAATACATCGGCACGGCCCACGCGACGCCCGGCACGGAGCGGACGCGGCTCACATCGGTGTCGCGCATCGGCTTCACCTCGTTCACCTGCTCCACCTTCGGGTCCACGACCCAGATGGGCGCGCGCATGTTCTTCAGGTTGCCCTTGGTCCAGCCAAGGATGCCCACAAAGACGCCCGCCTGCTGCGTCATCAGCAGCGCCGCGAAGGTCAGGCCGCTGACCAGCATGACGTATTTCGCCCGGTCGGCGAAGAGCATCTTGAGAGCGAGTCGATACATGTCCGTTCCAGTTCTTTCACCCCGGACCGAGGCCGGGAATACCACGGGAGTTCCAGATCCTTCAGCCGCCCTTGCCGCGACCAGGCTTCTTCAGCCCGTCGCGCACCGCCCGGATGCCGGCGATGGAAAACGTCGCCACATGCGCCGCCAGCGTCTCGATCTCCGCCTTGCCCAGACGGAACGCGGGAAACGCCCGTCGGATCACCGGCTGGCAATGGATGTAGAAGAGCGCCTGGCCCACCACGCTCATCCCGCACATCCGCCGCACCGGCTCCGGCACATCCGGACCGAGCAGCTCCTTGACGATGCCGTCGAGCACCGCCGTCGTCGGCCGCACCACGTGCTCGACCAGTTGGTCCAACGCGCCGGTCGGTTCGACCATTTCGCGCAGGATCATCCGGCTGTGCCGCGAATCGCCGTCGCAGGCGAAGATGCGGAGAAAGTAGGAATGCACGAAGGCCCGCAGCCGTTCCTCCGCCGGAGCCTCCGCCGCCACGCCCAGATCCAGCGGATACGCCGTCATCACCCGCGTGAACGATGCCCGCATCACTTCCGCGTAGAGCCGCTCCTTGTCGCCGAAATGGTAGTTCACCGCCGCCACGTTCGCCCCGGCCCGCTGGCAGATGTCGCGGATGCGCGCATGGTGGAACCCCACCTCCGCGAACACGTCCGCCGCCGCCTCGATCAACGCGGCCCGCGTGCCGGACGCATCGGCGGCGTCGCTTCCAGGCGGTAGAGTATTCAGCGCGTTCTGCACGCGAACAACCGTTTCAAACAACTGTTTGAAACGCAAGTTGGATTTTTGAACCGGCTGGTTCTTGCGCGATGGATTGGCTCCTGAGACAGACCTCAGCCTTGCGGCGGCTTCTTGCCGCCTTGAGCACGGCGTTTGGCGTCGAGCAGACGGCTCGTGGTGGAATCGGCGCCCGGGACGGGTTTCTTGGGCTCTGCGGGCGGGGCGGCAGATTCGCCGGATGCCGAGCTCGAAGAAGACTGGGTTGTTTCGGTCGCGACCGCCTTCTTCGGCGTGGTCAGGCGGGTGAAATCGTCGGCGCTTGGTTTGGGGACCGCGATGACCGGCGCGCCCTCGGCGGACTTGGCTTGGGCGCGGGCACGGACGGCGTCGCGGCGTTGGCGCAGCGCTTCCATGGCCGGATCGCCCACGGGCTGACGCGGGGGGCTGCCAAACGGCAGCTTGGAGCGGACCTTGATCCAGACGCGCTTGAGCTCCTCGCGGTCGAGCTGGATGCGACGGATGCCGACATCGAGCACGAAGAGCAGAATCGCGAGCTGAAGGCAACGCTCCCACCAGTCCTCGGGCTGGAAGGTCTTCAGGCGGCCGAGCCGGAAAGGATTGTCCACTGCCGGGTCGAGGATCTTGCCGCCGCCAGCTTCGGCGAGGCGGCGCAGGAGATTCAGGTTCGGTTCCGTGGACGAGAACTCCGGCGAGTAGTTCACGCTCGCACCGAGGGCTTGCGATGTCCTCACCTGCCCGTCCTTCAGCTCCGCCACGTTCAGCATGTAGGCCCCGATCTCCTTCGTCGGAAACCTCGCCTCGTAGCGCCCCGGCCCGGTCTGCTCCAAGCGCACCTGCTGCTTCTCGCCTTTCGGGCTCACCACCGTGGTCTGGAGGTTGAGAAAGTTCCGGTAATTGCCCTCGGTGTCGATGGCCTCCACCGACACCACGGCCTCGCCGCGATCAATCGTCACGTCCGTCGTGAAGTCCGCGTTGTCCACGCGCCGCAGGCTCCATTGCGCGATCTGCGACCAGAACTGCTGGTAACGGTCCCACGCGATCCAGTCCTTGGCCCACTTCGCCTTCGCGTCGGAGGTGAACGCCACGGCGCGACCCAGGCCAAATTGCCAGTGGGCCAGCAGCGGATCGCCCTTCTCAGTCAGCAAAGGGATTTCCGCGCGCGTTTTCGGCGTCGTGCAGACGTAGCCGTAGAGCGTGGGGAACTCGCCGCCAAGTCCCCGGGTCAATTCGCTCGCGGCGGCGATCTGCGGTTTGAACGGTTCCTCGAAGATCGCCGACTTCAGGATCACGGCGGCTTCCTTCACGAAGATCTGCGGCAGGTCGCTCGGCTGGCGCACGTCGTAGAACCGGCCGCCGCCCTGGTCGGCCATCCACATCATCGTGTCGGGCTGCACATGGCCGCCGATCATGACGGAGCTGATGGTGATGCGGGCGGCCACGATCTCGTCCACCTGCTGCTGCGAAGGCGCGGCCGGGTCGCCGTCGCTGAAGACGACGAGGTGCTTGATGTTGGCGGTGGACTTGGCGAGCCCTTCGTGCGCCAGGGAAATGACCTTGCGGAAGCTGGGCATGTCGCCGGGATTCATGCCCATGATCTGGCGGCCGAGATCCCGCTTGTTGCCCACGGGCTGGAGCTCGAACAGCCAGCGGTCCGTGCCGTCCCAAAAGACGATGCCCATCTCGTCGAGCGGCCCCAACGCGTCGAGCGCGGCGTAGGCGGTCTCGCGGGCCCACTGGTTGCCGTCGGGAAACTCCGTTGCATGGACGACGATGGCGAGAGCGCCCTTGGGGAGGACCTTCTTGCTGTTCAATTCCATGTCCAGCGGCAGCGCGGCTTCGAGCGGGGTGTTGCGATAGCCGCCGGCCGCGAACGACTGGTCGCCGCCGATGGCCACGAGCCCGACGCCGAAATCCCGCACCGCGCTCTCCAGAAGACGCATGCGGTCAAGACCCAGATCGCCGGCCGCGACGTTGCAGAGAAAGATCGAATCGTAGCTCTGCATTTCGGCGAGCGTGCCGGGGAAACCGCTGACGGGCACGACGCGCGTCTCCAGCTTCGAGGCGCGCAGGGCTTCGTCCAAGGCGCGTTCGCCCTGCGGATCGGAGGTGACGATCAACGTGCGGGGTTCGCCGCGCACGAAGGCGAAGCCGCTGGCCTGGTTGTTCTGCGGTATGCGGTCCCCGGCCGCCTCCACCTGCACCTCGTAGTCGTAGAAGCCCGGATCGTTCAGCGTTTGCGGGAAGCTCAGGAGATTCTTCCCGGCGGTCAGCTCGACCTCTTGTTCGCCGAGCAACTGGTCGCTGCGATAAAGGCGCAGCTTCGCCGGGCCGGGCCGGTCGGCGGTGGCGAAGATCTTCACGTCGAAGGTCTGGCCCTTCTTCACCGCGCTGGGCATGGCGAGACGCTGGACGGCGATGTCGTTGGCGCGGGCCACGCCGAGCGGCAGAACATCGAGCGTCACGCCGAGCGGCCGGGCGGCGATGAGCGCGGACATGGCGTCGCCGATGTTCTCGTTGCCGTCGCTGGCGAGCACGAGGCGGCGCTGGCCGTTCTCGGGAAAGGCCGCCGTGGCCAGTCGGATGGCGGCGGCGAGATCGGTGCGTTCCGTCGGCACGACCGCCTGGATCTTCTGCACCTGCACGGCGGGATTGGGCAGGAACTCGACCGCCGCATCGGTGCCGAAGACGACCACGCCCGCCTGGTCGCGCAGCTCCTTGGTGGCGGAGGTCTGGTTGATGAACTCGCGCGAACTCTCCTGCTGCGAGGTCGGGATGCTGTCCGAACGGTCGAGCAGGAAGAAGACGTTCATGCCTTCCAATGGCTTGAGCCATTGCAGGCCGCCCAAGGCGAGGAGGAGCAGGAGCACGACCACGAGGCGGATGATCAACGAAGCCGCCCGCCGCCAGCCGTCGATCTGCGCGTCGGACTTCCAGAAGAACCACACGGTCCAGGCCAGCGCGGGCAGCGCGAGCCAGAGACAGTGCGGGTTGGTGAATTGGAAGTTCATCGAGCCGGTTGCGCAGTGTTGGTGAATCCAGACTGGATCGGAGCGACTTGAGAATCCAGAGCTTGGCTACGCGGCTTGGTATTGGCCCTAGCCCTTTGCGCCGCCAATGAACCAACAACTTCGATTCCTTGGACAATCGTGAGCATCAGAGTCACTGCGAGAGGAAGTCCATTCGACACAGTCAACTTTCGCCTGAACCCTATCGCGGCAGTCGAAAAGACCACTCCAACGCCCGGAATCCAAGGACA
>CAMLMI010000099.1 GCA_946480965.1 uncultured Verrucomicrobiales bacterium | reverse complement strand
GCGGGACGAACTGGCCCGCGCGGTCGGGCTCGTGCCCGGTGCGGGGCAAGTCAACGGCGTGCCGCTGGACGACGGGGTAATCGGGTTGTTGACCGAATTCAGCTTGGGACTCGATGCGTTGATGTATTTCCGCAACGGGACCGACGACTCGGTCCTGGACCTGGAATGGGATGATCCGGTGCCGCTCGGGGCCTTTGTGGGCGATGAGATTCTCTTTTCGATCCAGCCGATCAGCTACGACGGGCAGGTGATCTTCGATGGCGGTGAAATCTGGACCTACACCCTTGGCAGCGACGAAGCCGCGCGGTTCCTGGACCACGGCGGGCATCGCTGGGACACCGCCTTCGATGTGCGGGGCACGTTCGGCGTCTTTTCGGAGAACGTGGACGCGCTCGCGGCTCTGCCCGCTCCGGCTCCTGTGCCGGAGGCCGGGACGTTGGCGGCGTCCGTTTTTCTCGCCGGCCTGATGGGCCTGGGGGCGCGGTCGCCGCGATCTGCGATCTAGGGCTCGTGGGCGCTCACGCGTGGTCCATCCTCTGGTCGGAGCTTACCAGGGTGGCGCGGCATGCTGATGTTTCTTGGAAATTCGGAGAACGGGCCAACTGAAAAACCACACTCATGAAGACATCCACCACAACCATCTCCCTCTTCGCCGGCACCCTCGTGGGATTGGCCGGAAACACCGCGCTCCGGGGTGCGGCGCCGCTCGCGCCCATCGCGGTTCCGGGAAAGGAATACACCGATCTTGGAAACGTCCTCGATGCGGGCCGCATCCTGCTTTGGGACGGCAGCGGGTCCGTCGCCAACGGGCCGAAATACTGGCCCCAAGTGGACGCAACGGCCCATCGCGCCGACGCGCTCCTGGCTCCGGTCAGGGCCAACCGGGCGTCGCTGCTCTTTTCGGTCGAGGGCGATTCGCCCGGCGCCAGCATCTGGTATGAGAACCCGGACGGAGCCGGCGGCGTCTGGGCCACCAAGGCCCAGGTGAACGCCCACGGGGTGCATGACCTGAACTCGTTGGAGGTCTGGGGCCCCGAGGGAAGTTCCAACATCGAGGTGGTCTCGCTCGCGGGCGATCCGGCGGGAACTTCGATGATGACGACGACCGGAGGCCATCTGCTCTACCAACTCGATGTGGCCTACGCCATCGGGCTCTATCCTGGTGCGGGAACGGTCAATGGTGTCGCGCTGGACGACCGGACGATCATCGATCTGATGGGGCAGATTGACGTGGACGCGCTGATGTTCTCGTGGGAAGGCGAGTTCGTTCTCACGGAACTGTTCGAGGATCCGCCGCTGTGGCCCGTCGATCTGACGGGAGAGGTATCCTATGGAGGCCTTGCACCCGGTTCCAATCCGCGGCCACCGATCGCCGGATTAGGGGGGGAATCGCTGTTCTCCATCGCACCCATTTTCCTGCCCGGAGGCGACGTGCTGTTCGATGGCGGGGAAATCTGGGTCTATAGCTACTTCGGCCAAGACGTGCCTTTCCTCGACCACGGAGGACATCTCTGGAACACGGAGTTCGACGTGCGTGGAACCTTTGGAGTGGACAGCGAAAACATCGACGCGCTGGAGGCGGTGCCCCTCACGCCCGTGCCCGAGGCGGGAACCCTGGCGGCGTCGGGCGTGTTGCTGGGACTGGCGGGACGGCATCTTTGGCAACGGCGTCGGAAACAAGCTTGAGGCTTCCTTCTTGCCGGAAACCGGCTCTCCGCGACGGGCGCTCGGCCCTGCGGTCGGGAGGGTTCCGCATTGATGTCGCTTTCCCGCCGTTGGCATCCTCGGCCCGATGAATCATCTGTCACGGGCCCGCGAAGTGTTCGATGTCGAGATCGCCGCCCTGCAGGCCGTCCGCGACGGCTTGGACAAGTCCTTTGACCGCGTCGTCGAGCTGCTGCTCGCGATGCTGGCCCGGAGAGGGAAGATCGTCCTCGTCGGCATCGGCAAGTCCGGCAACGTGGCCCAGAAGATCGCCGCCACCTTCAACAGCACCGGCTGCACCGCCTTCGTCCTCAGCAGCGTGGATGCGCTCCACGGCGATGTCGGCATCGTCAGCGACGGCGACGTCGTCCTGGCCATGAGCTACTCGGGCGAGTCCGAGGAGCTGATCAATCTGCTGCCCGCGCTCCGGCAATTCTCCGTGCAGATCGTGGCGTTGACCGGTTCGGCCCGCTCGTCGTTGGCGAAGGACAGCGATCTGGTCCTCAACGTCCGCGTGCCGAAAGAGGCCTGCCCCTTCAACCTTGCGCCCACGTCCAGCACCACCGCGATGCTGGTCATGGGCGACGCGCTGGCGATGGCGCTGCTCGACGCGCGTGGGTTCAAGGAAAAGGACTTCGCCCGTCTGCATCCCAGTGGCGCCATCGGTCGCGCCCTGCTGCTGCGGGTGAAGGACATCATGCGCGCCGGTGTCCGCAACGCCGTGGCCCCCCAGACGCTGACGGTGAAGGAGGCGCTCATGGTCATGACCAAGGCCAAGTCGGGCAGCGTGAGCGTGGTGGACAAACGCGGAAAACTGAGCGGCGTCTTCACCGACGGCGATTTCCGCCGTCGCATGGCCGAGGACGAATCGGTGCTGGGCACGATGCTGGCCGATGTGATGACGAAGAACCCGGTCCACGTGCGCGAAGACGCCCTCGCGGCCGAGGCGCTGCGGATCTTCAACGAACGCAACATCGACGACCTGATCGTGGTCAACGCCAAGCGCGAGCCCGTGGGGATGATCGACTCGCAGGATCTGCCGAAGCTGAAGCTGACGTGAGAGTTGCTCTGTGGAAACCTTCACGATCACGTCCTTGTAACCCAGCGCACTGTAGGCCCGGTCCCCCGACCGGGCGTCGTCCTCTGGCCGGTGGCGCTGCTTCTGCCGATGGAATCCCTCGGCTACCTCTTGGCCCCGCCGGGTTAGGGAACCCGGCCTACAAGGTTTCTACAAGGCAACGTGACCGTCCGCGCTCCGTTCCGGCTCAGGGCGTCCGGAGCACGCGGAAGTGCTGCCCTTCCTGGTCGCCGATGCGGACGCTGCGGACCTGCTGTTGGCCGTTGCCGACGAAGGGCAGGCCGTAGTTCTTCCACACCGTCAGGTCGGTCGAGACCTGGATCTGGTGGTTGACGTTCGCGGGGGCGAAAAACTCCAGCTCCACCGCGCGGAAGATCTTCAGCGTGGTGTCGGACCCATCCACCAGCTTCACGTAGTCCACGAGATCGAGTTCTCCGGCCACGTTGCTGTTCAGATCCATACGAATCCAGAACTGCTGCACGTTCGTGAGCAGGTTGGTCCATGTGCCCGTGTGCACGGTCCATTGGGCCTGGGCCAGCGGCGCGACAGGATCGAGCCGCGACGAAGCGGGAATGTTGCCGAGCGGGAAGGTGAAGGAGGCCGAGTTGGTCGTGACCCCGCCGTCGTGCGAGCCGGAGAGGAACAGCACCAGCGCGTAAACCGTGGGCGCGTCGTCCGTGACGAGGCCCAGGCCGGCGGTGGCGTATTGCCGCCAATCGCCGAGGAAGCGGGCGGGGGCGACGATCCAGTTCCAGTCGTCGTTCAAGTCCTGGACACGGAGGAAGCCGTTGGCCACGGCGGGTGTCTGGTTGGAGGCGGTGATGCCCGAGGCTGGGAGCGGTCCCGCGCTGCGCACGTGGCTGACGACGGTCCAGCCTTCGTTGGTCGAGGAGAAGTCCGATACGACATCGGCGGCCCGTCCCCAGAAGCACCCCAGCCCAACCAGCAATCCCAAGGCGATGGCTTTCATGCCACGACGCTAGTTTCGGCGGTCGAGGACTCAAGCGGTCTTTTGAACGGAGGAACGGGTCCGACCGAGATTGAGCCAAGGAAAGGCGCTGCTTTTTCGATGAAAGAGAGCGTCGAGAAGGGCTCCAACCTTGAGGATGTCCGATGCCGTCGGCCAATCCCCAAGGTAGCCAACCCTTGGGCTGCCACCGGAATCGAGTTGGGACGCTCCGTCCGTTTCGGAGCGCCGGCTGGCCGGCGGATGTATCGCGGCGTGAAAGTCCGCAGGCGCGGCAAACATCCGGACGGTTGGTCGAATGCCATTCGGCGATGCGGCGGATCGCGCCAACCGCGCCACGGCCGTTTCCGTGTTCAGGTCTCGGCCCGCAGCACCTCCAGCGGCGGGGCGCTGAGGACGCCGCGGCTGCCGAGCCAGCCGATCAGCACGGTGAGCGCGCCGACGCCGACGACCATCGCGAGAATGGGAACCCAGTCGGGGCGGAACGGCGTCTCGAAGACGAAGCGGGCCAGCAGCCCGGCCCCGCCCATCGCCAGCAACATGCCGGTCAACGCCGCGAGCACGCCCAGCGCGGCGTATTCCACCAGCAGGATCAGGCGCACTTGCGGTCGCGTCGCGCCGAGGGTGCGGAGGAGGACGCTTTCCTGGATGCGTTGGAAGCGCCCGGTGAGGATCGCTCCGGCCAGCACGAGCAGACCGGTGGCCACGGTGAAGGCGGCCATGAAGCGGACGACGAACGCGACCTTGTCCAGGATGGCGTCGAGGGTCTGCACGATGAGCGTGGCGTCCACGCTGGAGACGGTCGGATAGGCCTGGCCCAGCGCGCGCTGGAGCGCGCCGGATTGTTCGGGCGAATCGGTGCGCGTGGTCATGATGTGGAAGCCGGGCGCGCCCTGGAGCACCGATGGGGGGAAGACGGCGAAGAAGTTCGGCTGCACCCGGCGCCAGTCCACTTCCCGCAAGGCGGCGACCTTGGTCTCAATGGGGATTCCTTGGACGTCCCACAGGATCAGGTCGCCGAGGCCCACGCCCATGTCCTTGGCCACGCCGGTTTCCAGCGACACGGGGAAGGCCGCAGTGCCGGGCTCCTTCTTCGCGGGCCAGGTGCCGGCAACGAGCTTCTCGCTGTCGGTCAGGGTGTCGCGGTAGGTGGAACGGAATTCCCGGCGGGCGATCCAGCGGGGGATGTTGTTCGAGCGGACGGCGTCGCCGTTCTCCACGTCGATGTCGCGGATGCGAGAGAGACGCATCGTGATGACGGGGGCTTCTTCCAGCAGCGGCAGGTTCTGCTGCTTCAGGAGGGCGGCCACGCCGTCGCGTTCGTCGGGCTGGATGTCGAAGAGCACGGTGTTGGCCGCGCCCTTGCCGCTGTCGCGTCCGAGCTGACCGAGCAGCGAACCCTGCACGAGGATCAGCGTGGTGATGAGGAAGGTGCCCAGACCGATGGACACCATGAGCAGGAGCGTGCGGTTGCCGGGGCGGTAGAGGTTCGCGATGCCCTGTCGCCAGAGATAGGGCAGCCTCGGCGCGATCCAGCGGCGCGTGGTCCACATCAGCACGGACGCCGCCAGCGCCAGCACGGCGAAGGCCGCGACCAACGCCGCCGCGAAGCCGATGGCATGAGAGGTCCGCTGGGTGTGGCGCAGCAGAAAGACGCCGACTCCGGCCAACAGGCCCAGTGCGGCGAGCCACTTGGCGGGATCGAAACCGGTGGCCGGTTGCACGGCGGCGCGGATGGCGGCCAGCGGCGATACGCGGCGCAGGTCCAGCAGCGGCCACAGCGCGAAGAGCACGCAGAGGCCGAACCCGGCGAACATCGATTCCGCCACCGCGCCCCAGGCGATGGCCACGTCGATCTTCATCGGGAGGAAATCGCCCAGCACGCCGGGCAACCCGAGCTGCACGGCCACGCCCAGCAGCGCACCGGCGGTGGCGCCGATCACGCCCAGCGCCATGGCCTGTGCGAGATAGACGGCGTAGGTCTTCGCGTTGGTCGCACCGAGGCAGCGCAGCACGGCGGCCACGGGGAGCTTCTGCTTCACGTGGGTGTGGATGGCGCTGGCCACGCCGACGCCGCCGAGCAACAGCGCGACGAAGCCGACGAGGCTGAGGAAGTGCGTGAGGTTCTCCAAGGTCCGTCCGAGCCGCTCCTGGCGGCGCTCCACGGTGTCGGCCGAGAGCTGGAGCCGCTCGAACTCCGGGCGGAGTTTTCGGGCCAGCGCGGGGACGTCGGTGCTGTCCGGTAGGCGGAAGAATTCCTTGTAGCGGGCCAAGCTGCCGTCGCGGATCAAGCCGGCCCTCTCGACTTCGGCCAGACTGATGAACACGCGAGGCGCGATGGTCGCGAAGACGACCGTTTCCCCGGGCACTTTCTGGAGCGCGCCCACGATCTTCGTCTCCAGATCGCCGATGCGGACGGTGTCGCCGACCTTCGCGCCGAACTGGAGCAGCAGGCTTTCCTCCACCAGCGCGCCGCCGGTGCGGAAGGTCTTCTGCGCCTCGGCGGGCTCCGTCTCCAGCTCGCCGTAGAAGGGGAAGTTGCCGGTGATGGCGCGAACCTGGACGAGCCGTCCGCCCCGGTTGGCGGAGAAATGGACCATCGAGGAGAAGGCCGTTTCGCGGGCGCGTTCGCCGCCGATGGACTGGAACAGCGTCTCTTCTTCCGTGCCGAAGGGCTGGCGGGAATTCAGAACCAGATCCGCACCGACGAGACTGCGCGCCTGGAGCGCGATGGCTTGCTCCAGGTTCTTGCCGAAGGACGCGATCGCGACGAGCGCGGCGATGCCGAGCACGATGGCGGACGAAAAGACGAGCAGGCGGCGACGGCTGTGGCGGCTGTCGCGCCAGGCCATGCGCCACGTCCACGGCTGGAAGAGATGCTGGAGGACTTGGAGGATCATTTCAGGAAAGGGTAGGGCGAATGCTCCCGCCGATCCGACGTAGCGCCGACGTCCCGTCGGCCGTATCGCAAGCGTCGCGCTTGCCGGGCGCACTTAGTCGGAAGTTCGTCCTCGCAGGCGGGACGTCTGCGATACGGCAACCGGGACGGTTGCGGCACGGCCAGCCGGAGGCTGGCGCTACGGCGAGCGTGTTCATGCCAGGACAGCTTCGCGGTTCGTGTCTTCCACCACGGCACCGCCACGTAGCCGGATCGTGCGCTGGGTGCGGGTGGCCAGGTCGGGATCGTGGGTGACGAGAACGAGGGCGGTGCCGGCGTCTCGGTTCAGCTCGAAGAGCAGCTCCACGATCTTGGCGCTGGTCTCGGCATCGAGGTTCCCGGTCGGTTCGTCGGCGAAGAGGATCTGCGGGCGGTTGATGAAGGCGCGGGCCAGGGCCACGCGCTGCTGTTCGCCGCCGGAAAGCTGGGACGGGTAGTGGTCGAGCCGTTCGCCGAGGCCGACGCGCGTGAGCAATCGAACCGCTTCCTTCTCCACCCCGGACGCACCGCGCAGTTCGGCGGGAACCATGACGTTCTCCAGCGCGGTCAGCGTGGGGATGAGCTGGAAGTTCTGGAAGACGAAGCCCACGCGGTCGCTGCGCAACCGGGCCAACGCGTCCTCGTCCAGCCCCTTGAGCGACTGGCCGCCGATGCGGACCTCGCCGGTGCTGGGCTGGTCGAGCCCGGCGCAAAGGCCGAGCAAGGTGGTCTTGCCGCTGCCGGAAGGACCGACGATGGCGCAGGTGGAACCGGCGGGCAGGGCGAAGCGGACTTCCTTGAGCACGGGCAACGGTCCGGCGGCCGTGGCGAACGACTTCGTGACTTGGAGGACTTCGAGGATGGCGGACATCGCGCGAGACTCTGCTGGAGAACGGGGTCGAGTCAAACGGTGGAAGGCTCCAAACGCTCTCTGAGCGCCCCCTTAATCTTCATCTCAATCTTAATCTCGTGCTCCCTGGCTCAGATCACGATGAAGAAAAAGATTAAGATTGAGAGGCGACGGAAGCTACGGCTCGGGCGGTTCCGTTGCATGACCAGCCATTGCCTCCTATCCTGCCGCCATGCGTGTGATGTTTCTGATGCTTCTCGTGGCCCTCGGCGATTGGCGGCTGGGCGCGGCGGAGGCGACCAACCAGCTGGGCAACGTGGTCGTGATCGGCGACAGCCTGGCGGCGGCCTACGGCGTCGAGCCGGAGGAGGGCTGGGTGGCGCGGCTCGACGCGAAGATCCGCGAGGCCAAGCTGCCGTTCACCATGGTGAATGCCGGGATCAGCGGCGACACCACGTCCGGCGGCGCACGGCGGATCGACTGGGTGCTGCGCCGGCCGGTGAGCGTCCTGATCCTGGAACTGGGCGGGAACGACGGCCTGCGCGGGATCGATCCGGGCTCCAGCCGCACGAACCTCCACACCATTCTCCGCAAGACCAAGGCGCGTTACCCGCAGGCCAAGCTCGTGGTTGCGGGGATGGAGATGCCGTCGAACATGGGCCGAGAATACACCGAGTCCTTCCGCCAGATCTTCGCCGAGGTGGCCCAGGAACACGGCGCGACCTTGATCCCGTTCCTGCTCGAAGGCGTCGGCGGTGATCCGAAGTTCAATCTGCCCGACCTCATCCATCCCAATCCCGAGGGCCACCAGCGCGTGGCCGAGCACGTCTGGAAGACGCTGAGACCGATCTTGGAAGCAACGAGTCCTACGACGGCGGTGGAACAGGATGCGAAGCAAAAGTGGGCGCGGGAACCGGCGGTGAGGTAGGCGGGCGAGGCCGTCGGGGCCAACGCATCCAGAAATTGCGGTTGGCGTAAAAAGGTAGGGCGAAGGCTCCCGCCGAGCCGCCTTGCGGCCGACTTCGTTCAACTGAGTTGGACTGGCGACTCCGGGAGCCTTTGGAGTCGCCAGAGTTGCCCTGTGGATCAAAGCAAACCATCCGGCGGCTTGGCGGGAGCCTTCGCCCTACCGCCTGTTCGTGGAGCGAACTTTGTTGATGTGCTCGTTCCGCGACGACTCCCGGCTTGCCTCCGGCGCGGGGCGCACTTACCAACGGTCCGTGCCGTTCCCAGTGCCTGAACTCTCCAAGGAGACACGTCGCGGATGAACTTCCTCGCGCCAATGGCCTTCTGGTTTCTCGCCACCCTTCCGGTGGTGGTCGTCTTCTATCTCCTGAAGCGGCGGCGCACGGTGAAGGTGGTGCCGAGCACGTTGCTCTGGCAGCGGTTCCTCGCCGAGTCCCAGGCCAACGCGCCGTTCCAGCGGCTCCGGCACAACTGGCTTCTCATCCTCCAGCTCCTGCTCCTCCTGCTGGCCGTCTTCGCGCTCTCGCGGCCGTTCTTCGCCGGGGAAACCAAGACCGGTCTGCTGCACATCGTCATTCTCGACGCCTCGGCGTCCATGCAGGCGAAGGACGAAGCGCCCTCGCGTTTCGAGAAGGCTCGCACGGAGGCGCTCCAGCTCATCGACACCCTGCGCGACACGGAGTCGATGGTCGTGCTGGTCTCCGGCGCGGCCACCGAGGTCCGCCAGTCCGCCACCGGCAACAAGGCCGCGCTCCGCCGCGCGCTCGAATCCGCCGCGCCCAGCGATTCCCCCACGCGCCTGCGCGACGCCATCAAGCTGGCCCAGACGCTCACGCTGGCGGGCGTCCAGCTGGTCGAGGGCGATCCCGGGACCAATTCCCCGGCGGCCAACGCCGTCATCCATCTCTTCACCGACGGCGCGGTCGGCGATCTCGGCGAATTCGCCAACAAGGGATTGAACCTCGTCTATCACCGCGTCGGCCAGCGGGCGAACAACGCGGGCATCGTTGCGCTGGACCTCCGCGAGAATCCCGAGAATCGCCGCCAACGCGCGCTCTACACCGGCGTGGCGAACTATTCATCCAACGCCCTCGACGTGGTGCTGGACCTCCGCTTCGAGGACCAGTCGCTCGAAGCGCGTCCGCTGCGCCTGGAGGCGGGCGAGACCGTGCCGCTCGTCTTCCTCGCCGATCAGGCGAAGGACGGCACCTTCGAACTGCGGCTGACCTCGGACGACGATTTGGCCTCGGACAATTCCGCCTTCATCCCCAGCCTGCTGCCGCATCCCATCCGCGTGCTGCTGGTGACGAAGGGCAACCGGTTCCTGGAAAAAGCCCTCCGTGCTGCGCCGCGCGTCGAACTGGCCACGGCCGAATCGCTCGACGCTTCGACCATCGGTTTCGACCTCGTGGTCTTGGACGACGTGATGCCGAGCACTTGGCCGAAGGTGCCGACGCTCGCCATCCGCGCGATGGCTCCCGGATGGTTCGACGCCTCGGGCGCGGTGCCCGGACCGGCCATCGTGGACTGGAAGAGCACGCATCCTTTGTTGCGCTACGTGAATTTCGACGCCGTGCAGGTGGCCGAAGCCGTGGGCGTGACCACGCCGTCGTGGGGCGTTTCCATCCTGGAATCCACGCGCACGCCGTTGATCGTCGCGGGCGAACTGGAGGGCCGTCGCGTCGTCTGGATCGGGTTCGACACGCTGAACAGCACCTGGCCGCTGCGCATCAGCTTCCCCATCTTCATCGCCAACGCCATCGAGTGGCTCGATCCGCAGTCGGCCCAGTCCGGTCTGCTGGTCGTGCGGCCCGGAGATCCGTTCCGTCTGCCCTTGGCCGAAGGCGTGGCGAAGGTGGATCTGACGAAGCCCGGCGGCGACAAGCGCACCTACGAAATCGCGCCCGGCCAACGCGAGCTGGTCATCGGCGACACGGCCAAGAGCGGCGTCTATCGCGTCGAAGCCGGGACCAACACCGTGACCTTCACCGCCAGCCTGCTGGACTCGGCCGAGAGCAACATCCGCCCGCGCGAACAGCTCGATCTAGGACGAATGGGCGAACTCGCCGCCGACACCGAGCGCCGTTCCAGCAAGGAGCTGTGGCGCTGGATCGCGGCCGGGGCGCTGGCCCTGCTGATGTTTGAATGGTGGTTCTACCACAAGAGAACGGCGTAGCTGTGATTTACGATTTACGATTTGGGATTTGGGATTTGGGGCGGCGGCTTGCCGCTGTTTTTCGGCGTTGGTTGTTGGCAGTTGGGCGTTGGGTGTCCCCCTTCCATCCGGCATCTGGCATCCGGCATCTGGCATCGGCTTTTCTCGCCTTGGCCGCTCTTTTCGCCCTCCCCGCCCGCGCCGCCTCCGTCGTCGTTTACACTTCGCAGGACCAGGTCTTCTCCGAGCCGATCTTCCAGCAGTTCACCAAGGAAACCGGCATCGAGGTGAAGGCGGTCTATGACAGCGAGGCCGTGAAGACGGTCGGGCTGGTGAACCGACTGCTGGCCGAGAAGAACCGTCCGCGCTGCGATCTCTTCTGGAACAACGAGGAGCTGCGCACCGTGCAGCTCGTGCAGGCCGGTGTGCTCGACGGGGCCAGCGTGACCAACTTCGGCCATCGCCAACGCCAGCTCGTCATCCGTTCCTCGACCATCACCAACGACTTCCTCCCGCTCACCTTGGCCGATCTGACCAACTCCGCCGCGCGCGGTCAGGTGGCCATTGCTTATCCGCTCTTCGGCACTACGTCGTCGCACTTCCTCGCCTTGCGCCAACGTCTGGGCGAAGCAGCTTGGGAGAACTGGTGCCGCGCGCTCGTGACCAACAAACCGTTGCTCGTGGACGGCAATTCCGTGGTGGTGAAGCTCGTCGCCAGCGGCCAGGCGTTGGTCGGGCTGACCGATTCCGACGACATCCGCGCCTACCAGCGCGAGGGCCACAAGATCATGCCGCTCAGTCTTGGAGCCGAGGATGGGTTGAGCATCCGCAACTCCGCTGCGCTGGTGAAGGGCGGGCCGAATCCCGAGGCAGCCCGCAAGCTGCTCGCCTATCTCGCCTCGCCGGAAAACCTCCAGCGCCTCGTCCGCGCCAATGCCATCGAGCCCTTCATCCTCGCGGAGAACGGCGAAATGATCTGCGGCGACGGCGGCGACATGATCCTCGGCGACTGGCCCGAGATCCTGAAGATCCAGGAGAAGGGCGTGGAGCAGATGAAGAAGATTTTCCTGCGCTGATCAAACGTGCCCGCCATGAACTGGCTCCTCTTCCAGAACAGCCTGCTCGTCGCCACCGGCGCGACCGCGCTGTCGTTGGGGCTGGGACTGGCCGTGGCGCTGGCGTTGACCACGCTGGGACGGCGCGGTCGCGGGGCGGCTTGGGCCTTGGTGGTTGCTGCATTCGCTTTGCCGCCATTCGTGGCGGTCAACGCGTGGCTGGAACTGCTGGGACCAACGGGCGCGTGGCGCAGTTGGTTGCCGCTGCCGATCATGTCGCTGCCCGGCACGGTTTGGCTGCTGGCGCTGATGCACTGGCCGGTGACCACGGGCTTTGTCTGGAGCGCCTGGCAACGGATCGAACGCGAGACCTTGGAGATCGATCCGCTGCTGCGCGGCGCGGCGCTCTGGCGCTGGGTGCTGTGGCCTGCGGCGCGGTCGGCGGTGTTGGCGGCGGCGGCGACGACCTTTGTCCTCACGTTGAACCAGTTCACCATTCCTGCGCTGCTCCAGGTGAAGGTGTTTCCGGCGGAGGTTTGGATCGGCTTCAATACCACGTTCAATTATGCGTCGGCCCTGAGCGTGGGTTGGCCGATGCTGGCCGTGGCGCTGGCGGTGTTGTGGATGCTGGGAGCACGCGCTCGCGCGCTCGTCGGCGGTCGGTGGCAAGGCCGTGGTGTTTCGGCGGAACTGTTTCGCCAACGACTGGGCTCCGGCTGGAAGGCGGCGAGCTGGTTCGGCGCGGTGGTAGCCGTGGGTTTCTCCGTGGGGCTGCCGCTGGGCCATCTGTTGTCGGCCCCGCTGACGTGGAAAGAATTCGTGCCCGCTCTGGAAGCAGGCCAGGGGGCGTTGGGCTGGTCCGTGGGGTTGGCGGCGGGAACGGCTCTCATCGTTGTTGTGCTCAGACTGATCCCCTCTCCCCTCCCAGGGGAGAGGGATAGGGTGAGGGGTCATGCAGCTCCAATCGTGACGGCCCACCCCCTCACCCCGGCCCTCTCCCCCGATGGGGGAGAGGGGGATCGCGTCAATCTCCGGAGGTTCAACTCTGACAAATTGAACCCCCGCTCATTTTTCCCGCTGCTTCCTTGGCTCCTGTTCCTCGTGCCCGGCGTGGTCTTGGGCATCGGGTTGATCTGGGCCTTGAACCGTCCGGCGACCGGTTGGTTCTACGATGGGCTCGGGATCGTGGTGCTCGCGTGGGTGCTGCGCTATGCGGCTCCCGGTTGGGCGGTGCTCTCGGCCGCGCGGGAGCGGCTGGATCTACGGATGGTCGAGCAGGTCCGCTTGGAAGGCGGCGGACGCTGGGCGGTGTTTCGTTTCGCGGTTTGGCCCCAGCTCGCCCCGGCGGCCAAGGTCGCGGCGTTCGTCGTGTTTCTCTTCTGCTTGTGGGACGTGGAAACGCTCGTGCTGATCGTGCCGCCGGGCGTGGAGACGCTGGCCCTGCGCGTCTTCAACCTCCTGCACTACGGTCACAACTCTCAGGTCAACGCCCTCTGTTTGATCCTCCTGGCCGTGGCGCTGGCTCCGCTGCTGGTCGCGGCAGCGTTCCGCGCGCTGCGGGGCGGAAAGGAGACCGCGTGAACAACGGGCCAACTCGTCCATTCAAACGGGGACAACCACAGATGGACACAGATGGACACAGATGGGGAGAAGGCGTTTTGGGCTGCCCCCACGAGGTAGGGCGAAGGCTCCCGCCGAGCCGCCTTGGGGTGAACTCAATTATCCGATTCAGCCGCACTGGCGACTCCGGAGCGTTCCGGAGTCGCCAGTGCGGCTTCGCTCCAGCTAGGACAGCCTCCGGCGGCTCGGCGGGAGCCTTCGCCCTACCTGCGGCGCTCCAAGGCTACCTGTGGTTAATCGGGGCCCTCTTTCTCGGCGCTTGTTCTCTGCAGCCGTCCGGCCACGCCTTGGATTCCGGC
>CAMLMI010000098.1 GCA_946480965.1 uncultured Verrucomicrobiales bacterium | reverse complement strand
GGCATCGGCCGGCCGTAGGGCAGCGGTTCGGGCACGTCGGTGATCTCGGCGAATTGGCTGAAGAGCTGGGAGAAGTCCTTGTTCACGTCGCCGGAGAGGCAGTCGGTGATGTCGCCTTGGGCGTTGGCGTATTTGTCGGTGACGGTGCGGAAGGAGACGTTCGGATCGTAGAAGGCGTAGATCAGCTTGCGCATGTTCTCCATGCCCTGGCGGATCTTCTCGCTGTAGTCGGTGAAGCGGCTGGCGGAGACGTCGCCCGCGACCAGCGCTTCGTGCACCGCGTCCGCGCCGAACATGCCGCACTTGAGCGCGAGCATGACGCCGGAGGAGAAGCACGGGTCGATGAAGCCGAAGGCGTCGCCCATGAGCAACAGGCCGTCGCGGCCGCAGTATTCGGAGCGGAAGGTGTATTCGTTGGTGATGCGGTATTCGCCGGTGCTCTGGCCGGTGGAGAGGCTGTCCTTGATCCAGAGGTTGTTCTCCACCTCGCGGTCGAACATCGCCTTGGGATCCTTCACGCCGTCGCGCGCCAGGTATTTGCCCTCGGCCACGACGCCGACGCTGAGGAGGTCGTCATGCAACGGGATGTGCCAGAACCAGCCCTTGCCGGGCAGGAACGCGACGGTGGTGGCGCCGGCTTCGAGGCCGGGCCCGCGCTTCGCGCCCTTGTAGTAGGTCCAGACGGCGACCTTGCTGAGCTTGGGATCACGGCGGCGCCAGTTGAACTTGGCGGCGGAGAAGGATTCCTTGCCGGAGCAATCCAGCGTCATCTTCGCGCGGATCTCGCGGACCTTGCCGTCCTTGTCCACACCCTTCACGCCGACGACGGTTTCGCCCTCGAACAGCAGGTCCTGCACGGTGAATTGCTCTTCGACCTCCGCGCCCTTGGACTTGGCGTTGTCCATCAGGATCTGGTCGAACTCGGAGCGCAACACCTGCCAGGTCTGGGCGACGTCCTCGTTGTAGCGGGAGCCGAAGTTGAAGGGATGCGACGCCCGGCCGCTGGGGGAGACGAACTGGACGGAGTATTTTTTGACGAAGTGGGACTTGCGAAGCTGCTTGTCCAAGCCGAGGCGCTGGAGCGGGTAGAAATTGAAGGGCAGGAGCGATTCCCCGATGTGGTAGCGGGGGAACTTCTCGCGCTCCAGGATGAGCACCGAGTGGCCTTTTTCCGCGAGGAGCGCGGCGGCGGTGGAACCGGCCGGGCCAGCCCCGATGACAACAACTTCGTAGTGGGTCTTCATGGACGATTTTCGGAGTGCGGCGCGCGTTTCACGGCCACGAGGGAACTAGGCGGCCTGCGCGGTTAAAAGCGGATTCTTCGACGGCATTGGCCGGCCATACGGCAACGGTTTGGGCACGTCGGTGAATTCGGCGAAACGGCTAAAGAGCTCGCTGAAGTCCTTGTTCACGTCGCCGGAGAGGCAGTCGGTGATGTGGTCCTTCGCCTCAGGGTATTTGTCGGTGACGGTGCGGAAGGTGATCGCAGGATCGTAGAAAGCATAGACCAGCTTGCGCATGTTCTCGATGCCCTGGGTCATGGCCTCGCCGTAGCCGGTGAAGCGCTCGGCCGACACGTCGTCGGCCTCCAGCGCGGCGTGGACGGCGTCGGCGGCGAGGGATCCGCTCTTCAAGGCCAGCATCACACCGGAGGAGAAGACGGGGTCGAGGAACCCGAAGGCATCGCCCAACAGGAGCAGGCCGTTCCGGGCGCAGTATTCGGAGCGGAAGGTGTATTCGCTCGTGATCCAGTATTCGCCGGTGCTTTTGCCCTGGGAGAGGTATTCCTTGATCCAGAGGTTGTTCTCCACCTCGCGGTCGAACATCGCCTTGGGGTCCTTCACGCCGTCGCGCGCCAGGTATTTGCCCTCGGCCACGACGCCGACGCTGACGCGGTCGTTGTGCTGGGGGATATACCAGAACCAGCCCTTGTCCGGGATGAAGGCCACGGTGGTGGCGCCTTCATCGCGGCCGCCATCGCGCTTGGCTCCCTCGTAGTAGGTCCAGACGGCGACCTTGTTCAGCTTCGGGTCCTTGCGGCGCCAGTTGTATTTCACGGCGGCGAAGGACTCCTTGCCGGTGCAGTCGAGGGTCATCTTCGCGCGGAATTGGCGCGGCTGGCCGGCGTGGTCCCGGCCCTTGGCGCCGACGATGGTGTCGCCGTCCATGAGGAGATCCTCGACGGCGAACTGTTCGATCGCCTCGGCGCCCTTGCTGCGGGCGTGGTCGAGCAGCATCTGGTCGAACTCCGACCGGAGCACCTGCCAGGTCTGGGAAATGTCCTCGTTGTAGCGGGTGTTGAAGTAGAAGGGCTGGGATTGGCGGCCGCTGGGGGCGACGAACTGGACGGAGTATTTCTTGATGAAATGGGACTTCCGCAGCCGGTCGATCAGGCCGAGGCGCTCCAGCGGACCGTAGTTGAAGGGGATGAGCGACTCGCCGATGTGGTAGCGGGGGAACTTCTCGCGTTCGAGCACGAGGACCGAATGGCCCATTTCGGCGAGGAGGGCGGCGGCCGAGCTGCCGGCGGGACCGGCTCCGATGATGAGGACGTCGTATTGCTTTTCCATAGGCTCTGCATCGGCCGGGAGGCAATCGGCGCGGCGTCACTGCCGCAGCGTTTCCCGGTTGAACGCCCCGAAAGTATGCACACGTATCAATTATGCAAGGGGCGGTCCGTGCATTTCCAGGGCCGACGCATCAAACGCCGCCGGGTCCAGCGAAGATGGGGGTAGGGCGAAGGCTCCCGACGAGCCGCCTTGGGGCGAACTGCATTGCCCTCGGGCCACACGGGCGACTCCGAAACGTTCCACCTCCCCGGAGTCGCCAGTGGAGCATTCTCTCCTGTGGAGCGTCCTCCGGCGGCTCGGCCGGAGCCGTCGCCCTACCTTGACGGCCCGGCCGCGACTTTTTGATGCGTCAACCCTGCGTGCATTTCCTCGCGTCCTGACACCAACCGCAAAGGCAGACGGGTTGAACGGAGACAAACCCCTCACCCGGCCTGCGGCCACCCTCTCCCCATCCGACGGTGAGAGGGCCGGGGCGAGGGGCTTCCCTCAGTTTTCGGAACGTCTTCCAGTGCCCAATTGAATCCATCGTGTTTTCCGTTCCATTCGGCCCCGAATTCCCGGCAGCCTCGCCGCATGGGTTTTTTCCAACGCCTGAAAGAGGGTCTCTTCAAGACCCAGCAGAAGCTCGTCCACGAGATCAAGCGCATCGTCACCCGGTCGCCCCGGTTGACGGCGGAATCGATGGAGGAGCTGGAGATGGTGCTGCTCGGCGCGGATCTCGGCGTGGCCATGACCCAGCAGATCCTGGCGGCGGTGAAGAAGTCGTATGAAACCCAGGGCTCCAAAGGCCCGCAGGTCCTCGACATCGCCGTGGCCGAAGTGGAGAAGAGCCTTTCCGCCTCCAGCCCCGAGCTGAAGCGCAGCCCCGACGGCCTCACCGTGCTGTCCATCGTCGGCGTGAACGGCACGGGCAAGACGACCACCTGCGCCAAGCTCGCCCACAACTTCAAGCAGCAGGGCCAGGGCGTCGTCCTCGCCGCCTGCGACACCTTCCGCGCGGCCGCCATCGAGCAGCTCAAGCTCTGGGGCGAACGCCTCGACGTTCCTGTCATCGCCAGCGCCCACGGCGGCGACGCGGCGGCCGTGGCCCATGACGGCATCATCGCCGCCCAGGCCCGCAACGCCCAGTGGCTCATCGTCGATACCGCCGGCCGACTCCACACCAAGAGCAACCTGATGAAGGAGCTGGAGAAGGTTCACCGCGTGATGGCCAAGAAACTTCCCGGCACGCCACATGAAACTCTGCTCGTGCTCGACGCCACCACCGGCATGAACGCGCTCAACCAGGCGCGCGAGTTCCACAAGATCGTGCCGCTCACCGGCCTCGTGATCACCAAGCTCGACGGCACGAGCAAGGCCGGGATGGTCGTGGCCATCCAGAAGGAGCTGGGCATCCCGGTGAAGTTCATCGGCGTGGGCGAGCAGAAGGACGATCTCCAGCCGTTCAACGCGAAGGAGTTCGCCGAGGCGCTGTTCAGCGACAAGGGCGCGGAGAGTTGAAGCGGCGGAAACGTCGAACTTCCAACGCCCAATGCTGAACGTCGAAGGACGGCCCCGGCCTGCATTCGGAGTTCGGCGTTGAATGTTCAGAGTTCGATGTTTCCCCTCATCGGCAGTCGCCCTCTTGCCTCCGCTTCCCGGAATCGGCTACGATCCCACCTTGATTTTCGACGGCGGCGTGTCCGCCGTTTCTTTTTTGCCGCGAACAACCAACCGACAACGGACACCACGATGGCCCATCTCAACGACAATTACCTGAAGCTCAAGGCCGGCTACCTCTTCCCCGAGATCGCCCGCCGCGTGAAAGCCTTCACCGACGCCAATCCCGACGCCGCCAAACGCCTCATCCGCTGCGGCATCGGCGACGTCACCGAAGCGCTGCCGAACGCCGTCGTCCAGGCCCTGCACAAGGCCGTCGATGAAATGGCCACCCGCGCCACCTTCCGCGGCTACGGTCCGGAACAGGGCTACGAATTCCTCCGCACCGCCATCGCCCAGAACGAATTCCGCGCCAAGGGCCTCGACGTGGCCGACGACGAGATCTTCGTCTCCGACGGCTCCAAGTGCGACTGCGGCGCGATCCTCGACATCCTCGGGCACCAGAACAAGCTGGCCATCAGCGACCCCGTGTATCCCGTCTACGTGGACACGAACGTGATGGTAGGCCACACCGGCGAAGCCGACGCCAACGGCGCCTACGCGGGCCTCATCTATCTGCCCTGCACCCCGGAGAACGGTTTCATCCCCGAGCCGCCCGCCGAACACGTCGATGTCATCTACCTCTGCTCGCCCAACAACCCGACCGGCGCCGCCGCCACCCGCGCGCAGCTGGAGGCCTGGGTGAAATACGCCCTGGCCCACAAGGCGATCATCCTCTTCGACGCCGCCTACGAGGCCTACATCAGCGCCCCGGACGTGCCGCACTCCATCTACGAGATTCCCGGTGCCCGGGAATGCGCCATCGAGTTCCGCAGCTTCTCCAAGCACGGCGGCTTCACCGGAGTGCGCTGCGCCTACACCGTCGTGCCCAAGTCGCTCAAGGCCGCCAATGCCAAGGGCGAATTCCTGCCGCTGCATCCGCTTTGGAACCGCCGCATGAGCACCAAGTTCAACGGTGTCTCCTACATCGTGCAGCGCGGCGCGGAAGCGCTCTTCAGCCCCGAAGGCAAGGCGCAGGTCGCCGCGCTCATCGAGCACTACATGGGCAACGCCAAGATCCTGCGCGAAGGCGCAGCCAAGGCCGGTCTCACCGTCTATGGCGGCGTGAACGCGCCTTACATCTGGGTGAAAACCCCGGCCGGTGTCGGCAGCTGGCAGGCCTTCGACAAGATCCTGACCGAGGCCAACGTCGTCATCACCCCGGGCGCCGGCTTCGGCTCGAAGGGTGAGGGCTACTTCCGCATCAGCGCCTTCAACAGCCGCGCCAACGCCGAGGAAGTGGCGAAGCGGATTCAGGCGCTGAAGTGGTAGCCCGCTGATCCTTCTCGTTCTCCCTCTCGTCCTGGGTCCACCGGGGCGGGAGGGAGTTTTTTTCAACGGCAAGGAGATTGCCGAAACGCAGACGCTTCCGTCCGCGCTCCCACTCAAAGCAACAGCTCCGCCGGAGCCACCTCGATCTTCGCCGCCAGTTCCGCAGGGATCGGGCTGGCGGCCATCTTGCCGTCGGTGCCCTTCACCACACAGACGACGGTGAGCTTTCCCACGGCGATCACGGCGGGTTCGCCGACTTTGCGGAACTGGAATTGGTAGCCGAGCGACTTGCTGCGCTTTTCCGTCACCAGCAGCCGCACCTCCACCTCGTCCTCGAAGCGCAGCGGCTGCTTGAAGTCGCAGCTCGCGTGGACCCGCGGCCAGCCCACGGGCGGATCGGTCTGCGTGGTGACGATGGAGAAGCCGAGCGAGCGGAAGAACCCGTGCTCCGCCGTCTCCATGAAGCGGAAGAAATTCGAGTAGTGCATGATCCCGGCCATGTCGGTCTCGGAGAATTCGACACGGCGGGTGATGGTGAACTCGTGCGGCACGGCGCGATGCAACCAGAGCCGGAACGGCGGCTCAATACGGCAATCCCACCGCGCGTGCGAAGATCCGGAACGTCTCCTCCGTGGCCATCCCCAGGAAACGGCCCACTGCCGGGATGTTGACCAGCACGATGAGGATGATGAACCCGAACTGCGCGATCTGGTGGAACGTCTGCTCGGAGATGCCGAACAGGTAGCGCGCGACGTGCGAACCATCGAGCGGCGGCACCGGGATCAGGTTCAGGTAGGCGAGGAAGATGCTGAGCTGGGCCAGCCGCAGCAGCGTCTCGGCCGGGTCCGGGATTCCCGCCAGCAGGAACACCTTCACCAGCGCCAAGGCAAACACCGCCAGCACCAGGTTCATCGCGGGTCCAGCCAGCGCGATCCACATGCCGTCCTGCAACCGGTTCTTGAGCCGCGCCGGATTGAACGGAACCGGTTTGCCCCAGCCGAACATGAACCCGCTCATGCCGGAACCGGCCGCTCCCATGAGCATCGTTCCCAAGGGCAGCACCACCGTGCCGATCAGCTCCATGTGCGCCACGGGATTGAGCGTGATGCGCCCGAGCAGCCGCGCCGTGTCGTCCCCGCGCTTCCACGCCACGTAGGCATGCGCCGCCTCGTGGAACGTGATGATCACGATGAAGCAGAGGAAATTCTGCGCGATTTCGATGAGGAGGTTGGTGGACATCGGCGCTGGAGGGTAGCACGCCCCGATCAGGGACGAAGCGGGTTTTTCAGGCCTGCGCTGCCGCCAATAGCCGCTCCACCTTCTCCACGTCCGCCGGCACGTCCACGCCCACGCTGTCGTAGTCCACCGTCACCACGCCGATGCCGACGCCGTGTTCCAAGGCGCGGAGCTGTTCCAGCTTCTCCGCGTTCTCCAACGGAGACACGGGATGCTTCACGATGTCCAAGAGCGTTTGGCGGCGAAATCCGTAGATGCCGAGATGCTTCAGGAAAGGGAAGGCAGCGAGCTGCTCGGGAGAAGGTTTGGCCGCGAAATCGCGCAGGTAGGGAATCGTCCGACGAGAGAAGTAGAGCGCGCGGCCGTTCGTGCCGACGACGACCTTGACCACGTTCGGGCTCTCGAACTCCTCCACCGAACGGATGGGCGTGGCGGCGGTGGACATCTCGAAGCGCTCCAGCGCCCCGGCCACGGCGTCGATCACCGCCGGGTCCATCAACGGCTCGTCGCCCTGGATGTTCACCACCGCGTCGCAGCCCACGCGGGCCGCCACTTCGGCGATGCGGTCCGAACCGCTGGGATGGTCGTCGCGGGTCATCTCCACGCGGCAGAACTTCTGCGCCACGGCGGCAATGCGTTCGTCGTCCGTGGCGACGATCACTTCGCTCAACGACTTCGCGAGCTGACAGCGTTCGACGACGTGCTGGACGAGCGGCTTGCCCGCGATGGGATGCAGCGGCTTGGCCGGGAAGCGGGTGGAGGCGTAGCGGGACGGGATGATGCCGAGGATTTTCATGTCAGCGGGCTTTGGAGCGGAGGTCTTCTTCCTCCGAAGAAATCAGGATTTCCACCATGCGTTGGTGGCGGTTGAGGAAGTCACGAGTGATGCGGAAATGCTCCGTGTCCTCATAGGCGATCTGGCGAATGCCTTCGCCCGAGAACTCGTAGATGGTGGCTTCAGGATAGGCGAGGAGGATGGGCGAGTGAGTGGCGATGATGAGCTGGGATTGATGCCGCACCAACCGATGCAGAAGCGTCAATACACTCAGCTGGCGTTGCGGAGAGAGGGCAGCCTCCGGTTCGTCGAAGAGATACACGCCGTCGCCCTGGAGGCGGTTGTTCAGCAGAGACAGAAAGGACTCTCCGTGCGATTGGCTGTGAAGATTCGTTCCACCATAGCCAGTGAACGAGTCGCCCAGATCCTCCAGCGCGGACGCCACATTGTAGAAGCTTTCGGCGCGCAGGAAGAATCCATCCGAGAAATGCCCGAGGCGCTGGATGGTCAGAAAGTCCTTCAGCTCGGAGTGGGTTTCCTTGGTGGTGAAACGCAGGTTGCGGCTGCCGCCTTCGGGATTGAACCCAAGCTTTACCGCAATTGCTTCGAGCAAAGTGGACTTTCCCGATCCGTTCTCGCCGACAAAGAACGTGACCGGACTTTTGAACTCCATGCACTCAAGCGAACGGATCGCAGGGATACTGAAAGGGTAGCTCGCTATTCGTTCATCTCCCGGAAAATCCAGACGCAGCGCTTTGATGAAGGTGACGGATTTGGGCGGAGGTTCCTGCAGAAAGCTCATCTGGCCGGACTTGGCCACCTTCTTGAACGAACTTCTGGGGAGCTTGCGAGGCATGGAACTCAGCCTTTGCGGCAAGAGTCTTCGATCATCCACTCCGCTGCCTGGGCGAAGCCATCGACTACGACGGCGTTCTTGAGCTGGGCGGCTTCCTTCTTCTCCACCTTCGCGCCGTAGCCGGTGCGGACGAGCAGGCTGCGCTTCACGCCCGCGTTCCAGCCGGCTTCGAGGTCGATGAGCTTGTCGCCGATCATGTAGCTGCGGGCGAGGTCGAGGCCGAAGGCGTCGCGGGCGTCGTGGAGGAAGGCGGGCGAGGGTTTGCGGCCGCGGCTGGGTTGATCGGGCGCTTCGGGCGCGGTGTAGATCTCGGCCAATGTCACTCCCAGCACGGCGAGGTCGGCGCGGATCTTGGCGTGGACGTTCTCCACGTCCTGCATCGCGAAGTAGCCGCGCCCGACACCGGATTGGTTCGTCACCATGACGAGGACGAACCCGGCGTCCTGCAGCCGCTTCATGGCTTTGAGCGCGCCGGGAAAGTATTCCACTTCCTCCGGCTTGTGGAGGTAGTCCTTGTCCACGATGAGGGTGCCATCGCGGTCGAGGAAAACGGCGGGTTTCAAAGTCACGGCGGATTGATAGGGAGCGGGAGCGGGGCTGGAAAACAAAAAGGCGCGGCGAAGTCGCCGCGCCTTGGTGAGGGAGAAGTGTGGTTTAGCCGATCACGGAGTGACCACGCGATAGACTCCCAGTCCGCCGTTGCCCGGCACTGTGTAGGAGCCGGAACCACTGGGGAAGGTGAGACCGCTCACGACATTGGTGAATGGGCCGGTGACTTCGCCCGCGCCGACCACGCTGTAGGTGGCGGTGGTTTGGGCGGGCCAAGCGATGACCACGGCTCCGCCTTCGCCTTTGGCCACGGAGAGGGTAAACGGCGGATGCTCAGCGGTGCCGGCCTCAAGGTCTTCCATTCTGGTGGCGATCAATTGATATCCGGCTGACGGGTTCTGTGCGGTGTTCGAGTTGAACTGACCCAGCACGCCGGTGATCGTCAAGGGGCTGGCGGGAATGGGTTGTCCAGCGATCGTGGTCACATAGGTGCTGGAGAAGAGCGCGAACGTTTCGCCCGCCGAATTCGTCATCACGTAAGTGCGATTGCCGGTGGCAAAGGTTGTCTCGCCGGCTGGGAGCGAGACATTGACCACCTTGACGAGGCTGCCTTCGAGCGCCTCGATTGCCGGAAGGTTGTTGGTCAGGCTAAAGGTAAGCACCTTGGCTTCAGGGATGGGGTTTCCGGACGACAGGATTTCAACGAGGTGGTTCGGATTGGATGCCGACGGCGAGAGTTCCAGCAATCCGCTGAACGAGACCAGCGGTGCCGTGACTCGGACTCTGTCTCCTGCGGCCGGCAACGACGTGCCGCCTCCGTTGAACACAGCGATACCAGCCTCGTTGTCCTGAATGTAGAAGAGGCGGTTGCCCGCGCTCGTCAGGTTGGCGTGCGTGGTCACGATCCCTTCCACCGTATAAAGGTTGGTCGTATCGCTGGCCACGTAGTTCGCGTCCACCAGCGTGCGCAGGTAGGCGATGTTCGTGGAGATCGGACCACGGACCGAAACTTGCGCGACGCGGCTTTTGGCCGTGCCACCTTCGTTCGATACCTCCACATGATAGAAGCCCGCCTGCGAAGCTTGGATGGCCCCGAGCGGCAGGGTCTCGAACATCTCTCCGGAGATGGCGTTACTGTTGAAATACCACTGGTAGGAGAGGGGATTGGATCCTACTGCGGCGACGCTCAGGTTCACGGTCGTGCCCAAGGTGACATTCGCATCGGAGGGCTGACTCGCGATGGATGGCGGAGTGATGCCGACATTGACCGTCACGGTGACGGCGGTGCTGGTGACGGTGCCATTTGCGCCACTGACGGTGACCGTGTAGCTGCCGGCGTCTGCTTCCTGAATGGAGGGGAACGACAAGACATTGGTCCCGGAAGCCACGACGGTGGCACCCTTTTTCCACTCGAAGTTCAAGGTTCCGGAGCCGGTCGCCACTGCGAAAAGTTGCTTCACATCGCCGACGTTCGCCGTGATCGACGCGGGCGGCACCAAAATCGAAGTGGCGACGGGGGTGTTGGTAACTGCTTCAGCGAAGGTGGTGGCGACCTGGAGGTCGTCGATGAACATCTGTCCTTGTCCGGCCGCCTGCCGGAAGGCGAAGGCTACATTGGGCACGTCGCTCGTGGAGTCGGTGCTCAGCACAGTTGGGTCTCCCTCGGTGGTTGGATTGATCCAAAGGGTGGCCAAAAGCGATCCGCGATCCCAGCCGACTACTACCCAGTAGTCCTGGTTCATGGCCAGATCTTGGCTGAAGACCGCGTTTGGCGAACCCGCTGCCGCCGCGACTCCGATTCGGAAGAATCCCGGCAATGCGCCATTGGTCACGGCGAACACCCGGGCCCTGAAGTTCTGGGTGCCCGAGTCCTTGAAGTGCGCAAAATAGGTGGAAGCGGTGGGGAGCGACGTCAGGTTGAGCTTGAAGGCAGCGAATGCCGTCTGCGGGTCGCCGCTGATGGCTCGGTTGACATCTTCCGACTTGGTCCCGTCGACAAACGCCTTGCCGTCGATGATTTGCAGATCCGCAGTGCCGCTGTGATGCACCCAAACATCGGAGGCGACGTTCGTGATCGAGCCATTGGGATAATCAAATCCTTCACCAAAGAGGAGTTCCGCCCGGGTTGAGCCGGCGCACAGTGCGAAGGCCGCAACCAGCGGCGCGATCAGTCGTTTCATCATGGTTTTCTGTCGGGTGGTGGTTTGAGGAAAATTTCAGCGGTTGAACGCGTCGAAGATCACATCCGCCGAGGTGTCGGCGGCGTCCTGGATGTATTTGGTTTTGAAGTAGGCGACGTGGCCGTCCACGAAGGTGATCTGCCCTCCCTTGTTATGGCGCGAGGCGAAGCTGCGGTAGCGGTTGGCCGGGTTGACCGAGTTGAATTGCGGGCTGCTGTTGACCACCTCGGTCTCCGGGTTGAACACCAAGTCGAACATCAGCACGGTGGAAGAGACGTTTGGAATCTCGCTGATCTTGGGCATTTTCGGGTAGGGACGGACGGAACCGCCTTTTTGCCGCTTCAGGTCGATGTTCATGCCGATGCTGAAGAAGCCGCCCGCGCCCGCGCCCGACACCACCGAATCGGCCTGTGCATCGGTCATGAACGCGGAAGAGCAGTGCCAGATTTTCCCACGGCTGCCGGGAAACGGCATTTTGAGGCGAGCTCTGCCTCCCGGGTCGCTCGCGTATTGGGCGAGATTCCGTTCGCCGACGAGCGATGGGAGAAGATTGAACCAAGCGTCTGGATTCAACGGCCCTCCATTGCCGCCCGGATATTGTCCGCCGCTGTCCATGCCATCGCGCGGGATGCCGTCGTTGTTGTCCGTGGCGTAGATGTTCTGAGCCAACCCCCACTGGCGGAGGTTGGACATGCAGTTGGTCTGCTTGGCCTTCTCCTTGGCTCTGGCCAGAGCGGGCAGGAGCATTCCTGCAAGAATGGCGATGATGGCGATGACGACGAGCAGCTCGATCAGGGTGAACCCCCTCGTCGTCGGTTGGATGCGCGGTTGGCGGTGCATACGGCGAACTCCGACTGTGGAACGACGGGCAGGGACGGTTGGCTGCCCAGGAAAAGGACTCGCGGACCGTAGCCAACCCGACGGACAGCGCAAGCCGCCCTTGTTCACCGGTTGGTAACAATTTGGCGAACTACTCCTCGGCAACAGCCGGGCTACCTCCGGCTTATCCTCCATCGCCCACCTCCCGGCCCAGGCCCAACCCGTTGCGGCTCAATTCGCCGGTGCCAGCAAATCTTCGCCTTCACCCGGTAGGATCAGGCGCGCCGGACCGTCCAGCGGCCGGACGATCATCGCCGGGCGTCCCGCCAGCAGTTGGAAAAGCTCGGCATCGTCCACCAAAGGCACGGGCGTGGTTGTTGTCCGCACCGTCAGCGGCCCCGCCCCGGTCTGCACCACATTCACGGAACCGGCGCGGGAAACCACCAGCCGATCCGCCGCCAAGGGGACGGACCGCACCGTCTCCAAGGCTTCAGCCGTCCGCCGATGCGCCAGGGGATCGGGTTGAGTTTTCCGCCACGGACCCCACACGGCCAGACCACCGATGACAAACAGAGCTACGACGCCGCGAGCCGATTGACGACGGCGGCGACGGCCACGCACTTCCTGGAGAGTGTCGGCCAGCAGTCGTTCGCGCAGCGTCGCATCGTCGGCCAACAAGTCGTCGAGCAGGCGACGGGATTCAGGATCAGGTTTCATCGGACAAACGGGTAAGAAGGGTGGCTTTCAGGTGGCGGCGCAGTCGGACGAGGCGCGATTCGACCGCCTTCTCCGTGGTGCCGGTTTCGGCGGCGATGTCCCGGACGGATTCTCCGGCGAAGTATTTCCGTCGGATCAACTCGCGGTCTGCGGGAGGCAACGATTGCAACGCGGCTTCGGTCAGCGTCCACAATCGGGCCTCGGCATCGTCCCCAGGCAACGGGTCCGGCGTCGGTTCGCGGAAAAAGAGCCGTTCCAGCAGGCTCCGTTGCCGACGATGTTTCCGCTCTTCATCGATCAGGGCGCTCCTGGCCAAGACGGTCAGCCAGCTCCAGAAAACGTCCTCGGCGGGAAACGGCCGGATGTGGCGGACGACGCGGAGCAGGGTCAGTTGGAGGGCTTCCTTCGCGGTGTCTTCCCGTCCGCCAGCGGCGACAATCAGGTAGCGCAGGAGCCGGGTGAAATAGAGATCGTAAAACGCGCGATACGCCGACTCGTCGCCCCGTTTCATCCGGGCGGTCAAGGCGGCGATGTCGGGCGGCGGGCCGTCGGCCACGTCCCTCATGCGCACGGCGGGTGGCGGAGGATTCTGGAGCAGCGGCTCCCGGGAATCGTCCGTGGGGAGCATGGGCGACTACGGCTTTTCGGCCTTGGCTGCGGGAGCGTCAGTGTGCGTGCTTGGATGAAGGTTCCTCAGCACGTTGTCGATGACGGCCAGCGCGTCGGGCTTGCCAACGGCGATCAACAGGCCGGTGTCCTTGTGGAACTTCATTTCTGGAATGTTCGTTTCACCCAGCATTTTCCAGCCGGTTTCGATGGCGGTGGTGATGTCCTCGACCTTGAGCGATCCGAGATATGGCTGGAGCTGGTAGAACCGGCAAGATGGCGGTTCTTCCGAGAAGGTCTTCCCGTCTATTTTGTAAAAGACCCAAATCGTATTTTCCGAACCGTCACCAACCGTTCTAAAGCCATACTCTAGGGTCATCATCGAGTTAAGCGGCCGCCCTGGCATTGGCATCGTTTTTACAGGCATCGC
>CAMLMI010000097.1 GCA_946480965.1 uncultured Verrucomicrobiales bacterium | reverse complement strand
TCCTACCGGAGCGCCTTGGCGGCGATGTCGCGTCGGAGCTGCACGCCGCCGTCGAAGCGGATTCGATCAGCGGCACGATAGGCCGCGTCCCGCGCTTCCTGGAGCGTGTCGGCCCAGGCGGTGACGCCGAGCACACGGCCGCCGTTCGTCACGATCTTGCCGTCCTTCAACGCGGTTCCGGCGTGGAAAACCTTGGTGTTCGGCAATGCCGCCGCCGCTTCGAGGCCGGTGATCTCCTTGCCCTTCGCATACGCGCCGGGATAGCCGGGCGCGGCGAGCACGACGCAGACGGACGGCTGTTTCGACCAGCGCGGCTCCACCGTGTCCAAGCGGCCTTCCACGCTGGCCAGCAGCAGCTCCACAAGATCGTTCTCCAAACGGGTCAGATAGATCTGGGTCTCCGGATCGCCGAAACGGGCGTTGAACTCGATCACCTTCGGACCCGACGCGGTGAGCATCACGCCGGGGTAGAGCAGGCCGCGAAAGTCGATGCCTTCCGCCGCGCAGCCTTTGAGCCAGGGCAGGAGAATCTGGCGGCCCACGTCGGCCAGTTCCGTGTCGTTCAGGAACGGCGCGGGCGAATAGGTGCCCATGCCGCCGGTGTTCAGGCCTTCGTCGTTGTCAAAGGCGCGCTTGTGGTCCTGCGAGGTGGGGAAGAGTTTCGCCGTCTTGCCGTCGCAGAGCGCGTGCAGGGAGATCTCCATGCCTTCCAGCAGTTCCTGGAGGACGACGCGGGCCCCGGCGGAGCCGAAGGCTTTGTTGACCATGATCTCGTCGATGGCCTGGTTCGCCTCGGACACGGAGCGGGCGAGGATCACGCCTTTGCCGAGCGCGAGCCCGTCGGCCTTCACCGCCACTTTTCCGCCGAGCGAAGCGGCGAAAGCCCGGGCCGCTGCGGGATCGGAGAACATCCCGGACTTCGCCGTCGGGATGCCGTGCTTCTCCATGAACTCCTGGGAGAAGACCTTGGACGACTCGAACCGCGCGGCGCGCTGGTTGGGGCCCCAGATCTTGAGCCCGGCCGCTTGGAACGCGTCCACCACGCCCGCCGCGAGCGCGCCGTCGGGACCGACCACCGTCAGATCGGGACGCTCTTGTTGCGCCCAGGCCACGAGCGCTGCGACGTCCTCGGCGCCGATGGGGACGTTTTGCACGGGGTCGCCGTTGGCCGAGAGCCGTTCCGCCGCCGTGCCCGCGTTGCCGGGGGCGCACCACATCCGGGTGACGCGGGGGGACTGGGCCAGCTTCCAGACCAGCGCGTGCTCGCGGCCGCCGGAACCGATGACGAGGACTTTCATGTGACGGCGGATGAAACCGGAAACGGCGCGGAAGGGCCAAGGCGATTCTCCTCGGGGCCGACGCCCCAAAAGGCCGGATGAACGGATTGCCGGGGCGGGCGCGGGCTTGGCCGGGAACCAACCGTGCTTCCGTTCATCACAACTCCAAGGTCCGCGAAAAAATTTTGCGTCCGCCTGCATCCGGCGGGGATGAGCCGTCGTAGTGCCGGATGACAACCAGACCGAAGATGGGAGACAACGATCGTGCCGTCGTGGGCGGGAACCGGGTGCCTGGGGCACACCCCCGCCGAGCGGAGGCGCGTTCCGGGGTCCAACATAACCAACCAACGCCATGAAACTGCCGACTCGAAACTTCACCGCCTCCTTGGCCATCGCCGCGTTCTGCGCGGCCGGTTCCCTCCAGGCCCAGACGCTGATCTACGGCCTCACCTCGACCAATTCGCTCGTCATCTTCGACAGCGCTCCGGGCAACGTTTCCCCGGCCCGGCCGCTGACCGGACTGGGTGCGGGCGAGACGGTCGTCGGCCTCGACTTCCGCCCGTTCGACGGCCGGCTCTACGCCCTGTCGCGCGACGGCGCGGATGCGGGGCGGCTCTACACCGTCAACCTCGCTTCCGGCGCGCTTGCGCCCATCGCGTTGAGCGGTCCGGCGTTGACCGTGACCGGCAGCGCGGACATCGACTTCAATCCCGCCGCGTTGGGCGGCACGAACGCGCTGCGCATCCTCACCGGCGCGGGGCAGAACTACCGCCTCGTCTTCAACGGCGATGCCGCCACGGTCAACGTGGACGGCGCGGTCAATGTCGGCGGAGGCGGCGCGGTCAATGTCGGCGGAGGCGGCGCGGCCGACACCAACGTCATCGCCACCGCCTATTCGAACAACCGTTCCGGCCTACCCGGCGGCGCGGGCGCGGGCGGCACGGCGCAATACGCGCTCGATGCCGCGCTGGACCTCCTCTACCGCGTGAATCCGCCGAACAACGGCACATTGACCAACGCGTTGCCGCTCGGCATCGACATCGGAGCGGTCGGCGGCCTGGACATCGTCACCGGCTCGGACCGCGCGCTGGCGGTGCTGACGGCGGGCGGCTCCAATGCGCTCTACGACGTGAACCTGACCACCGGCGCGGCCACGGCGTTGCGCGGCTTGCCGGCGGAAGTCGTGGATCTGGCCGTGCCCGTGCCCGCAAAGATCACCTCCATCTCCAGCGTCGAGACCAACGCCGTGGTGAACTGGGCCGGCGGCGTCGGACCGTTCCTGGTGCAGCGCGGCAACGTGGTGGACGAAGCCTTCTGCGGCATCATGACCACGACCAACCGCAGCGCGGCGCTCGTGCGCGAAGGCCGCACCGGCTTCTTCCGTGTGGCCGATCTCGCCGGGGCTCCGCCCACCCGCTTCACCGTCAGCCTCAGCGGCGCGGCCGAGCGGCCAAATCCCGTGAACACCACCGCCGACGGCTTCGGCACGCTGGAGGTCAGCGGCGACACGCTCACCTTCGACATCTCGTATCGCGGCCTGTCCGGCGCGGCCACGATGGCGCACATCCACGGCCCCGGCAGCTCCTCTCAGGCCGTTGGCGTGCTGGTTGATCTCGGGCCGTTCGCCGTCGGCGGACTGGCGGCTTCGGGCAGCATCCAGGGCAGCGTGGCGCTGACTCCGGCGGTGAAGGCCGCGCTGCTCGGCGGCCGCACCTACGTGAACATCCACACCGGGGCCAACGGCGGCGGCGAAGTGCGCGGCCAGGTCACGCCGATGGTCTTCCAGACCAGCCTGAGCGGCGAAGGCGAACGGCCCAATCCCGTGGACACGGCCGCGCGCGGCTTCGGCACCTTCACCGTGGTGGGCAAGGAACTCGCCTTCAACATCCACTACACCGGCTTGAGCGGACCCGCGCAGATGGCGCACATCCACGGTGCGGCCCCGACCTTCGGCACCGCCGGGGTGCTGGTCGATCTCGCGCCCTTCGCCGTCGGCGGCTTCGGCAGCTCCGGCGCGATCGTCGGCAAGGTGGCGTTGACCCAGGACCAGTTGAACGCGGTGGTGGACGGCCTCACCTACGTGAACATCCACACCGTGGCGAACGGCGGCGGTGAAGTGCGCGGCCAAATCCTGCCTGAGCTGACCGCCACCGCCTTTTCCGCCGCGCTCACCGGCGCGGCCGAGCGGCCCAATCCCGTGACGACCTCCGGCTATGGTTTCGCTTCGGCTTCATTGCTCGGCGATTCGCTCCAGCTCCGCATCTACTACCGGAACCTCTCCAGCACGCTCCAGATGGCGCACATCCACGGACCAGCGGCGGCGTCCGGCGCGGCGGGTGTCCTGGTCGATCTCTTCCCCCTGCACCAAGGCGCGCCGGGCACCAACGGATGGTTCTCCGGCACGATTGCGCTGACGGCCGCGCAGAAGAGCGCGCTGCTCTCCGGCCTGGCCTACGTGAACCTCCACACGGTCAACAACGGCGGTGGCGAAGTGCGCGGCCAGCTCGTGCCGGTCGTCCTCCAGAGCACGCTCAACGGCGCTTCGGAACGGCCCAATCCCGTGGTCACGGACGGCACCGGTTACGCCCGGCTGGCCCTGCTCGGGAAACAACTGAGCTTCGGCCTGAACTATCGCGCGCTCGGCAGCGCGGCCCAGATGGCCCACATCCACGGACCGGCCGGCCCCGAAGGCTTTGCCGGGGTGCTGGTCGATCTCGCCCCGTTCTCCGCGCCCTTCGGCACCAGCGGGATCATCCTCGGCAGCACCGAGCTGTCCGACAGCCAGCTCGCAGCCGTGGTCGATGGCCTGACCTACTTCAACATCCACACGGTGAACAACGGCGGCGGCGAGGTGCGCGGTCAGATCGTCCCGTAGAAAACCCGTTCGGTCGGTGCGTTGAGGCGGGGTCCACCGGGGGCCCCGCCTTTTCTTTTCGCCGGATGTCGTTGGCGGAAAAGTTGGTTTTCGGGGGACGGAGGAACTTTCCGGAACATTTTTGTCTCTCAATTCAAAGGCGGCCGACAATTTGCTTAGGGTGGGATATGCGGCGTTTTTGACGAAGGGGCGCCGCGCAAAACGATGCCGTCATGAAAAAGGTCCTGCTCCTCATCGTCCTGGTCGGCGTGGCCGGGTGGTTCTGGGCGCGGCGGAGTCCCGCCAGCGCCGAAAGCCTGCTGTTCGCGGCCGATGCCGACTACGCGCGGCATGTGGGCCAGCCGGTGGACCTGGAGTTCACCGCGCTCGACGGCCGCCAGGTCCGCTTGGCGGATCTGAAGGGGCAGGTCGTGCTGCTCGACTTCTGGGCCACCTGGTGCGGCCCTTGCATGAGCGGCCTGCCCCGTCTCAAGAAGGCCCACGAGACCTACCGCGACAAGGGCTTCGAGATCGTCGGCATCAGCTTCGACCGCGACCGGAAGGCGTTGAAGCGCGTGGTGGAGGGCCTCCAGCTCGGCTGGCCGCACTACTTCGAGGAAAGCCAGGGCCAGAACCAGTTCGGCCAACGCTTCGGCATCACCCACTACCCGTCGATGTGGCTGGTGGACAAACAGGGCATCGTCCGCTTCGTCAGCGCGGGCCAGGACCTGGAGCGGAAGATCGAGACGCTCTTGGCCGAACCTTCGGACCACAAGCCCATCTCCCTCAGCAATCCCGCCGGGATTCTGGACCGGGCCAAGGAGGTCGTCGCTTCCGTGAAGAACCGAGGCGAGGGCGACACCGGGAAGGCCGAAGAACCCAAGTCCGGAGCCACGTCCCTCGTGCAGGTCATCACCAGCCTCGCCTCCAACCAGTCCAAGACCTCCGAAACGCGCCCGGCGGGCATCCATGCCATCCGGCTCAAAGGCATCCTCGCTTCGTCCACTCGCCCGATGGCGATGCTGGAGGCCGAAGGGCACGCCTTCTCGCTGGTGCCGGGAGAGGAGCTGAAGGTGAAGTTCGGCCAGCAACTGGTCCCCGTGCGGTGCGAATCCATCGACGCGGCGAAGGTGACGCTCTCGACCAGCAACGGCGTGGTGACGTGCGAGCTGCTCCTGCCGCAGATGGCGGGCGTGGTGCCGGAGCCTTGATCCCCCGGGGCGCGCCGGGAATCCTCCGGGGATGCCCAAGTGGGCCAAGACCATCATCGCCATCCTGCTGCTCCCGCTGTGCCTCGGCGCGGTGCGGACGCTCTGGGCCGTGGTGTCCGACTCGGGCCACGCCCAGACCACATGGGTCGCGCTCGTCGGCGGGGTCGCTTGCTGGATCGTCGTTTTCCTCCTGTTGCCCCGGCCGATGTGGATCTACGTGATGGGGCATGAACTGACGCACGCCGTCTGGGTCTGGCTCTGCGGCGGGTCGGTGAAGAAGTTCAAGGTGTCGTCCAAGGGCGGGCACGTCGTGGTCAGCAAGAGCAACTTCGTCATCGCGCTCGCGCCCTACTTCTTCCCCTTCTACTCCGTGCTGCTGGTGCTGGTGTTCTGGATCGGGCACCTGATCTGGAACTGGAGCGGCTATGCGCCGTGGTTCCATCTGCTGCTCGGCGCCTCCTATGCGTTCCACGTGACGCTGACGGCCGACGTGCTCCGGACCCGGCAGAGCGACATCACGGGCGAAGGCTACGTCTTCTCCGCGGTGGTCATCTTCCTCGGCAACATTCTCGTCCTGATGGTCGCTGTTCCGCTGCTCACCGGCCGGATCGGCCTGCTCTCCGTGCTCGGCTGGTGGATGCAGGACACGGGCACCATCCTGCGGCGGTTGGGCGGCTTGCTGGTGGGCTAAGCGGACTGCCCGCGCAGTCTATCGAAACTCGTGGACGCTTCGGCGCGACTTCGCCCAGTGGCGGAACAGCAAGAGCAGCATCACTCCCGACACGGCGCCCACGGTGTCGATGGCGACATCCGACCATTGGCCGCTGCGGTGCGGATTGAAGCTCTGGTGGTATTCGTCGGTCATCGCGTAGAACGCGGCGAAGCCCACGGCGAAGACGATGGTGGACAGGTTGGTTGCTGCGGGTTTTCGGCTGGCGCGGGCCCGGAACACCAGCGCGCCGAGCAGGGCATACCCGGTCAGGTGCCCGGCTTTCCGCACCAGGAACGAGAGGGTGGCGAAGGTGGAATCGGAGACTTCGCCGAGGAAAAACTCCGCCACGGCGCGGATCAGCCAGGAGGAGTTTTCCGCCCGGCCGAGATCCGTTGAGGCGATGAAGATGATCGCCATCATCAGTCCCACCGGGCTCCAGGCCCGCAGCCAAGACGCCGGGAATTTTTCCAGCCGGGTGGACCTGGGGGGACTTTGGGAAGAAGCGGGCGGCATCCGTTCCGTCTCCGGCCGATCAGATGTAGAACATCCGGTCCTTCTCCGCGCCGTCTTCGAGGAGCTTCTGGAAGTTGATCGCGTCGGCCGCCTCGGTCACGGCGGTCTGGAGCTTCTTCCAGGCGGCGCGCAGTTCGGCCGGGCACTGGGCGTCCTTGATCGCGGGCGACTCGAAGATCTCGCCGTGCATGCAGCGGAGCACGTCGCCCATCGTGATCTGGCCGGGGGGACGCGCGAGCAGGTAGCCGCCTTCCTTGCCGCGCACGCTCTTCACGATCCGACCGGACTTCATCTCGATGAGGATCTGGACGAGGTAGTTGGGCGAGATGCCCTGTTCGGTCGCCATCTCCTCGATGCGCCGCGCGGAGCCTTCGCTGTAGTGGCGGGCGAGGGAGAGGACGGCGCGGCAAGCGTAGTCGCTTTTGACGGAAAGCTTCACGGAGAGGGAAGGTAGGGCAGCGTGCCGCGCCTCTCCAAGCCACAAGCGGAACAACCTCCGGTCACGCCTTCGTGCCTTCCTGCTGGAGCTGTTGCAGGCGGGTGCGTCGCCACTGGGCGCGGTGGTGGATGATCCAGTCGGTCAGGGCGCGCTCGAAGCCGATGTCGTGGCCGGCCTTCTCGGACTCGATCCACTTGTGCTTCAGGATCTCCTCCCGCTCCGCCTGGTATTCGCGGTAGAGCGAGGAGCGTTTGACCAACTCATTCCCCGATGCCCTGTCTGGATTGGGATTCGACATGGGTGTCGTAGCACTGGTTGCGATGGCGGGAAGGTAACGGCGCGCCTCTTCGGCGCAATCCGGAATTCCCGCCGCCAGCGGTTCGGATCAAATCGCCAACCGCCCGCGCAGCGCCTGGGCGACGCCGAAAAACGGACGCGCCGCCTCGCTGTCGGGCGCGGAGACGGTGATCGGCAAACCTTTGTCGCCGCCTTCGCGGATGGCGGTGAAGAGCGGGACTTCACCGAGAAACGCGGTCTTCTGCCGTTCGGCTTCCGCCTGGCCGCCGCCGTGGCCGAAGATCTCCACGCGGCTGCCGTCGGGCGCGGTGAAGTAGCTCATGTTCTCCACGATGCCGAGCAGCGGCACGTTCACCTTGTTGAACATGTGGATGCCCTTGCGCACCACGCCGAGCGACGCTTCCTGCGGTGTGGTCACTACGACACCGCCGTCCAGCGGCACGGTCTGGCAGAGCGAGAGCTGCGCGTCGCCGGTGCCGGGCGGAAGATCGACCAGCAACACGTCGAGATCGCCCCAAGCCACCTGCATGATGAACTGCTGGATGGTCTTCTGGATCATTGGTCCACGCCAAATCACGGCTTGGTCGCCCTCGATCAGAAACCCCATGCTCATCAGCTTCACTCCGTGGCTTTCCAGGGGAATCAGCTTCTCCTCTTCGTCCACGTAGGGCTTTTCGTTCACGCCCATCATCAGCGGAATGCTCGGGCCGTAGATGTCGCAATCGAGCAGGCCGACGTTCAATCCCAAGCGGGCGAGCGCGCAGGCCAGATTGACGGAGACGGTGGACTTGCCGACGCCGCCCTTGCCCGAAGCCACGGCCACCACCTTGCGGATGCCGGCCACCTTGTTCGTCGCCGTCGGCGCGGGGCCGCCAGCCTGCGGCATGGACACATCGACGGAAATCTTCTCCACCCCGGCCAAGGCGGTCAGCGCCTTCGTGCAATCGGCCTTCAATTGCTGGGCGACCTGCGCGTTGGCGCTGGTGAGTTGGAGCAACACGGTCACGGCACCGCCGTCGATCTGCGCCTGCTTGACGATGCCGAAGGAAACGATGTCGCGGGAAAAGCCGGGGTATTTGACCGACTTGAGGGCGTTCAGGATGGAGTCTTGGGAGAGCATCTCAGCGGACGGAGTTCAAATGTCTGTGAACAAAAAAGCGGCGGCCAATCTGCAACTGGCCGCCGCGCTGTGCAAAGGAATCAATGCGCCGCCTTGCCCGAGACATCGGCGGCGTGCTGGCTAAAAGACTTTCCCCTCCCGGTCGGATTGATCACGGAGTCGATCACGCCGCGCTCGAACTCGTCCCACATCGGCGACATGCCGCGCAGCTTGGTCACGATCTTGACGAACGTTTCCACCACGTAGTCCACGTCCTCGACCGTGTTGTCCTTGCCGAGGGTCATGATGATGTTGCCCTGGGCCAGCGCATGGTCGAGGCCGATGGCCGCGAGCACGTGGGAGATCTTCAAGCTCTTGCTCACACAGCTCGAACCGCTGGCCACGGCGATGCCGTTCATGTCGCAGAGCAGCAACTGGCCTTCGCCTTCGATGAACTCGGTGGAGAGGTTCAGATTGGTGCCGATGCGCTTGGGTCCGGGCTCGGGGCCGTTCAGCTTGATGAACTTCACCTGCGCCTTCAGCCCGTCCCACAACCGCTTCTGCAACGCGGTGACGTGCGCCATGCGCTGGGGCATCTCGCGCAGCGCGATCTCCGCCGCCACGCCGCCGCCGACGATGGCAGGAACGTTCTCCGTGCCGGCGCGGCGTCCGCCTTCCTGCACGCCGCCGTGAAGGATGGAGACCAAGCGGGCCTTCTTGTTGCGGTAGAGCACGCCCACGCCCTTGGGTCCGTAGAAGCGATGCGGCGAAAAGCTGACCAAGGCGGCGCCAAATTGCTTTACGTCGATCGGCATCCAACCCGCACTGGCTTCGCAATCCACGTAGAGGGGAACGCCCTTCTCGGCGCAGATCCGGCCGACCTCGACGATCGGCTGGATGGTGCCGATGTCGTGGTTGACGTATTGGACGGCGACGAGCGTGGTCTCCTTGGTGATGGCGGCTTGGAGCGCCTCCAGGTTGATCACGCCTTCGGCGTCCACGGGCACTTGGGTGCAGGTCCAACCCTGTTTCTCCAGGAACTCGACCGACTGGACGATGCTCGGGTGTTCCGTGGCGCTGATGACAAGGTGTTTGCCCTTCCGTTCGTTGGCGTAGGCCACGCCCTTGATGGCGAGATTGGCCGACTCGGTGCCGTCGGAGGTGAAGAAGATCTCCTCTTCGCTGTCGGCGTTGATCAACGCGGCCATCTGCTGGCGGGCCTTCTTGAGCGCGTCGCGGACGCGGAGCCCGTGCTGGTGGAGCGACGAGGCGTTACCGAAATACTCGGTGAAATAGGGTTTCATCGCGTCGAACACCTCCGGAAGAACCGGCGTGCTGGACTGATGGTCGAGAAAGACGTGGCGCATAAAAGTCGTTAGAAAATGGGCTCGAGGCTGACTTCGCCTCCAGCCAGAACAGTCATAACCCCGGTGCGTTCGTCGCTTCCGAAGTGATTGCGGGCGATGGCCTGAGAGTCCTCAGCCATTCGCGAGTTTGCAGGCCCATGCCACCCAAAGCTCCGTGGCCTCCAAGTTTTCCATACTTGGCTTCAACAGCCACGGCGCATCCCACCGCTAATAGATCCAGCGCCGTCTCGCTGGCCTTAGCGTTCCCCGTTTGGAGGAGAAACTTTTCAAGCCGATCCAAAGCGGCGGTTTCCAACTCGGTTATGCCCTCGGATTGGCGGAGTTCGCGCACTTTTTCCAAAGCGGCCGGTGATCCGGACTTCTCCTGAAGCATCAAGACATCGACATGCCAGCCGATCGCTCGGGATTCCAAGACCCGATCTACCTCGGCTCCGATTTCTTTGGCCTTGGAAAAGTCGTTGGTGCGGAAGGAATCGATCAGTGTCGCAGCTTGGCCAAGAATATCCTTTGCGATCAGGTAGCCTTCGCCGGTGTCTTTGGCGACTTGCTTCGTCCGCTCGCATCCAGCTGTGAAAACCAGACTGGATACGAGCAAGACCAAACCTGTGAACAATCGAAAGCGCTGGAGGAATCGGCTCAAGCAACAGCAGCTTCTGTCTTTTGAACCTTCGCCGCCAGTTCCGGGTGCTTCTTCACGTAGTCTTCCAGCGCGGCCTTGAGGGCTTCTTCAGCCAAGACGGAGCAATGGATCTTCACCGGGGGCAGGCCGCCGAGGGCGTCCACGACCTCTTGGTTCGAGAAGTTCATGGCCTCGTCGATGGTGCGGCCCTTGATCAGTTCGGTGGCCATGCTGGAACTGGCGATGGCGGAGCCGCAGCCGAAGGTCTTGAAGCGGGCGTCCTCGATCTTCCCGTCCTTGATCTTGAGGGAGATCTTCATGATGTCGCCGCAGGCGGCCGCGCCCACTTCGCCCACACCGTCGGCGTCCTTGATGTCGCCCATGTTCCGGGGGTTCATGAAGTGCTCCATGACCGTGTCGTTGTAGAGGGTGTAGGTATCGCTCATAAAATCGTTTTCAGTGAATGGGTTGCGGGGACTTGGAAAGCTGGATCAGCCGCTCGGGCACGGGCTTGCCGGGTTGGTGTTTGGGACCGGTCAGACCCTGCTGGGCCTGATGCTCGGTGAAGGGAACATGCTTCCGGGCCAACTGGGCCACGGTCGTGCGGGCGAAGACTTCCTTTACCTTGTCCTGCGCCTCGCTGAAGAGCCCACAGAGCGCGCAACCGCCCATGTGGGTGCAGTCGGGCTTGTCCTCTTGGCAGCGCTGGAAGGCGATCTTGCCCTCGATGGCCTCGATGACCTCCAGCACGGTGATCTCTTCCGGCGAACGCAGCAGGCAGAAGCCGCCTTTGGAGCCCCGCGCCGAGCGGACCAGCCCGGCCTTGGTCAAATTCTGGAAAATTTTCCCGAGAAAGCTGACCGGGATTTCCTCTTCGGAAGCAACGACATCCAGCATGACCACCTCGCCCAAGGGACGACGGGCCAGAGCCATGAGGCCCAACATCCCGTATTCGCCTGCGCGCGTGATTTGCATGGTGTTTTGGTCGCTATCGGACAAAGCGGACTGACTTTGTCTGGAATGAGCTTAACGACGGAGTTGGTCGTGTCAATTGGCCAGCCGAATTCGCCCTTCAACAGAGCGACAATTGCTCCGCCTTCAACGGTGCGAAGCTCCGGCGATGGATCGGAGTCGGGCCAAGACGCTTCAGTGCGTCCAGATGCGCGGGTGTGGGATAGCCTTTGTGGATGGCGAAGCCGTAGCCGGGAAACTCCGCATCGTAGCGGACCATCAACCGATCCCGCGTGACCTTGGCCAAGATGCTCGCGGCGGCGATGGAATAGGACCGGGAATCGCCTTTGACCAAGGGCGTCTGGGGAAACCGCAGCGACTTCACCTTCAGCCCGTCCACCAGCACATGGATTGGCGCGGGTTGCAGGCGGGCCAAGGCTTCGTTCATGGCCCAATGCGTGGCCTGGAGGATGTTCAACTGGTCGATCCGCGCCGCATCGGCTTCAGCGAGGGCAAATCGGATTTCCGGGCAAGCGGTCAGTTCGGCGAAGAGCTCTTCCCTCACCCGTTCGGAAAGCTGCTTGGAGTCGTTCACCCTGCGCAGGTTCTCGGGAAATTCGCTCCGCACCCAGCCTTCGGGGAAAACGACCGCCGCCGCGACCACAGGACCGGCCAAGGGACCGCGTCCCGCTTCGTCCACTCCAGCAATCGGCCAGGTTCCAGCGGCGAGCAGTTCCCGCTCGTGGAGCCAACGATCCGCTGCCGACACCTTGGGCATGGTTCAGCGCTGGGCCTCCGCCCGCATGCGCCATTGCTGGCGGTCGCCGAGGGAGACGGTGCCTTCCAGCACGGTGGGGAGAGAGTTCGTCGATTCGGAGCGGCCGCTGAACCGGACTGACAAACCGCTGGTGCGATTCGTCCCGGCCACGGCAAATGCGCCGCCCGACGGGGATAGGTCACCCAGATAGATGGAGCCGTCCGTTTCCTCGATCCGTAGACGGTTGCCCAACAGGGAAACACGGAAGCTCGTCAGCACCGGCGGCAGCGCGGGCGACTGGAGATTGCGCCGCAAGCCGTCGGGCACTTCCACGCGGCGGAACGCGACGCCCGCCAGCTGTTCCGTCGCGCTAGTCGCCGGTTCGTTGAGCACTGCGGCTTTGGCCCGGCCCTCCGGCAAGATCGCCGTCGGCACGGGGCTCGCCGCTGGCTTGGGAGCCGAAGCGGCCGATGGAGGATCAACCCGCGCTTCACGGGTGCGCATGGCCAGCTCCGGCGCAGGCTCGCTGGAATCCGTCAACGATCGTTGTGGAGCTGAAGCCGCTTCGGGCGACGTGCTTGCGATGGTCGGACTCGACAGTGCGCTCTGTGGCTCCGGCACGACCTCGAACAAGCCGCCGATGCGCAAGTTGGACACGGTCCCTTGGAACACCATTGGCTGCGCGGCCATTTCCATCTTCGGCGCGGGTTCGAACTGCTGAAAAACCACCACGCCCAAACCCAACAATGCGACGAAGCCGAACGCCCCGGCCAATCGGGTCCAGAGCAGGAACCACGCGGAACGCACAGGCTTTTCCGGCGCGCTCTCGGCCGGGCCATGCACGCGCTTCGCTTCGCCCAGCAGCAAGGTGCGCGTGGCCGGATGCAGCGTGAAGTCGCCGCCTTCGGCCCGGCGCTTCTGAGCGTGGGCTTCCAGCAGGTCTTCGATCGGTTGTTTCGGTTCTTCAGGCATCGGGTCCGCTCCGGGTCAGACGGGATTCGTGGGGGAATTCTTTCGGGTAAACAGCCGACGGGCGACGTCCTCCAGCCGATCGAGGCATTTGCTCAGGCGGGAGCTGACGGTCTTTACGTTCAGGCCCAGTTCGGCGGAAATCTCGTCGTAGCTGCGGTCGCCGAAGTAGCGCAGCTCGATCACTTCGCGGCACGGCGCTTCCATCAGCGCCAACGCGTCGGACACCAGCATGGCCGTCTCGGAGTTTTGCAGGATCACGTCCGGCGAAGGCAACGGAGCGGCCGGATCGGGCGAAAGCCCCGTCTCGGGATCTTCCGCGTCGAGCGAAAGCGCGAGCTGTCCGCCGCCGCGTTTGGCCGCGTGGCGCTTCTCCAGAAAATCGCGCGCCTTGTTGCCCGCGATGCGGAAGATCCACGTCTGGAGCTGGCTGTTCCCCTGGAAGGTGCCGAGGTGCTGCACCACGGAGAGGAAGGTCTCCTGCGCGATCTCCTCCGCGTCTTCGCGCGAGAAGTCGCCGGAAATCTGGAAGACGAACCGGGCCGTGGCCGGATAGTGCGCGGTGAACAGCTCGTCCCAAGCCGCCGCCTCGCCCCGCAGGCAGCGGGCGATGAGCGGGCGTTCGGTTTCGGTCGGCACGCGGTCGGTTTAAGACA